>DUAO01000066.1 GCA_012960805.1 Flavobacteriales bacterium | reverse complement strand
TTCGTTCTTTTGCATCATACATAGTGAAATTATTAAACAACAGATCTATATAATATTCCTTATGATGTCTTCTTTGTTGGCTTATCTTAGAGCAATAAAACTCATAAATAAAATAAGTAAAAGGATTCTCAATATTAAAATTAAGTTCAAACTTTTTTATTTTTTCAATAGGGGTAAAACCCTTGAAATTTGCTTTTAAGAAATGAATAATGTCATCTTTTTCCATTATTGGATTTTTTCCATCTTTACCAATAATATTATTTAATTTCATAAAGTACTCTTCAATATATTCAACATCTTCATTACAATCAATCCTGTCATCAATTGGAGTTGATTCTTTGTTTTCCAATAGTTTTTTAGACGAATTATATGAAGAACTCTTTTTAGACCTATTTCTGATTACCCACTCAGTGACTTCATATAGCCTAAAATCTTCCAATAATTCTTCATTATAGTTTTCTAATTGTCCCAAAACAAAGAATTCTATTTGGTTTATGAATTTATCTTTATATTTAGTGTTTTGTAGATGATAATCAAGGACTAATTGTATTCTGTGTCCTTGCACCATAGATAATTGATAAGAAACTAAAGCAAAAAATAATTGTCCCCTTAAATCTTCTTCAAGTAGTGAAAGATAGTATTTGTTAGTTACTATTTCTTTAATTTTATCAACTGTAAGTCCAAGAGAACCAATTGAAGTGTTAATAATGAGATTGTAAGTATTTATGAAATTTTGGTCAAATCTATCTTTTGATATTGCATCAAGAAAGATTTTTATCTCAATAACATCAACATCATATTTATGTTTATCATTTATTTTCATAATACAAAAGTAGATAAATCGATAAAAAGATTTCGACAACTATCTCGACAACTTAAAACAAAAAACTCCCTGATAAACAGGGAGTTAAGTGTAATTTTGGCGGTCTGGACGGGACTCGAACCCGCGACCCCATGCGTGACAGGCATGTATTCTAACCAGCTGAACTACCAGACCGTACTTTTTCAAAAAGTGCTGCAAATATAATTTGTTTTTACAAACCTCAAAGCATTTTTTTTCTTTTAAGCAAGTAGGAAATTAAAATCTGTTCAAAGCCCTTATTGATGTCCACCTCTACCAGGTCAATTTTATATTGCAAGCATTTTAATTTCAATTCAGCAATATGATTTTGAGCTTGCTCCTTATACAATTCCTTGAGTTGATTTGGGCTTAATTTTATATCTTGACCACTTTCTACATCAATAAATTTATGCGGTTTGTTTTCAAATTCTAAATCAATTTCTGTTTTTGGTTCAGTAAGATAAAATAAAACAACCTCATGTTTATTATATTTTAGATGTTTAAAAGCTTCAAACTGCTCTTCCAAATTTTTATCATCAGCAATCATATCTGTAAATATCATTACCATTGAGCGCTTGTGTAACATTTCCGAAATTTGATGCAATGCCTCAGAAGATGCTGTTTCTCTTTTCTGATCAATAGCATTCACCTTCAACAATTTATCTAACTCATTATACAATAACCTATAATGTCTTTGTGTAGTTCTATTAGGAGAATGAAAATCTAATTTATGAGTGAAGGCACTAAGCCCTATCGCATCTCGTTGACGCTTTAAAAGATTCATCAAAACAGCGGTAGCATAAACAGAAAAAAGAATTTTATTTGGCTTCTCCAAAGATGGATTCTCATAATTTGGATAATACATTGAAGAGGATGTATCCAGTACAATTTGGCATCTTAAGTTCGTTTCTTCCTCATACCTTTTGTTAAAGAGCTTATCTGTCCTTCCATACAATTTCCAATCAATATGCCTTGTGCTCTCTCCATTATTGTATAATCTATGTTCAGCAAATTCTACTGAAAAACCATGATAAGGGCTTTTATGCAAACCCGTAATAAACCCCTCAACTACTTGTTTGGCAAATAAGTCAAGATTAATAGGAAGATTTATATATTCTAGGTTTTCCATGAAAATAAAAAAGGGCCATAAAAGCCCTTTGAAAATTGTAAGCTTATAATTACATATGTGCTTCTAACAGCTCTAGTAATTTTGATTTTGGCTGATTACCAACTACTTTATCCACTACCTCTCCATTTTTAAAGATTAACAAAGTTGGGATATTTCTAACTCCATAATTCGTAGGAGTATCTGAATTTTCATCAATATTTACTTTACCAATTACTGCTTTTCCGTCTAATTCAGCATGTAATTCATCAATTAGAGGGGCAATTGCTCTGCACGGGCCACACCAAGTTGCCCAAAAATCAACTAATACTGGTTTATCTGAATCTAATACTAGTTCTTTAAAATTTGCGTCTGTGAATTCTACTGCCATTTTTTTTAATTTTTAATTTGGATACAAACTTATAAATTATTTTATTATTTAATCCTCAATTTTAAGTGATTTAATTCACCTATTTTCTCAAAGAACTCCCTATTCAAATTTACTTTCATTTTACGAGAAAGCAAATCCACCTCATACTTATTTAAATGGTCCACTACATTCAATACCAAAGAGTGTTTTCCTTTGTTATCAGCAATAATATGCACTACATCATTTACTAATTTCTCGTTTACATCACTCACATCAACCCTAACCACCACATCTCTAACCTCATTATCAATCAGTTCGGATAATAAACTAATAGTTGATATTTTAAATTCTAACTCATCATTGTAGAACTTCTTTTTAACTTTTCCACTAATATGCAACAACCAACCTGTTGTCAAATAAGCTTTAAAATCAATATAATCATCTCCAAATAAATAAAAACTAAAAGCCCCATGATAATCCTCAATATGCAAAACCCCAAAAGGCTTTCCTGTTTTTGTTTCCTTATGCTCCACATTGGTAACTACTCCAGCAAAACGTAATTCTTTTCCCTTAATTTTATCCATATCATTCAGCATAGCAAAGTTTCCATTACAGAAATTAGCTATCTCAATTTTATAATCATCTAAGGGATGTCCTGAAATATAAATTCCAACTACATCTTTTTCCTTAGAAAGAAGTTCCATGGTTGTCCAGGCAGGGGTTTCGGTAGGTAATGGCGCTTTAATAGCAGCTTCTGTACTTTCGCCAAACATGGGAACCTGAGGCGAATTTGCAATCTCCTTTAACTTATTACCAAACTTAATCATCTTTTCCAGATAGGTTTGCCCACTTTCTTCTTTAGCAAAATATTGAAAACGCTTTAAATCAAAAGTATCAAAACCCCCTGCACACACCATGCTTTCCAAAGTTCGTTTATTGGCTGAGCGCGAATCAACACGCTTTACAAAATCATCAAATCCCAAATAATTCCCACCTTCTTTTCTGCTTTCAACGATTGATTCAACAGCACCTTCTCCAATTCCTTTTACAGCCCCTAAACCAAAACGAATCTCTCCTTTATTATTTACTGCAAACTTGTAAAAACTCTCATTTACATCAGGGCCTAAAACAGAAACACCCATACGCTTACATTCTTCCATATAGTAAGTAATATCTTTAATATCACGCATATGATTGGTAAGCAGTGATGCCATTAATTCAGAAGGATAATGCGCCTTTAAATAAGCGGTTTGATAAGCAATTAATGCATAACAAGTGGAGTGAGATTTATTAAAAGCATAAGAAGCAAATGCCTCCCAATCTGTCCAGATTTTTTCTACTGTATTCACATCAAAACCATTTACCTCACAACCTTCAAAAAACTTAGGTTTCAATTTATCTAGCACATCCTTAATTTTTTTACCCATTCCCTTTCTTAGCATATCGGCATTCCCTTTAGAGAAGCCTGCTAATTTTTGAGAAAGTAACATTACTTGCTCCTGATAAACTGTAATCCCATAAGTCCCTGATAAAAACTCTTCCATTTCTGGTAAATCGTACTCAATCTCCTCTAATCCATGCTTACGCTTTATGTAATTAGGAATGTACTCCATAGGTCCTGGACGATATAAAGCATTCATAGCAATTAAATCATCAAACTTATCGGGCTTAAGGTGTTTAAGGTGTGCTTTCATTCCATCAGAAGAAAATTGGAAAATACCAGAGGTTTCTCCTTTTTGAAAAATCTCAAAAGTCTCTAAATCATCCAAAGGAATGGTGTCAATATCAATTTCTGTACCATGAAGTTTTTTAATAATCTTTAAACAATCTTTTATAATAGTAAGATTTCGTAAACCCAAGAAATCCATTTTTAAAAGCCCAGCATCTTCCACCACACTATTGTCAAACTGAGTAACCATCAGCTCAGAATCTTTTGCTCTAGTCATAGGAATTAATCCCATTAAAGGTTCGGGTGTAATAATTACCCCACAAGCATGCGTCCCTGTATTTCTTACGTTACCCTCTAGTTTTCGTGCCAGGTTAATTGTTTCTGCAGTTAAATCAGCTCCTTCAGAAAGTACAATTAAGGCTTTTGCATTAGCCACCTGATCTCCTTTTAGTTTATCCTTTAAGGTTTTTTCATCCCAAGAGAAAATTTTATTCAAGGAAGTTAAATCAGGCACCAATTTTGCAACTCTATCAGCTTCAAAAAGAGGTAAATCCAACACTCTAGCTGTATCGCGAATAGAGGATTTTGCCGCCATAGTACCATGGGTAATAATTTGAGCTACATTTTCCTTTCCATATTTATTCACTACCCAATCAATAATTCGCCCCCTACCCTCATCATCAAAATCAATATCAATATCAGGTAAGGACACGCGCTCAGGATTCAAGAAACGCTCAAAAAGTAGGTCGTATTTAATAGGGTCAACATTAGTGATAGTAGTGCAATAGGCCACTACCGACCCTGCAGCTGAACCCCTACCGGGTCCTACAGAAACATCCATTTTACGGGCCTGTTTTATAAAATCCTGAACAATCAGAAAATACCCAGGATAACCTGAGTTTTCAATTACTTTGAGTTCAAAATCAATACGCTCTTTAATCTCGTCTGTAATTTCAACATAACGTTCCTTTGCCCCCTCATAAGTAAGGTGTTTCAAATACGCATTCTCTCCTCTTTTACCACCATCAACTTTATCTTGCTCATCAATAAATTCCTGTGGAATATCAAACTTAGGCAACAGCACTTCACGCGCTAAAGTGTAGGCTTCTATTTTATCAATTAAATGCGTAATATTATCAATTGCCTCAGGTAAATCAGCAAATAATTCTTGCATTTCATTAGAAGATTTGAAATAAAACTCATCATTTGGAAAGCCATAACGATAACCTCTCCCGCTTCCTTTTGGTGTTCCTTGCTGCTCTCCATCTTTCACGCAAAGCAAAATATCATGTGCATTAGAATCTTCCCTTTCCAAGTAATACACATTATTGGATGCAATAATTTTCACATCATACTTGCGTGCAAAAGCAATTAAAATTTTATTTACATGACGTTCTTCATCTAGTTTATGTCGATTAATTTCCACATAAAAATCATCCCTAAAAGTTTCATGCCACCATTTAAACTCTTCTTCAGCTTGAGCTTCACCAACATTCAAAATTAAATTTGGGATGGATCCATAAGTACTACCCGTTAAGGCAATTAAATCCTCTTTATATTCAATAATTAAATCCTTATCCACCCTAGGTACATAATAGAAACCCTCTACATTTCCTAAAGAAGAAAGTCTTGCCAAATTATGAAATCCATTTTTATTTTTACACAAGAAAGGAATCTGTGCACCATAGTCCTTTACTGTTTTATCAGCATGGTTTTTACAGATGTTCAATTCACAACCTAATACTGCTTTTAAAGGAGGGCTTTGCCCTTTTTCCAAATTCGCATTTATAGGATGTTTAAGTACTGTGTCAATAAACTTATAGGCCCCAAACATATTTGTATGATCCGTAAGGCCTACTGCTGGCATTCCCATTTCAGCTGCCTTGTTTACTGCATCTTTTACATCAATTGTAGCTTGTAAAATTGAAAACTGTGAATGCACATGAAGATGTGCGAAAGGAGAATCTGAAATTACTTCTTTTTCACTTTCTTCTGCACTTACAATTATATCTTCCTCTACAACAGAAGTGTCAATTGGACTATAGGGCTCAATATTTAAGCCAATCAATTCAAAAGCACTAGGATTTATAGTTTTATAATTATTAAACTCATCATCTGACATTCCTGCTTTTGAAAAAGGAATAATTTCCAACCGAATTAACTCCAAGAAACACCTAGCAGTTGCTTCTACATCAGCAGAGGCATTATGAGCCTCAGAAAATGCATCTCCAAAAAGCTTAACATGCAATTCAGTTAGTTTTGGCCATTTGAATTTTCCGCCTCTACCTCCAGGAATTGCACAGAAATTAGTGGCATCATCTTTTGTGTCTAAAGCCGGAAAATCAGCTAGAATATTCAGCATATCTTTCCTTAATAATTCACAACCTACTATGCTATTATCAAAAGAGACATTATGCCCAATAACAAATTTACACTTTTCTACATCTTTTACAAATTCTACCAGTACCTCATTCAGTGGAATTCCTTGCTTGTTAGCACGATCAGTAGAAATTCCATGTATCTTTTCTGCATTGAAAGGAATGTCATATCCTTCAGGCTTAATGATGTAGTTTTTTACTTCTATCATCTTCCCTTTAATATCATGTACTTGCCATGCCAACTGCACACACCTTGGCCAATTGTTAAAATCAGTTAAAGGTGCTTTCCAATTTTGGGGTAAGCCCGTGGTTTCCGTGTCGAATATCAAATACATAGAATCGTTTTACTACTTTTAAATAAAAAACGTAAATTTAGAAAAACAAAAAAGTCAGCTCTTTAGATTTGAGCTGACTTTTTAAGAAGTTAATAACTTTTTAAGGGCTTATAAGAAGCCTTGATCTTTCATCCAATCATCATTAAATAGTTTACCTACATAACGCGTTCCATGATCATGGAAAATAACAACTACTACATCTTTTTTAGTAAAGTTATTTTTCAATTGATTGATCCCAGCAACCGCACTACCTGCTGAGTAACCAACTAAAATACCTTCTTCACGTGATAATCTCCTTGCCATAATAGCTCCATCTTTATCATTTACTTTCTCAAAATGATCTATCAAGCTAAAATCAACATTTTCAGGTATAATATCCTCCCCAATACCTTCTGTAATATAAGGATAAATCTCGTTTTTATCAAACTCTCCAGTCTCATGATATTTCTTAAAAACAGAACCGTAAGTATCAATTCCCCACACCTTAACATTAGGGTTTTGCTCTTTTAAATATTTTGCACATCCTGAAATAGTACCACCAGTACCAACACCCACTACTAAATGCGTTACCTTACCATTTGTTTGTTTCCATATTTCAGGCCCTGTACTCTCATAGTGCGCCTTTACATTAGAAGGGTTGTCATACTGATTTACATACCAAGAGTTTGGAGTTTCTTTAGTTAATCGTTTTGCGACAGAATAATAAGATAATTTACTCTCTGGAGGGACATCAGTAGGACAAACAACTACTTGAGCGCCAACAGCTCTTAATATATCCATCTTTTCCTTAGATTGCTTATCGGCCATTACAAAAATACATTTATAACCCTTTTGAATTGCAACTAGCGCTAATCCCATTCCAGTATTACCTGAAGTACCTTCAATAATTGTACCGCCTGGCTTTAATTTTCCTTCCCTTTCTGCATCTTCAATCATTTTTAGTGCCATTCTGTCTTTTATTGAATGACCCGGATTAAATGTTTCTACTTTAGCTAAAACCAAAGCATCAGTATCTACTATCTTATTTAGTTTTACTAAAGGAGTATCGCCAATAGTCTCTATAATATTTTTGAAATATTTCATCTATATAAATTGTTGTGCAAAATTATTAAAATTACTCAAAGCGAATTGCTTTTATTGGTGTGATTTTTGTAATAATAATAGAAGGAATAATTAAGATTAAATAACAAATTATAATGATGATGACATTTAGCAATAAGATGTGTGTAAAATCAAAATATATCGGTACAGTGTTCATGTAATAAGTTTCAGGATCCAAACTGATAATTGAAAATTTTTTCTGTAAAAATGCAAAACCTAAACCAATGGTATTTCCTAATAACAGCCCTTGTAGTGTCAAGTGTACGGCACTGTACAAAAACACTCTTCTTATACTCCAATTTCTAGTACCTAAGGCTTTTAGTATTCCTATCAATCGGGTGCGCTCCAAAATAAGAATAAGTAAAGCTGTAATCATATTAATCCCGCCAACAATAAGCATTAAGATTAAAATTACGCGTACATTTATATCCTGCAAATCCAACCAATCAAATAGTTGTGGTGTTTTTTCCCTGATGCTTTGAGCATTCAAATTATACGGAATTTTTTCATATATATTAGTCGTAATTTTGTCCAATTCATCAAAATTATCAATCGTAATTTCAAAGCCTCCGACTTCATTATTTTCCCAAGAATTTAAAGCTTGAATATGCTTAATATCGCCCAATACAAATAACTTGTCAAATTCAACCAATGCTGTGTTGTAAATTCCGGTAATTTTAAATTTTCTTACCCTTGGAGGATCTTGCACAAAATACATCACCAAATCATCATCCACACCTAATTTTAAGGTTTTGGAAATGCTTTCAGAAATTAAAACAGAATTGCTTTTAGCGCTATCATTCAAGCTAAATACTTTTCCAGCTATTAAGTTTTTCTGAAAGAAATTCCAATCATAATCAGCAGCTACCCCTTTAAGCACTACTCCTAATATTTCATCCTTAGTTTTTACAATCCCAGCTTTACTTGCAAAAACACTAATATGTTTTATTCCATCTTGGCTAGTGATGCTGGGATAAAAATCCTGATGAATACTTATTGGCTCGCTTTCATAGGAGTGATTATCTGTAAAATTAGTAATAATGATATGCGAACCAAAACCAATAATTTTGCTAGAAATCTCATTTTTAAAACCAGTAAGCATAGTGATAGAAAGCAACATAACTGCCACCGAAAGTGCAATTGCTAAAATTGCAATGCGCAAAATAGGTTGAGTATGCGTATTATTTTTTTCCTTTGCAGTAAATAATCGTTTGGCTATAAAATATTCTACATTCATCTTGATGGCAAAAATAAAACAAATAATTTGTATAAGTTTAGTTCTACTTTTTTTTGATGCACAAGCACAAAAAATTGTTGTAGGAGCTGAACGCACTGACAGTTACTTAACTTACTTAAAAGATAAAAAAGTAGGAATTGTAGGCAATCAAACTTCTATGATTAAAAATACCCACTTAGTAGATAGTTTACTCTCTTTAGGTATTGATATCGTAAAAGTATTTTCTCCTGAGCATGGTTTTAGAGGAAATGCAGATGCAGGTGAAAAAGTGAAAAATATAATAGATAGTAAAACGGGTATTCCGATCATTTCGCTTTATGGAAAGAATAGAAGACCTCAAAAAAAACAATTAGAAGAAATTGATGTTTTACTATTTGATATACAGGATGTGGGCGCTAGGTTTTATACTTATATATCCACACTACATTATGTGATGGAAGCGGCAGCAGAATCAGGTATTCCTTTAATCGTTTTGGACAGACCTAACCCAAATGGACATTATGTAGATGGACCGATAAGAGGAGAAAAATTCAAATCCTTTGTAGGGATGCATCCTATACCGATTGTGCATGGTATGACTATGGGTGAATATGCAAAAATGATAACGGGCGAAAAGTGGATTGCTGGAAATTGTGATTTGACTATAATAGAAATGGAAAATTACACGCATGATATGAGTTACGATTTACCTATAAAACCCTCCCCTAACCTACCTAATGCTAGGGCTGTAAATTTGTACCCTAGTTTGTGTTTGTTTGAAGGAACCAATATAAGTGTAGGTAGAGGCACAGAATATCCTTTTCAGCATTTTGGATCACCTTACTTAGAAAGCAACTATTCCTTTACACCTAAAAGTGGGGACGGGAGCAAACAACCAAAACATGAAAACATGCTTTGCTTTGGAACTGATCTTAGGTTTCAGGAAAACTATTTAACTGCCATTAACTTAAATTGGCTAATTGCTACTTATAATGAATGTGAAAAGAAAGATAAATTTTTCAATTCTTTTTTTGATAAATTAGCTGGAAATGACAAACTAAGATTGCTGATTATTGACGGGAAAACCGCTAAGGAAATAAAAGCAACTTGGGAAAATGATTTAACCAATTTTAAGAAAATTAGGAAAAAGTATCTTATTTATTAAATTTTACTTACTAATTCTATTGGATAGTCCGGCCAGGATAAATCTTAAGAGCAGCATCCAAGCAAGCAATAGCTTTTTGTAAAGATTCCTTATTTAAAACATAAGCAATTCTTACTTGGTTTGTCCCTTTATTTGGTGTTGAATAAAAACCTGTTGCAGGAGCTAGCATTACCGTTTCTCCATTCAAATCAAAATCCTCTAGCAACCACTGAGCAAATTTTTCAGCATCATCAACTGGTAACTGAGCAATAGCATAAAAAGCACCCTTAGGTTTTGGGCAAATCACTCCTTCAATTTTATTGACACCCTCTACTAATACATCTCTTCTGCTAACATATTCAGCACTTACTTCTTTAAAATAAGACGCGTCGGTTTTTAAGGCTGCTTCACCTGCAATTTGTCCAAGTGTCGGAGGAGATAATCTTGCTTGTGCAAACTTCATAGCAGTAGCTATTAATTCCTTGTTTTTGGACACAATACAACCTACTCTGACGCCACACATACTGTATCTTTTAGAAGTAGAATCAATCACAATAGCATGTTGCTCCACCCCTTCCAATTTTAAAACTGAATGATGAATCTCCCCATCATAAACAAACTCACGATACACCTCATCAGCAATCAAAAATAAATCATGTTTAATAACAATTTCTCTCAAAGTTTCAAGTTCATGTTTGGAGTATAAATATCCTGTTGGGTTTCCAGGGTTACAAATAAGAATTGCCTTAGTTTTTGGTGTAATTAATTTCTCAAATTCTGCAATTTCAGGTAAAGCAAAACCATCATCTATTGATGTAGCGATTGATTTTACTATCACTCCTGCTGAAGTGGAAAATCCATTATAATTTGCATAAAAAGGTTCAGGGATTATAATTTCATCCCCATTATCCAAACACGAATTTAAAGCAAACAAAAGAGCCTCCGAACCTCCAGTTGTAACTATTAAATTATTATAATTAATAGTAATACCAATATTCTGATAATAATTTGCCAAGCCTTTTCTGTAGCTCTTAAAACCTGCAGAATGAGAATATTCTATCACTTCATCTTTAAAGCTATGTATAGCTTCTAGGGCCAACTCCGGAGTTTTAATATCAGGTTGACCGATATTTAAATGATATATATTTTTCCCTGCTTTTGAGGCAATTTCAGCAAATGGCACCAGCTTTCTCATTGGTGATTCTGGCATAGTTATTCCTTTATTTGAAATTTTTGGCATAGTTGGAGATTTTCAATAAAAAACACCCCCAAAAATTGGAGGCATAAATCCTGTAATATTTTTTGAATTATATTATTTTTTTTCTAAAGGAGATCCTTCTGTTTTTCTTTCAGGAGCAGTTTCTTCTTTTACAGGAGGGTTTACCACTCCTTTAATAGTCAGGATAACTGGTCTCTTGTCAGCATTAGTGGTTAAAGTAATTGTTTTAGTAAATTTACCAATTCTGTTAGTTGCATATTTTACGCCAATTTCAGCAATTACTCCAGGAGCAATTGGTTCTTTTGGCCATGTTGGCACTGTACAACCACAACTTCCTTTTGCATTTTTAATAATTAATGGCTCCGTTCCATTATTTTTAAATACAAATTTTCTAACCCCATTAGCATTGTGCTCAATCGTTCCGTAATCTACTACTTTCGACTCAAAATCTATAGTTGCATTAACAGCTTTCTCAGCTTGTGTTACATCCACAGTTTTTACATCTTGTGCGTTTACAACTGTAAATCCAACAATAAGAGCTAAGGATAAAAATAATTTTTTCATTTTTATTGGTTTGTTTTTTTGTTATTTATCAAATAATGAACGGCAAATTTAACAAAATATTTTCTTTAGGCAAATAAGATATTCTATAAATTCCTCAAAACAATAGATTTTATAAATTTGTAAACTATAAAAACACTATTAAATGAACATCCCCAAAACATACAACCCTCTAATTACTGAAGACAAATGGTACGCGCATTGGATGGAAAAAGGATATTTCCACTCCACTCCAGATGAAAGAGAAGCTTATACCATTGTTATTCCTCCACCAAATATTACAGGAGTTTTGCACATGGGTCATATGCTTAACAATACATTGCAAGATGTGATGGTAAGGCGTGCGCGTATGATGGGATTCAATGCCTGTTGGGTACCCGGTACTGATCATGCCTCTATTGCAACTGAAGCCAAAGTTGTACAAAAACTTAAAAATGAAGGAATAGAAAAAAATGATTTAACTAGAAAAGAATTTTTAGCTCATGCTTGGCAGTGGAAAGAAGAACATGGCGGAATCATCTTAGAGCAATTGAAGAAATTAGGAGCTTCTTGCGACTGGGAACGCACCAAATTTACTATGGATGATGACTTGAGTGAGTCTGTTATCAAAGTGTTTGTAGATTTGCATAAAAAAGGACTGATTTACAGAGGAGTTCGTATGGTAAATTGGGATCCATCTGCTCAAACAGCTCTTTCGGATGAAGAAGTAATCCACAAAGAAGTAACTTCCAAATTATACCATATTGCCTACAACATTGAAGGTAGTCATGAAAAACTAACCATTGCAACTACCAGACCAGAAACTATTTTAGGCGATTCTGCAATCTGTGTAAACCCAAACGATACTCGATATACACACTTAAAAGGACTAAAAGCAATTATACCATTAGTGGATAGAGTAATCCCTATCATATTTGATGAGTATGTTGATATGGAATTTGGTACAGGGGCTCTTAAAATTACTCCAGCACACGATATTAACGATTATACAATTGGTGATAAACACGGATTAGAAATCATTGACATTTTGAATGATGATGGAACTTTGAGTAAAGCTGCTTGCCTGTATATTGGAAAAGATAGATTTGAAGCAAGAGAGGAAATTGCTATCGATTTACAAGCAAAAGGTTATTTAGTAAAAACAGAAGAATACCAAAATAAAGTTAGTTTTTCAGAAAGAACAGATACGATAATTGAACCTAAACTTTCCATGCAATGGTTCTGCAAAATGGAAGAATTTTCAGAACCTGCTTTGGAGCATGTGATAAATAATGATATTCAGTTTCATCCTGAAAAGTTTAAAAACACTTACCGTCACTGGATGGAAAACATCAAGGATTGGTGTGTGTCACGCCAATTATGGTGGGGACAGCAAATCCCAGCTTATTTTTATGATGGCTATAAATATGTTGTGGCTGAAAGCAAAGAAGAAGCTCTTACATTAGCACAAGCTGAAAAGCCAAGCATAACTATGGCGGATTTACGACAAGATGAAGACGTCTTAGATACATGGTTCTCCTCATGGCTATGGCCTATATCTGTCTTTGATGGAATTAGAAATCCAGAAAATAAAGAAATAAATTACTATTACCCAACAAATGACTTAATTACTGGTCCAGATATTCTCTTTTTTTGGGTAGCCAGAATGATCATGGCAGGCTATGAATATAGAAAAGAGTTACCATTTAAAGATGTATACCTAACAGGTTTGGTAAGAGATGAGCAAGGAAGAAAAATGAGTAAATCTCTTGGAAATTCTCCTGACCCTATCGAATTAATTGAAAAATATGGTGCTGATGGAGTAAGAGTGGGAATGTTATTGTGCGCACCTGCTGGAAATGACCTGCCTTTTGATGAAGGCTTGTGTGAACAAGGACGTAATTTCTCAAATAAAATATGGAATGCCTTCCGGTTGATCAAAGGATGGAAAGTAGATGAATGTGAGCAGCCAGAATCTGCTAAGCAAGCTATTGATTGGTTTGAAAGCAAGATAAATAAAAGGATAACTGAAATTGATGAGTCTTACTCGAAATATAGAATTTCAGAAGCTTTAATGGCAACCTATAAATTAGTTTGGGATGATTTCTGCTCATGGTATTTGGAGATGATAAAACCCAATTACGGAAGTCCAATTGATTTAGTTACCTATAATAAAACAATTGAGCAACTTGAAAAAATATTAAAACTATTACATCCTTTTATGCCCTTCCTTTCGGAAGAAATATGGCACTTAATAAAAGAAAGAGAAGATGATATTATTGTTTCTAATTGGCCAAAAGCAGAAACTGTTGATGAAAGTTTGTTGGCTGATTTTGAAAACTCAACTGAAGTAGTAGCAGGTATAAGAACCATAAGAAAAGAGCAGAATATTGCGCATAAGGAAGTATTAGAATTATTAGTGATAGATAATCAAAAGGCAGAAAATAATTTAAATGCAATTATTGCCAAATTAGGAAACCTTTCAGCTATAGATACTACTGAAGAAAAACCAAATGGCGCATTTAGTTTTATGGTAAAAGCAAATGAATATTTTATTCCATTAAGCGATACTATTGATGTGGCGGTAGAAATTAAAAAACTACAAAAAGAATTGGATTACACCCAAGGCTTTTTGAAATCTGTTGCAGGGAAATTGAGCAATGAACACTTTGTAAATAATGCCCCTGAACAAGTGATAGCCAATGAGAAAAATAAAATGGCAGATGCCAAAGTAAAAATTGAAATTCTATCAGATAAAATATCTTCTTTATCTGATGATTAAAAAAACTATATTCTTTTTTTTTGTTTTTAAAAGTATATTTCTTTACTCCTCCAATCCTTTACCTAAAGATAGTTTAACTGGTAATTTTGATTTGGGTTTAAATTTTACAAAAAATACAGAAACTACTTTTCAGTTTAATAATATATCTCTATTAAAATATCAAAAAGGAAAATCTTCTTTAAGTTTTGGAAATAATATTGCATTTATTAGTAAAACTGGAGAATCAGAATTATTAAATAAAGGAATGCAGGATTTTAAATATGCATTAAACTTAAAAAAAATCGATATAAATTTCACCTTAAATCATACTTACGATATTAGTAGATCTATAAAACACAGATATGGTACTGGATTGGGAATTACTTATAACCTTACAGATAAAGACGATAAAAAAATTGGATTTGGTGTTTCGGCCATCAGGGAAAAAAATATTCCGTTGAAAGGGGAAGAAAAATTACAAAACAGGATGAGTGGAAACTTTGATCTTCTGTTTAAATTAAATAAAAATGTAAGTTTGACTACCTCCAATCTTTATCAACCAAATATTGAGGCGGTTGGTGATTTCAGATGGCAAACAAATCTATCATTAAGGATATCCCTCTATTCTCACTTTGCATTAAGTATAAATAGCATATTTAATTACGATAGTTTTCCAGAAGAAGGAATTCCTGAAACAGATTACCAGTTGATAAATAGCATTTCGTACACTTTTTAATTAGCTTACCTCACTACCGTAAACACTTTATGTGTAATTGTTCCGTTTTCCCTATACAATTGTATGCTATACATAGCTCCCTTCCATTCTTTTACAAATAACTGAACACTACTTTGTCCTTCCGAAATATATTTTTCAATCATCAACTCCCCAAGCATATTATATACCTTTATACTTGTAGTATTTCCTGTAAAATCAATAGTAAGCTTCTCACTAGCTGGGTTTGGATATACCTGTAATCCTTCTTCAAAGCTTAATTCATCTACCCCTAAAATACACGAATCAACCTCTACAAATATCTCTGCTCTTGCCTCACAACCATTACTATCTAAAACTTCAACTACATAAGTAAAATCTTCAGTAGGAAACACAACTACTCTATCTTCATCCTGATCAGCAGGATTTCCTGTATTCCACCAATAATTAATAAAACCTTGGGTTACCTCAATTACTAAAGAATCGCCTAAACAAATCTCTGGTGGGTTTGGCATAGATCCAATCGTTATACTTGGTGTTTGGTAAACTTCCAACACCGTATATACCACACTGTCACAATTATTGCTCGCTACAAAATAATCAGTATAATTTCCTGTTGTATCATACACATTAGCACCTACAGCTATGCTATCACCTTCACAAATACTATACGCATTGTAAGTGGCCAAAGGCATAATTTCAATATCATAATAATAGTAATAATACTGATTTCCTGCATTGGAACCAGTAATACTAACAGTTCCTAAATCAAATGGGTATGGTATTGATGCATTACTTCTATATAATCCAATATTACCACTACTTGCATCTACCCCTAATTGGAAATCATTACCTGCAGGTAATACAAAATCAAATATTAGATTCTGGATTCCAGGATATACTATATGTGTAACATCATCTAAAACAACACCGCTATTATCTCTTAACTCAAAGGTAACAGAGTTAGTATCGTCAGAATAAACATTTGCAGATTTAATAATACTAGCTATAGTAGCATCTAAAATTAAATAGCCATCATAATCACTAAACTCTCCTGAAGCCGCTAATGTATCCAGTAATCCAAAATTATAAGTTGAATAATTAGCAGATATTACATCTAGATAAGTAGTTACTACACTATCACAGCCGTTTGAAGAAATTAACGTATCTGAGAAAACCCCAGCATTGAAATAAATATTGGACCCCACAGAAACACTATCACCAAAACAAATAGTTTGTAGATTTACTCCACTACCACCTGTAAGGGAATTAACAACAAGTATTGTTGTAACAATACTATCACATCCATATTGTGTATATAAAGAGTCTGTATATACACCGGTTGAATCATAAATATTACCTCCAATCAAGTATGTTTCGCCGCTACAAATTATCTGATTGTTTGTATAAGAAGTATTTGGATGAACTACTAGATTGGTAAATACTAGACTATCACATCCAATAGAGGAAGTTAAACTGTCAGTATATAATCCTGTTGTATTATATACATTTCCAGCAACTGTAATACTTTCACCATCACATATAGAGTAGTTAGTTGGTTGAGAAGATTGTTTTACTTCAATATCATAAAAGAAATAGTAATAATTTCCTCCAGCACTTGAGGATGTTATGGCAGCTAACGAACCAAAATTATACGGATAACTTACTCCTGAATTATGTCTGAATAAATCATTACTACCACCATTTACTCCAAGCTCATAATCCGACCCAGCAGACATTAAGTAGTTAAAATATATTCTATGTCCTCCAGGAATAATATTAACAGTAGTGTCAGCTAGTACATTACCATTGTTATCTAGAATCTCAAAAGTTGTTAATGTGGTGTCAGCAGAATATATAACTGCTGATACCAATTCAGAAGGCATATAGCAACTCAATTCTAAACTTTGCTGACCTGAATAAAAATTACCTCCTCCTACTGTATTATTAGCAATACCTCCGTAAATTGAATTAAATTGAGAGTAGATTGTGAGGTTTGTATGTACAATACTATCACATCCAAAAGAACTTGTTATTGTATCGGTATAACTACCAGTAGAGTTATAAACTGAGTTTCCTACTACTATACTATCTCCATCACAAATTGTTATATCCTGATAAGTAGGAGTTTGAACAGTAAGATTTGTAGTAATAATACTATCGCAGCCTGCTGAATTAACTAAAACATCTGTATATGTTCCTGTATTATTATATACGTTATTACCTACGACAACACTATCTCCATCACAAATAGTTATATCATTTATAACTGAAGAGGCGGAAGTACTTAAAACAGTTAAATTTGTGGTAATAATACTATCGCAACCGTTAAAAGCAAGTAAAGTATCTGAATACACTCCTGTTGAATCATATGTATTATTTCCAACAACTATAGATAAGCCGTTACAGATTGTATCTGTTATTAAAGTGTATGAATTAGTAGTACTATCACAAACGCAAGCATTATGGAAGCCAATATTTGACCAATCATTTTGAGATAAAACTATCCATTGAGAGTTCACTGGATCTGTTCCGGCAGCATTTATCCAGGAAGTATCTCCTTGAGATATTGGACATTTCCTAACTAGTGTATGGTTTCGTGTTGCAGCTCCAACCCCAGCAACATCCCAACCTTGTCCTGGATCCGCATCCCAATCACCAATCCAATCCAAAATAACGTATCCTCCAGCAATAGGTCCAACAGGGGATGTTGGTTCTAAACCGTAAACTAAAGCCATTCCGTCATCACCATTACTTAAAGATCCATAATCCATATCAGCCTCCGCTATAATAAAAGGGTCGGAAGATGGATGAACAACAACATAAACATCATTAGGCAATACAACAGCTCCAGTATCAAAATTTACCCAAAATTCATATACTCCATTATAATTTGTAGATGAACTATTAACTCTAGCAAAAGCGTAATTAGTTAAGTTCACAGTATCAGAAGTTGGATTATATATTTCAAAATATTTATTATTACTACTACCTTCTGCGTATTCTGAGAAGAATAAATTCTCAGCTGGAGATAATGGATAGGTACAAGATCCATCATCACAGCTAGCGTTTATATTAAAATTAGTAGCGGTTGAATCTGTACAACCATAAATAGTTAAGCAAGAGCCATCATCACAAGTAGCTAGTGAATTATAGTTACATGCTAATGAATCGGTGCAACCATCCGGAAAAATACAAGAGCTATCATCAATTGTTGCTGATGGGTTATAATTACAGGCTAAAGAATCTATACAGCCAGGAACTGGTATTACGTTTGCAATAATAACACCTGACATTCCTGGAGCATGAGGATCACATTGATAGTCGTATGTACCCGGCATAGTAAATATCCACTGGAAAGTCCATCCGGTATCTACAGTATTACCAAACCCCTGCGGATTATTAGGAAAAGTTGCTTGAGTGCCATTTACATTGTGAGAGCCCCCTGTATTATTCCATGTTACGGTATCGCCAACATTAATAGTTAAACTAGAAGGAGAAAATGTGTTCCCTGCAGCAGTGTTAATTGTATGTGAATTTTGAGTAATTCCTAGAAATGGAATACAAAATAAAAAGAGTAGTAATTTTTTCATGATTTAATGTTTTAGG
>DUAO01000065.1 GCA_012960805.1 Flavobacteriales bacterium | reverse complement strand
GGAGAGGTTAATGTCAATGATTTATTTAGTTGTGAAACAAAAACAAAAGCCATCTTAGGCGGTAGTTTTGTTAGTCGATATCAAGAAAGAAGTAATCTTATTTTTAAGATACCTCAAAATGTTGGAGCTTATGCAAGTAGATTAAATATCATTCATGGAGGCTTGAACTATTATGGAGAATATGCATATAAGATTAATGACCCTGCCAATCTCTTAACAGCAAGCTCTATGAATTATACAAGTGGAAATGCTTTCACGCAAAGTATTACTTTTTCAAAAAAAGGTTTTGGAGTAATTGCAGAAATGCACAGAACGGATAATATGATTTTTAAATCAGATAGAGATAAAGATGGGAAAGCATTTTTAATCAACTATATTCCTACTTTAAGCAAACCTCATGCTTATTCATTATTAGCATTATATCCTTGCGCTACTCAGGCAGATGGAGAATTTGGCATGCAGTTTGATGTCTTTTATAAAACAAAAAAAGGGAGTATGTTAGGGGGAAAATATGGAACAAAATTTAACCTTAATTATTCAAGAATTAATGGATTAAATGGTGGAGGCTCTTTTCTAAATGATGATACTGAGCACACTCCAATTTTAATTAGTATAAAAGGAGAAGAGCTTTATTTCCAGGATATAAATCTTGAAATAAACAAAAAGATAAACAAACAAGTAAGAGCTAATTTTGTAATTGCCAATCAGACCTATAATAAAGATTTCTTGGAGGGGCATGTTCCGGGAGATTATGGAGTGCTCAACTCAACAATACTGGTTGCTGATGTTAGTTATAAAATCAAAAAAGGACATACACTAAGAGTTGAATTACAAACTTTAAAATCTAATCAATTAGAGGATTATTCGGAACATGGTGGAATTTACAAAAACGGGATGGAGGAGCCAGCAGAAGGAGATTGGAGTATGGGATTAATAGAATATACCATTTCGCCACATTGGTTTTTGACAATACAAGACATGTACAATTTGGGAAATGAAAATACCGACAAACAATTACATTACATTAACCTAAACGCAGGGTTTAATAAAGGGGCAAACCGATTTGAAATTGGATACGGAAAGAAAAGAGAAGGAATCTTTTGTGTAGGCGGAATTTGTAAATTTGTACCTTCATCAAACGGATTTAGTTTAAACATATCATCAAGTTTTTAAAAAATGAGAAAATACATAACACTACTAAGTATTATTTTAATTGTCAGCTCTTGTGATGTTGAAGAAGGGCCATTTATTAATGATTATGATTCTTATGTTAATCCTGAAAAGAAAGTTTTAATTGAAGACTTTACAGGTCATTTATGTCCAAATTGCCCTGATGCAGCAAGAGAGCTTGATGCAATTCACGATATTTATGGCGATCAAGTTATTGGCATGGCATTGCATGTTACTAAATCTTTTGCAAGGCCATATTCAGCAAGTCAAGCTCCTGCATTTCAATATGATTTCAGAACTACATGGGGAGATTATTGGGATGCTTTTTATGGAATTTCTGATGCTGGATTGCCAAGAGGAATGATTAATCGTATTGGCTATCAAGATGAATCTCATAAATTAGGAAAAGATGAATGGGCAAGTACTGTTGCAAATGAACTAAAAAAAGAAATTGATTTTAAAATTTATATCTCATCTGATGAGGCCTCTATCTCTATTACTTCAGAAGCTCAAAACAATATCAATGCAGATTACAATTTGGTTGTTTGTTTAACAGAAAGCAATATCATAAACTGGCAAAAAGATGGAGGCAATAATATTGAGGATTATGAGCATAATCATGTATTAAGAACTGTACTTGTAGATCAAGAATTATCAAATTCTACCAATTATGTTGCTGGCCAGCAAATTGAAAAAACAATTAATTGTGATTTAGCTGCTTTGGAACAATTCAATATTGATTATTCAGTAAATACTGCTGAGTTAGGGAATGGGATTGCAGGCGGATGGATTGCTGAAAATTTATCTGTAGTTGCATATATTTACAACACTACAACAATGGAAATAGTACAAGTAGAGGAAGCTCACTTAATAAACTAAAATCAATCAATTATGAAAAAATTATTATTCTCACTTTTAACTGCTGTGATTGGGGGTGCATCTTATGGGCAAAGTATTTTGGCAAACGATATAAGACAAGGAGAGAAACTTATTGAGGCATATTTTACTCCAATGGCCGAGAGTTTCGGAGGGAGCTTGAATAACGGATGGTACAATACTGCAAAACCTCATAGTTTAGGTGGTTTTGATATAACATTTACGTTAAATACTGTTATCATCCCAAATACTGCAGAGACTTTTAACATTAAAGATGCTGGAGGAAATACTTTTACATCTAACGAAACTGAAGCATCTACTATCTTTGGATCCAAAGAGACAACTACAATGTACTATAACTCGGTTGAGCTTCCTCAGGGAGGGGGTAAATTTGAGATGCCAGGAGGGTTTAATATTCCTGCAATGCCATTACCAATGATTCAAGCAGGAATTGGTTTAATAAGGAACACGGCTATTGATATCAGATATATGCCAATGATGAATGTTGGGGATAATTTCAATGTAAATCTTTTTGGAATTGGATTAAAACATGATTTACTGCAATGGATTCCTGCAATTGGAGATGCTATCCCAATGAGTCTTTCTTTGCAAGGGGGTTATACAACTCTTAATACAGAACTGAAAATATCTGGACAAGAAGTTTCCTTAAACACCAAGGCTACTACAATTAATTTAATTGCTTCTAAAAAATTATTAATGCTTACTGGATATGCTGGTGTAGGATACAATTCATCAACTACAACTTTTGCTGCAGATGCAAATTTTGATTTAGGGGGAGTTCAATTTAACGAAAAAATAGAAGTAGCTTTTGAAAGTAATAAGAATTTAAGAGCAAATATTGGATTAAGATTAAATATCACTCTTGTTACAATACAGGCAGATTACACATTTTCTGAATACCCAACAGCTACTTTAGGATTAGGAGTTAGTTTAAGATAATATGCTAAAGAAATTAGCAATACTGCTTTTTTGTGGGTTTCTTACACTTAGCATCCAAGCTCAAAACTTTGGAGGAGGATTAATCGCTGGAGCTAGCACAAGCCAAGTGGCTGGAGATATGTTGGGTGGGTTTAATAAAATTGGCTTGCTAACGGGGGTATATACCAACTTAAAA
>DUAO01000064.1:2538-3183 GCA_012960805.1 Flavobacteriales bacterium | reverse complement strand
TAAACTTAAGTCCTGTAAGAATGACAGGAGGAACTCAGTTATTTAAGAATAAAATGAATATAAATTTTGGAGCCACTCTTGATCCTTATGCACTTGATGATAATGGAGTTAAAATAGATAAATTCAATATAAACAATGGCGGAGGGTTATTTAGACTTACAAGTGCAAATCTAACATTGAATTACTCATTCAGTAGCAGTGATACAGAAAAATCTGATAAGAATGAAGCCTCAATTAATGAGTCAGTTAGAAATGGTGGTAGAGATGATGATTTATTTGGAAGAGCTATGGATTTCTCTGATAATAGATTCAATCAAGAAAAAGAAGAAAAAGAAAAAGAAAAAAAACCCAACGATTTATACAATTACAAGATACCTTGGAGTCTGCGAATAGCATATGCAGTAAATTACAGTAACTCAATTGGTCAGAATAAAATATCTTCACACTCATTAATGTTCTCAGGTGATATTGAATTGTCTCCAAAATGGAGTACAGGAATTTCTACAGGATATGATTTTAAAAATAAAGGAGTGACCTATACTCAGTTAAGATTTGAAAGAGATTTATTAAGTTGGCGAATGAATTTCAGCTGGATTCCTTTTAGCAGTAATGCATCATGGAATTTCTTTATAGGAATTAAATCAG
>DUAO01000064.1:0-2448 GCA_012960805.1 Flavobacteriales bacterium | reverse complement strand
ACCTATTGGCCCATACAATCAAGCAGTAATTTCAGGAGATTTAATGTTTATATCTGGACAAGTAGCATTTGATCCAAATACAGATGAGTTAGTTCTAGATGATATACAAACAGAGACTAAACAAGTTATGGAGAATCTAAAATCAATTCTTGAAGAAGCTAATTTATCATTTAAGGATGTTGTAAAAACCACAATATTCTTATCTGATATGAATGATTTTCAACAAGTTAATGAGGTTTATGGATCCTATTTTAGTAATGACCAAGCTCCTGCTAGAGAAACTGTTGAAGTAAGTAGATTACCTAAAGATGTAAATGTTGAAATTTCTATGATTGCCTATAAATAGTTCTCTAATCTATAAGTTTTCTTTGTGATAATTTAATAATCCCTCAATTGGTCTTCTAATAATGTTTCCTGCTTTTAAATTATATTTTGTTAAGCAAGATTCTAGTTCTTCTCGAAGATAAAAAGAAATAGAACCAGTAAAATGGATTAATACTTCTTTGGCATCAGGAAATTGAAGTATCTGTCTTTCAATAAATAATTCAAACCCTTTTCTAATTAATGACTGGGCATATTCTGAATCATTATTGTTAATTAAAAACTTAGCAAAGGTTGCAAGATAAGTATTGGGGTTAGGCTGTTTATATAGCTTATCTTTTATTGTGTCTGCTTTTAAATCAAACTCTGATTCAAATTTTTTAGATATTTTTTCAGGAATTCTGTTAAAATAAAAATCTCTTAGTAGTTGTCTGCCGAAATAATTGCCACTAGCATCATCCATTAGTATATAACCAAGAGAAGTAACTTTTTGATGAACTTTACTTCCATCAAAATATGTGCAGTTTGATCCTGTTCCAATTATACAAACTATTGATTTTTCACCAATATTTGTAGTTGCGTATATTGCTGCATATGTATCTTCTTTTACTGATATTTCGGTAGCATTGATAAAAGTTTCTTCAAAGACTTTATTAATCAATACTCTTGGAGGTTCAGTGCCACATCCAGCTCCATAAAAATAAAGCTTATCTACCTGTTTCCTGAATCTGTAGACATCATAGTTGTTCACTATTCGTTCCTTAATTATATTGCTGTCTAAAACTTGAGGATTTAAACCTAAGGTTTGTGTCTCAAAAGCTACATCTCCCTTTTTATCTACACCTATCCAATCAGTTTTAGTGGAACCACTCTCTACAATTAAAATCATTGTTGATTGTTTTATTAGCTTTTATTATGTATTTCTGCCATTAGTTCTACAAGTTTTGTAGAATACCCATATTCATTATCATACCATGAAATTATTTTATAAAATGTAGGGCTTAATTCAATCCCAGCATTTGCATCAAAATTGCTTGTATAAGGAGAGCCAACAAAATCTTGTGAAACTACAGCTTCTTCTGTATAGCTAAGAACACCATTTAATGAGTCTTTAGCTGCTTTTTTGAATACATTTTTAATTTCTTCATATGATGTTTGTTTCTCTAACAAAACTGTTAAATCGACAACAGAGACATCTGCTGTGGGTATTCTAAAAGCCATTCCTGTTAATTTTCCATTCAGAGAAGGAATAACCTTTCCGACTGCTATCGCAGCTCCAGTAGAGGAAGGAATAATATTGTTTAATGCAGATCTTCCAAGTCTATAATTCTTTGCAGGACCATCAACAATCATCTGAGTAGCAGTAGCAGCATGAATAGTAGTCATAAGACCTTCTTTAATTCCAAAATTATCATGCAAAACTTTTGCAATAGGCGCTAAACAATTGGTTGTACAGGAAGCATTCGAAACAATTTTATGCTCTTTTGTAATATCATTACTATTTACACCCATTACAAACATTGGAATATCTTTAGATGGGGCTGAAACAGCCACTTTTTTTGCTCCAGCATCAATATGAGCTTGAACCTTTTCTATAGTAGTAAAAATTCCTGTACATTCTGCTACGACATCAACATCAAGTTCTCCCCAATTTATATTAGAGGGGTCTCTTTCTGATGTTATTCTAATAGAATTACCATTTACAATTAATGCCGACTCAGTAGCTTCAATCGTATCTTCTAATTTACCATGTACAGAATCATACTTTAATAAGTAAGCTAAATGTTTTATTTCAAGTAAATCATTAATAGCTACAACTTCTATATCACTTCTCTTTAGAATGGCACGAAATGTAATTCTTCCAATTCTACCAAAACCATTGATTCCAATCTTAATTTTACTCATTTTTAATGTTTTTATATTGACATTATATCAGATATTCTTAATAATTCTGAATTTATTTTACTTTTTCCTTTTACTGCATCAATTAATGGTGTTAGAGACATTTTATTGTCTCTAATACCAATCATAACTTGTGTCTTATTTCTTAATAAACAATCTATAGCTTTAACCCCCATTCTACTTGCCAGAACTCTATCAAAACATGTAGGACTGCCACCTCTTTGA
>DUAO01000063.1 GCA_012960805.1 Flavobacteriales bacterium | reverse complement strand
GCTGAAAAACTCAATAAAAATGCAAAAAAGACAAGGATATATTTATTCCGCCTCAACATAAGAACTTGGTATTTTAAAAGGTAGTTTTTGTTTTTCATTAAAAACTATTTTTGAATAATCTAATGTGGCTTCAAAATTTTCAGAAGATCTAACGCTTATTGAAAATTGTTTTGGGAAGATAAATTCATTTTGATTTATAAATGATGAAAATTCGTAATTCAATTCATTTCCACCATCAATAATGCTTGCGCGTAGTATTCTATAAAAATCAGCAGATACTTTATAAAAAACCTGCTTAGCGTTTAACTCAAATGTATTTTCAATTATATGAAATGTATATTCTTTTTTCAAAACTCTAGGATTAGCGGTGATCATTTCTTGAATTTCATCAAATGAAATATCTACCTTTAAAAAGGTTGTAATATCTGTAATTGGTTTTACAAAGAAAGTTTTATTCGTGCGATTTATATAATACATTGAATCTTTGGTAAGCATTGTCCTAAATAACTCAATGCCAAAAGGAGCGCTTACAGAAGCCCAAATAAGACTATCCTTCCTGTATTTAATATTGATATTTAGGGTGACGTCTTTCTCGTCCTTTATCAAATTTACTTTCCCTTTCAGGGATAGCCGCTCAGGAATTTTGTTTTTTGAAATTACCCTTTCAATCAAGTCTTTTGCATTTTTTGGCGCTTTAGCGTAATCAATCTCTCTTACTTTAACACTGCAAGAGCTAAAAATAAGAATTAAAAAAAGATATGAAAGTAACTTATTCATAAAGCTTTCCTTCTTCTATTTTTTGAGGCAAAAACTTACTCGCTTCTCCTAATTTTTTTGCTATTTTCCATTGATTA
The DNA here is from genome assembly GCA_012960805.1 of Flavobacteriales bacterium. Classification (GTDB taxonomy): domain Bacteria; phylum Bacteroidota; class Bacteroidia; order Flavobacteriales; family BACL11; genus UWMA-0277. The sequence continues at coordinate 18,583 of DUAO01000063.1, read as the reverse complement.
ATTGCGCCTTCTTTATCGCCTAATTGATATAAAATATCGCCATAATGCTCTACAACAACAGCACTAGCATCACTTCCATTTGCTAATGATTTCTGGATCCATTCTTTTGCTATTTTATACTCAGATAACTGATATAGAACCCACGCGTAAGTATCCTCATAAGTGCCATTATCTTGTTCAAGTTCATTACACTTCAAGGACATTTCTTTTGCCTTTTCCAACTTCACTTTACGGACAGAAAGATAATATGCGTAGTTATTTAGCACCAACACATTTTCAGAATCAATATCCAAAACCTTTTCGTATAAAGAATCAGATATATTATCATTTCCCATTGCATGATGCAAATCAGCTAATGAGGAATAAAATTCTAACAACAGCATCTCATTATCAATAACGAATTCAATTCCCATTTCCAATGCTAAAATGGCCTCATTATTATGCTTAAACCATTTATTAGATACGCCATTAAAATAATAGAATAATGGATCGGTTGGGAAATAAGTTAAGGCTTCATCACTTGTTTTAAGCATACCGGGGAAATCATTTTTTTCTGCCTGTATAAATAAAACTTGACTCCACACTTGGCTTTTTGTTTTGTCTTTTTCAAGTACAATTAAGTAGTGTGTTTTTGCTTCTTGAAACTTATTTTCCGCGTACAAAATATCGGCATAAACAGCATGTGCTTTAGGACTTTCTTTGTGTGTGTTAATCAATAGTTCTGAAAGCTCATTCGCCTGCTGACGCATACTATCATTTACAGCAAGTAATTGAAAATACGAAACCAAAATTTGAATTTTAATATCAATTCCTAATTTTGTGCTTTTAAAAGCCAATTTTAGCTCTTCAAATGATTGATTATTATCCCCGTTTTCTCGATAGTAATCTGCTAAGGTTAGATGAATTCTTCCATTATCAGGGTCAATGATAGCTAGTTTTTTGAAAATCTCAAATGCTTTTGCTTTTTCATCATTCAGCAAATACACCTCTGATAAAATTTCTAATGCCTCAATATCACTCGGATAAGTATCAATCAATTTTAAAAGCTCATTTGTTGCATTTTTCTTTTTCTGTAACTGCATATACAGCTTATGCTTTTGCATTGAAATCATTTTATCTACTCCTTTGTTTTTCTCTAAATCATCATAAACAGCAATCGCATTCAAGAAATCTTTATCATAAATATAAGTGTCCGCTAAGAAATAATACAACTCTTCGTTTCCAGGTTCAAGCAATATGAGTTTTTTATATTCAACTGCTGCATTCTTAAAATTCTGCTTGCTAAATAAAATTTTGGCATAAGCCAATTGATACCACCTATTGTTTTTTTCAAGTGTAGTTGCTGTTTTTATTTGCTCTTGAGCTAAATCAAGATTTCCTTGGTCTTTATTTATCAATGCCGATTCGTAAAAAGGAAGGGCTTGCTTATTATTCAGTTTTATACACTTCTGAAATTGCTTTAAAGCTTCCTCATAGTTTTCTAATGATTTTGCTTTTAATGCGTTAAACAAATGGGTATCGTACAAGAAATTATCTTTATCAATTACTTTATTATTGACTTCTTTCTTTTTATTCTTTCCTTCAGGATAATATGATTTCCATTGCGCAAAAGTTTGCACGCTCATAAAAAACAATAAAATTATTATCCCTTTTTTCATACTTTATTTTACTTCAGAAAAATCACCAATACTCACTTCTTGCTGTGTATTATTACCCTTAAAATTAGCTTTATTTCCAATCATTGAGTTTTTTAATTTTGCGTTATTAATCACTGTTTCATTTTGAATAGATAACGCTATTTTCTATAGAAGTATTATTACCAACAGCTATATGCTGGTCAATTTTTGAATTCTTAATTACTGCATCTTCACTGATAAATGCAATTTCATCCACTTTATTTCCACTCACTTTTACAATATCTTCTACCAATCTTTGTGCTATTGGTTTTCCTGCAACAGGAATTAATGATTTAGGGATTGTTAGTGTGTGAGGTCTTAGTCTTGACCCTCTGCCTGCCATTGGAACTATAATTTTCATTTTTTATGTATTTATTTTACCCCTGTACTTCCAAAACCACCAGCACCTCTATCGGTTTCATCTAAATTTTCTACCTCAACCCATTGTGCTTGTTCGTGTTTTGCAATGACTAGTTGGGCTACTCGTTCACCATTTTCAATTACAAACTCTTCTTCTGATAAATTAACTAAAATCACGCCTATCTCTCCTCTATAGTCCGCATCAATAGTCCCTGGTGAATTTAGGACAGTAATTCCTTTTTTATATGCCAATCCACTTCTGGGGCGTACTTGAGCCTCATACCCTTGAGGAAGCTCAATAAACAAACCTGTTTTTACCAAAGTTCTTGCTAATGGTTTTAGTGTAATTGACTCTGTTAGATTAGCTCTTAAATCCAGCCCTGCCGATTGTGATGTTGCATATTCTGGGGAATCATGTTGCGAATTATTTACAATTTTTATCTTCATTTTAATCAAATAGTTTAGGGCTTGAAATTAATGGTTTTATTCCGTTTTTCTAATACAAATACAGAAATGATAAATCCAACTAAAAATAACGAGTTAATCTGCATATTCGAATCTGAAAAATAGATAAAGAAATAAATTCCTAACATGGTAAATAAGTATAGTCCTATGCGCTTTATGTTATACGGAACAGGGAAATGTTTTTTCCCTAAATAGTAGGACGCGATAGTCATGCTAAAATAGCAAACTAAAGTAGCCCAAGCCGAACCAACAAAGCCAATAATTGGGATAAGCATAAAATTAAGTGCTAGTGTGATGATGGCCCCAAAAATAGAAAGGTAAGCCCCGTATTTTGTTTTCTCAGTTAATTTATACCAGATAGATAGATTATAATAAATTCCTAAAAATAAATTAGCTAATAGCAATATCGACACCACCAAAAACCCTCTTTCATCATGGTATTCACTACCCAAAAATCCTTTTATAAACTCATAAAAAATAGTGACTCCTAAAAAGATAACAGCCATAATAATGGTAAAATATTTCATTACATCAGCATATATATATTTCCCATTCCCTTCTTTTTCTTGTGCAAAAAAGAAAGGCTCTGCTGCAAAACGAAAAGTTTGAATAAACAGCATCATGATTATTGACAGCTTATAAAAAGCACCATACAAACCCAATTCTGTAGCTGCTGTAGCTGGATTCGGTAAAAGGTGTTTTAATAAAATCCTGTCAATTGTTTCATTAGTCATTCCGGCTAAACCCGCAATAAGTAAAGGTAAAGCATAAATCATCATTTTTTTCCAAAGAATTTTATCAAAACTCCAAACTGAAGTTAGCATCTCCGGTAGCAGTAAGAAAATTGTAATAACAGAAGAAATCAGGTTTGCAATAAAAATATATTCAATTCCAAATTCTTGATAAACTATAAAGTATATATTTAAACTAATGTTTACAAAAATATTTACCAGCCGAATTGAAGCAAATCTAATGGCTTTATTTTGTGCTCTTAATTTCGCAAATGAGATAGAAGATATTGCATCTAAGGCAATAATAATTGCAAACCATTCAATGTATTCGGTATGTCCAGCATAACCCATCCAATTTGCAATTTCTGATGAGCTTATAAACATCAATATCACAAAAATAATGGAAGAAACAATTAGCGATATTAAGGCTGTACTATAAACAACCTTCACATCATTATCTTTTTGAGAGAAGCGAAAAAAAGCTGTTTCTAAGCCATAAGTTAGTATAATAACTAAAAAAGCGACATAAGCATATATCTCTGTTACTACCCCATACTCTGCTGGTAAAAAATAACGAGTGTAAAGTGGAACTAAAAGGTAATTTAACAGCCTTCCGATTACACTGCTCAAACCATAAATAGCGGTTTGCCCAACTAATTTCTTAAGTGGATTCAATTAAAAATTTGCTTTTCTTTTTTCCATAAATGCTGTTGTGCCTTCAATAAATTCTGGCGTTTCAAAACAAGAGCCAAATTCTGATATTTCAACTTCAAAACCATTAATGCCATCAGTAAAACCAGCATTGACTGCTTTTATTGCTTTACTAATTGCCTTAGGAGAATTGTGTTTTATTTTTGAAGCAATTTTTTCTGCCATAGGAATTAGCTCATCCTGTGAGCAAACATGATTAACTAATCCCCATTGTTGTGCTTCCTCAGCCGATAACATCCCAGCTGTTGTAATCATCTCCATAGCTTTTCCTTTTCCCACTAAATGTGCTAACCTTTGTGTGCCTCCATAACCAGGAATAACTCCTAAAGAAACTTCTGGCAGGCCCATTTTAGCATTGTCAGAAGCAATTCGAATATGACAGGCCATAGCCAACTCCAAGCCTCCACCCAAAGCAAATCCATTAATAGCAGCAATTGATGGAGTAGTTGCATTTTCTAATAAATCAAATAATAATTTTTGCCCTTGTCTTGCTAAGTTTTCACCATCTTTTTTGTCAAATGCAGCAAATTCTTTAATATCTGCTCCTGCAACAAACGCTTTAGCTTCCGAACCCGTTAGAATTATACACCTTATGGAATTATCATTATTAGCCTTAGTAATTGCTTTATTAAGCTCTAAAATAGTAGCGCCATTTAGTGCATTTAGCTGTTTTGGTCGGTTGATGGTTATATAACAAATTCCATCTTTATTTTCATTTAATATATTTTCGTAACTCATAATTTATTAATTTTTACAAATATATAAGATTCAATTGAGCTTATATAAAAAAACCATCTTCCTAGGAAGGTGGTTTTTAACAATACTCTTTAAAAATTATTTATCCTTTTAAAGCTTCGGCGCCACCTACAATTTCTAAGATTTCTGCTGTAATTGCAGCTTGACGAGCCTTGTTATAAGTTAATGTTAATTCTTTTCTTAATTCTGAAGCATTATCAGTTGCCTTGTGCATTGCCGTCATTCTTGCGCCATGCTCTGATGCATGAGAATCTAAAACTGCTTTAAACAACTGTGTTTTTAAAGATTTTGGAATTAACTGCTCTACAATTTCTTGTTTAGTTGGCTCAAATAAATAATCACCAACAACAGCTCCTTCATTTTCGGCCGCTTGAACTGGCAAAAAGTTTTCAGCCATAATAATTTGAGTGGCAGCATTTTTAAACTGATTGTAAACCAACACTACCTTATCGTAATCACGTGCTACAAAGTGATTCATTATATCCTCAGCAACCTCAGCAACACTTTCAAATGTTAAATCGCCAAATAAAGCATCATGCGAACTAATCACATTAAAATCATTTTTTCGAAAATGTTCAGATGATTTTTTCCCTATTGAAAGAATACTCACATTAGCATTTGAATATTCCTCATTAATCAAAGCTTTTGCTTTTTTTAAAATGTAAGCATTAAAACCTCCGCACAAACCTCTGTTAGAAGTAACCGTTACCAAAAGCACATTTTTAATTTCCCGGTTTTGAGCATAAACTCCTCCGTCAGAACTATCCAAACTAGCACTTAAATTCTCTAATAATTCAGTCAACTTATTTGCAAAAGGTCTCATTTGAATAATTGCATCTTGCGCTCTTTTAAGCTTTGCTGCAGATACCATTTTCATTGCTGAAGTAATCTGCATGGTTGATCCAACAGATGTAATTCTAGACCTTATTTCTTTTAAGTTAGCCATTATTTATTTTGCGTATTTTGAAGATAAATCAGCAGCAACAGTTTTTAAAGTTGCCTGGATTTCATCCGTAAGCTTACCTGCCCCTAAATCATTTAATAAACCTTGATGTTTAGCATGTAAAAACGCTAAATATTCAGCTTCAAATTCTTTAATCTTATTTACAGGAACGTTCATTAATAAGCCATTGGTACCGCAATAAATAATTGCCGCTTGCTCTTCTACTCTCAAGGGAGAATACTGTCCTTGTTTTAGGATTTCAACATTACGTTTTCCTTTTTCAATTACCGCATTGGTTGCCGCATCCAAATCAGAGCCAAACTTAGCAAATGCCTCAAGCTCTCTGTATTGTGCTTGATCCAATTTTAATGTTCCCGCAATCTTTTTCATTGACTTAATTTGTGCTGCTCCCCCAACTCTTGATACCGAAATACCAACATTAATTGCAGGACGAACACCTGATAAAAATAAATTTGATTCTAAAAAGATTTGACCATCAGTAATCGAAATTACATTGGTTGGAATATAAGCAGATACATCACCCGCTTGCGTTTCAATAATTGGCAATGCTGTTAATGAGCCCCCTCCTTTTACAATTCCTTTTAACGATTCTGGTAAATCATTCATTTGTGAAGCAATGCCATCATCATTAATTACTTTTGCAGCACGCTCCAATAATCTTGAGTGTAAATAAAATACATCACCCGGATAAGCCTCACGACCTGGAGGTCTTCTTAATAACAGAGAAACTTCACGATAAGCAACAGCTTGTTTTGATAAATCATCAAATACAATTAATGCCGGACGACCAGTATCTCTAAAAAACTCTCCGATTGAAGCTCCCGCTAATGGGGCATAAAACTGCATTGGAGCGGGGTCAGCAGCACTTGCTGCAACAATTACAGTATAAGGCAAGGCTCCTGCTTTTTCTAAAATATCAACTAATCCTGCGACAGTAGATGCTTTTTGTCCAATAGCTACATAGATACAGAATACAGGCTCTCCTTTATCATAAAATTCTTTTTGGTTGATAATTGTATCAATAGCTACTGCTGTTTTACCGGTTTGTCTATCTCCAATAATCAACTCTCTTTGCCCTCTTCCAATAGGAATCATAGCGTCAACAGCTTTTAGCCCTGTCTGTAAAGGCTCGTTAACTGGCTGTCGATAAATCACTCCAGGAGCTTTTCTTTCAATTGGCATCTCGTAAGTAGTTCCGTCAATAGGCCCCTTTCCGTCAATAGGATTTCCCATTCCATCAACAACTCTCCCTAACATTCCTTCACCTACATTAATAGATGCAATTTGCTTGGTTCTTTTTACAATATCTCCTTCTTTAATTCCTTTTGAAGGGCCTAAAAGCACAACCCCAACATTATCTTCTTCAAGATTTAGAACGATAGCCTTTAATCCATTTTCAAATTCAACTAACTCACCTGACTGAACATTAGTAAGCCCGTAAATACGGGCAATACCATCTCCAACCTGCAATACAGTTCCTACTTCTTGTAGTTCTGCTTCAGATTTAAATCCTGATAATTGTTGTCTTAAAATTGCTGATACTTCAGCTGGTTTTACTTCTGCCATTTTTTTATGTTTTTATTAGAAGTCCTGTATGTACAGGTTTTTGTTAAATATTTGCCTTAATTCGGAAATTGCTTTAGACACGCTTGCGTCTAATTGCTTGTCTCCCATTCTGATGATTGCGCCACCAATAATGGTTGAATCAACTTTTTCAGTTAACTCTACATTGTCCTCACCATGTTTTTTAATAAAGTTAATCACCTCAGCTATTAGCGCTTCATCCAAGGGAGCGGCAGTAATAACTGTAGCGGTTTCAATTTTGTTGTGTGCTTTATATAAAGTGATAAAACTACTTGCAATTAAAGCTAATAAACTTTCTCTTTTTTTAGTAGTAATTATGTTAATAAACGACATGGTTACTTTACCAATTTTTGACCCAAAAATTTCTTCTAAAATTTTTAACTTTTTATCCGTTTTTACAATTGGGCTTTTAAGTAATAATGAAAGTTCTTTACTTTCGGCGCAAACTTCATCAAGCAACACCATGTCTCTATAGGATTGCTCCAATGTGTCTTGCTTAATCACTAATTGAAACAAGGCTTTTGCGTATCTTATTGTTACTCTTGATTGCTTCATTATATACTAGTTAAGTTCATTGCTCTTTAAAGCTTCTGCAATCAACTCTTTTTGTTTGTTTTTATCAGACAGTTCTGATTTTAAAATCTTTTCAGCAATATCAATTGACATCTCAGCAACTTGGTTTTTAAGTTCAGTAATTGCTTTCATTTTTTCATTATTAATTTGCTCCTTTGCTGTTATTAATATTTTGTCAGCCTCTAGCTTTGCCTTATCTTTCGCTTCAGTTATAATATTATCTTTAATTTCTCTACCTTCTTTTAAAAGCGCATCTCTTTCTTTTCTTGCTTGTATTAATATCCGTTCATTGTCTGTATTAAGGGCAAGCATTTCTTTTTTTGCCTTATCTGCTGCTTTTAACGCATCTTCAATACTTTTATTTCTTTCATCAACTGCAGCTAAAATTGGTTTCCATGCATACTTTTTTAATACAATAAGCAAAAGTAAAAACACTATTGTCGTCCAAAATATCAATCCTATCTCAGGGGTTACTAATTCCATAATTCTATATATATTATTCCCAGTCACAATATGTGACCGGGGAATTAATTATTAAGCCACTTTGAGCTTTAACTACCTTGCATTAGCGCTATAACACAACCAAATAAAGCAACTCCTTCTACAAGGGCTGCTGTAATAAACATATTGGTTTGAATCATCCCTGCCTGTTCAGGCTGTCTTGCCATTGCCTCAAGAGCCTTTCCTCCAATTAATCCAATTCCAATTCCAGCACCAATCGCTGATAAACCAGCACCAATCGCTGCAATTCCTTTTATTTCTTCCATTTTAAATAATTTTTAGTTAAACAACTTTGTTAATAATTAATGATCTTCTTTTACGGCCAGCCCAATAAAGACAGCTGATAATAATGTAAATATGTAAGCTTGTAAAAAAGCTACTAATAATTCAATAAGGTAAATAAATAATACAAACAATACTGAAAGCGGCGCAACTCCCCAAGCAGCCCCATTTCCTGCTCCGGATTGGGCAATAAATATTAAGGATATTAAACTCAGGATTGTGATGTGTCCTGCGGTAATGTTAGCAAATAGTCTAATCATTAAGGCAAAAGGTTTTGTAAACACTCCAAAAATCTCAATCGGAACCATAATTGGCATTAAAACTAGAGGTGTTGGGGGGTTAAAAATATGTTTCCAGTAATTTTTATTAGCCGAAACAGTTGTGATAATAAAAGTAAAAACCGAAAGAACTAATGTTACTGATACATTGCCTGTAACATTTGCAGACCCTGGCAGTAATCCCATTAAATTATTAATGAAAATAAAAAAGAATACTGTTAGCAAAAAGAAGGTGTATTTTTTATATTTAGGACCAATATTTGCTTTTATTATATCATCTCTAACAAAAAGAATAAGTGGCTCTAAAAATGCTTGTATTTTTTTAGGAGCATATTTGTTTTTTTTATAGCCAGCAGATGTAGCTCTAAGTAGTAAAAATAATATTAAGACGGAAATTAACATTGATGCCACATTTTTAGTAATTGAAATATCAAAAATGGACATGCTTTTTTGTTCTGTATTTACAGCTGTAATGTGACTATGTTCGTCTATAGAGTATATTCTATTTTCTTTTTGAACATCCGAGTGTCCGTGATGAAAATCACTTGACATAAAAAAATCTAGATTTCCGCTGGTGTATAAAATTACAGGAAGAGGTATAGAAACAGGATGTAACTTTCCTTCATTATCTTTGTAATCAAACAAATGCCACTCATGAGAATTCTGAATGTGGTGCATAATTTTAGGAACTGGATTATAAGTCTCCTTTTCAACCTTCTCCTCAGGGTGATTTTCGGCAAAAATATTTGTAGTTGAAACAAATACCGATAATGATATAAGGACTGATCTTAGTATGTGTATTTTTGTTTTCATTTTATATCATTAAAAATCGGGTGCAAAAGTAAATAAATAATTAAAAATGTGAGAATAAAAACAAAAAATTACATATTTATTTTATTAAGATTTTTACCCTTAAATATAATATCGTGAAAAAGATAAATAAAGTAGGCAATAAAGAAGTTATAAATGTAAATATTATCTGATTTGCTATATTTTAAAATGGTTGGCAATAAAAATACAACACATAACAATATTCTTAAAAAATTAATCATCAAAAAATGAGCTGGGATGATATTTTTATTTTTGGAAAATTTTAACTGAATTATATCTGCCAAAAATGAAAGTGAAAACAAGAATATTTGAATAATTAAAACCTGCTGAAATGTTATTTTTATTTTAAAAATTTGTACTAATAATAAATTTACCACTAGTAAGATAACAAATAAAATGGTTTTACTTTTTTTCATTGTGATTTATTATTTTTTTTAACACACAGTACAATGCTAAAAAAATTGAAAGTAAGGAAAGGAGAATGGTGTAAACGGGAGTGTCTGAGGTGTATTTTTTATCTAGATAGTCTCCGAAAAAAGTGCCGGAAGCTATAATTACTGCCATTTGTGTAGTTAATGAAGAGTATTTGATGTATGAACTAAGCTGTTTTTTCTTGTTTTTCTTGTTTTTCTGCATGCTTAATATCCTTTATAATCGCCCCCATACTACATGAGCCTGTAAATTCAGCTCCAGGTTCAATGGATAATTTATTAGTAATGATGTCGCCATTTAATTTTGCGGAAGTTTTTAATAACAGTAATTGTGAAACTGTGATTTTAGCTTTTATCGTCCCAGAAATATCTGCAGTACTACACTCGATATCCCCTTCAATAACCCCCTCTCTTCCAAGGACAACCTTCCCTTCAGTTATTACAGATCCTTTTAGTGTTCCGTCAACTCTGATATCTCCTTTTGAATATACGTCTCCTGTAATTACTGTTCCGACTCCAATCATATTTACTGCAGCTATAGTTTCTTCTTTTTTCATTGATTTATTTTTATTTGTAAACATCTTATTTAAAGTATCTGTTAGCGCAAAACTACTAAAATATTTTTAGATTTAATTGTTGTTTAAATAATTCTTTTTAAAGAAGTTGCGATAACCTTCAGCGTCTTTATTTTTATAAAATTCTTTGAAGTTTTCCATTGAAATTGCTAGTATTTTATAATCCGATTTATTAAGTTCATTAGTAATTGTGCTATTTGATTTTAATAATTGATTGTACAACATAACATCCTCGGAAGTGGTAAATATTTTAATCATTAGCAAGTGTTGGTCTAAGCCCATCATCATTGCGCTTATTTCAAAAACTTCATTTTCAAAATCCATTGCGTGATAGTCAGAAATTAATGTTTTTAAATAATTAATATCTACCCCTTCTTTTGGTAAAATAAGAAGTGTCATGTGGTTAGTATTACTTCTGTACAAATATGGTGATTCTGCCAATGCCTGCTCATTTGCTTTTTGCATAGCTGCGGGATTTTTAATAACACTCAACAAGTACTCTGCCTCGGTAGAGATTTTATCACCTAACTTAAGCTCGATAATAGCGGTTAGGTTACTCAATAAGTTAGTTGTGTCCTTAATTCCAGCATAAGATAGTGCTCTTAAAAATATGTATTTGGTTTTATACTCATCTTCCTGCAGTTCATTTGTTTGCTGAATAACTTTTTGATATTCATTTGATAAATAACTTTGGTGTATCAATTGATAATTCTCTTCTTTCTTATCTTTTTTTGCGGCTAATTCTTCTTGAAAATTAGGGCTAGTTAGTATACTGGCATAAATACTATTTGGGAAATTCTTAAGCAATAAGCTTTTCATCATTTCTGCTTCTTGATGATTTTCCGTCTTCTGGTGATTTAAATAAGCGCTATAGTACGCTAGAGGAGCGTAAGCCTCGTCATAAGGAAATCGAGAAAGCAAGCTCATAAAGAGCTGTGTGCTTTTTGCATATTCTGCTAAGTACTCCTTATAAATAACTCCCGACTGATAAGTTGATTCTTTAATTAATTCATTAGAAATTTTAAAGTCTTCCTCTGATTTTGGGAGTTTATCTGTATAGTATTTAGGGTCTTTTTTATTTTCTGTAACTTCCCCTCTATTATCGGGGGTTGTTGAATCTGCCTCAAATGATGCTGATATTTTTTTATCTTTTCTTCTCCAATCATCTTCTAATTTTCTTTTGCCCCATTTTTTTCTGAATTCTGAAAGCCCAAAACTCAAAGTTGCTGGATTATAAAAATACCATTTCCCTCCTGATGTATTGTTTCCAAACTGCTGTTCCCTGCCTCCATTTCTATTATTTTCGTACATCATTTGCTGTTTGGAACGCTCATCCTCCAAAGCCTCTCTTTCTTTTTCAGCTTCCTCTTGTATAATCTGATTGATTATTGCCTCCAATTCTGCTTTTGGAAGATTTGCTAAAACCTGTAAACTATCTTGCATATTTATAATGTCCAAATGCAATACTAACTCTTCTAAAATCTCATGCTTTTCTTTTGCTTTCTCATAATCCCTAAAATCATCTGACATATAAAATACAGTGCTATCATAGTATATTTTAGATGATTTGTAAAGGGCTCTATTAAAATCAATTTTTGCTAACGCTAAAAAAGACAATGCTTTTTGGGAATTATTTATCATGCTATTTACAGTAGAAAGCGTGTAATTATCGATAGCTGAAAGTGTGTCAGAATTATTGATATCCATTTCGGCTAGCGTAAAATAAATTTGATCTAAATATTCCTTATTCTTATCGTCTTTTGTCATTTTCAACAATTGCTGACGCATTTTATCCGTATCTCTACTTCCTGATTCTAATGACTGAGCTAAATTCATTTTTGCATTAAACGCCATCTCATACTCTGGGCTAGATTTGAGGACTTGCTCGTATTTCGTTTTTGCGCTTCTATAATTGTTATTATGCTGATAAATCTGCGCCATAATATAATTATAGCGCACTTTTTTTCTTTTTCTTTTTATCAGTTTATCTACCCTCTTTAATTGCTCTAAGGCGAGAGGGTGGTTTGCTTGTTGTAAATAAAAATCTGCAGCAACAGTTGCTAGCTCAACGTTCAAATTTTTTGGAAATTTTCTTTCGTTTTCAAGTTCGCCTAACTCCATCTCAGCAGTTATAATATCTTGTTTTTCAACATAGCTTCTAATTAGCCATAATGAAGCCTCAAATCTGATTTCATTTTTTTTGTATTCATTTTTAATAAAACTAAATGTTTTTATTGCTTCATCAAATTCACCTTTATAAAAATATGCCTTTCCTACCAAAAAGTAATTATCATCTATCCATTTACAATATTCTTTTCCTTTAATTTTCATGGAGTGCCTTTGGATAACTATCGATCCTTTTTTGATGGCTTTATCCATATAGGAATGAATTTTATTTGATTTTTTTAAATCCCCGGTTTTATAAACAGGCAGGATGGTTGTATAATCATCCTTAAAATCTTTATGTAGTTTTTGTATTCCTGTTTTTATGCTTTCTTTACCATTAAAATAGCCATTATACTTTGCTGTTGTATTGTGAAACTGACGATTTACCCAAGATTTTTTCTTGGTAGAACAGGCGGTAGAAAATAAAACAAAAACCGCTAAAAATACTTTTAAAATATGTTGTATATTTACCTTCACTTGGGTAGTAAACTCCTTTTAATAAAATTTATTTTGTCGCTAATCGTAAAATTCTCGCAAATATGCTTATAATTTTATGATATTTGCAAACATTATGAAAGATAAGAAGGGCAGAGAAAAATATTGGTCTAAATTGTTTCACAGATATCGTTTTGTGATAATGACGGACAGCTCATTTGAAGAAAAATTATCATTAACGTTATCGCGATTAAATATTTTTGCTTTTGCTGGCATTTTTGTTTTTGTTTGTTTTTTTAGCACCCTACTTTTGATTGCCTACACTCCGCTTAGCGTGTATGTTCCTGGAAAATCATCATCATCAGTTCAAAAAAGCTTAATTGAGCTATCTCTAAAATCTGACTCTTTAGAAAGCCTCCTGCTCAATAGAACTGTTTATTTAGAAAACATTAACAATATAATTAGTGGCAACGAATTAATCACTCCAACAGAAAGCAATAGCTCTGATTCTGAAAAAGAAGATAAAATTATATTTGAAAAATCAAAAGCCGATTCTTTATTGCGACTATTAGTAGAGGCGGAAGGCAAAAGCTCTATTTATGTTAAATCAGCATCCAATAATAATTATCTAATGTTTTTTACTCCTCTTTCTGGATTGATAAGTGATGCGTACAGCAGTAAAATAAAACATTTTGGAGTAGATTTAGTGGCAAAAGATAAGTCACGAATTAGCAGTGTGCTTGATGGTACGGTTCTTATTAGTCATTGGACATCAGAGACCGGTTATGTAATTGCAATACAGCATAAAAATGATTATGTCTCGCTCTACAAACACAATTCATTATTGCTTAAAGAGGTTGGTGATTTTGTAAATGCTGGAGATCATATTGCGGTTATTGGAAACTCTGGCGAATTATCATCTGGTCCTCATTTGCATTTTGAATTATGGCACAAAGGGACGCCTGTTAACCCTGAAGATTATATTTCTTTTTAATCATGGGGCTGAAATCATTACTTAGCTTGCCTTTCGCAGAACATGTTGTTCGTAAAAATAAACATTGGAAAAACAATGCTATAAAAATTCAAAATGAGCTTTTACTATCATTAGTCAAACAAGCTCAAAACACACAATTCGGAAAAGATCATAATTTTTCAGAAATAACAAATTACAATCAGTGGAAAGCAAATATTCCTATAAGCGATTATGAAGAGTTAAAAAATTATATTCAACAAATTATTGAAGGAAAAGAAAATGTGTTATGGCCTGGTGTTCCTTTGTATTTTTGTAAAACTTCAGGCACAACTTCAGGCACAAAATATATTCCAATTAGTAAAGAGTCTATGCCAAACCATATTACTGGGGGGCGTGATGCTATGCTTAGTTATATTGCTGAAACTAAAAACACTTCTATTGTAAATGGTAAAATGATTTTCTTACAAGGCAGCCCTAAGCTTTCCAAGACAGGAGATATATTAACCGGAAGACTTTCTGGAATTGTGGCCCACCACACCCCCTCTTATTTAATGAAAAATCGCCTTCCCTCTTATGAGGCTAATTGCATAGAAGATTGGGAGAGCAAAGTAAATGCTATTGTAGAGGAAACCCTACCCGAAAATATGAGTTTAATTTCTGGAATACCGCCCTGGGTACAAATGTATTTTGAAAAATTACAAAACAAAACAGGAAAACTTATAAAAGATGTTTTTCCAAAATTTGACCTCTTTATTTATGGAGGAGTAAACTTTGAGCCTTACCGAAAAACCTTTGAAAAACTAATTGGGAAAAAAGTAGCTGGAGTAGAGCTATATGCTGCTTCTGAGGGGCTTATTGCTTATCAGGATTCTCAAAAAGAGGAAGGGATGTTGCTTTGTGTAAATCATGGGATTTTTTATGAATTCATTCCATCTGATGAATTTGTTAACGAAACTCCAACTCGAATTTCTCTAGAAAATGTAAAGCTCGGGGTAAATTATGTAATTCTCCTAAACACCAATGCGGGGCTTTGGGGATATAATATCGGCGATACCATTAAGTTTGTTTCTGTTAATCCATACAGAATTATAGTAAGCGGAAGAATTAAACATTTCACCTCAGCATTTGGAGAACATGTAATTGCTGAGGAGGTGGAAAAAAGTCTGGAAAAAACAATTGACAAACATGCTGCTCAGGTCAATGAATTTCATGTGGCACCACAGGTAAATCCTAAAAATGGTTTGCCTTACCATGAGTGGTTAATTGAATTTGAATCACAACCTAATGATATGGCTGCTTTTACTAAAAAGCTTGATGATGAATTACAGTCCTTAAATACTTATTATAAAGATTTGATTAGTGGTGGAATTTTAAAACCTTTGCGGCTTACGGTGATTAGTAAAAATGGATTCAGAAATTACATGAAATCAATAGGAAAATTAGGGGGGCAAAATAAAGTGCCAAGGCTAGCAAACGATAGAAAAATTGCAGATAAACTCAACATATCTTAATGGAGAATAAGAAAAAGATTGCACTTTTAGGTTCAACTGGCTCTATAGGAACGCAGGCTTTAGAGGTAATTTCTGAACACGCTAATTTATTTGAAGTAGAGGTGTTAACCGCAAATAACAATAGTACTTTACTGATTGAACAAGCAAAAAAATTCAAACCCAATACGGTTGTTGTTGGTAATGAAGAGAAATATACAAAAGTAAATGGCGCATTATTTGATTTAGGAATCAAAGTATTTGCGGGTGAAAAGTCTTTAGAAGATGTGGTTGAGGGTGAAAATATTGATGTGGTTTTAACGGCATTGGTAGGGTATGCTGGATTGAAGCCAACCATAAAAGCTATAAAAGCAGGGAAAAATATAGCTTTAGCCAATAAAGAAACTTTGGTTGTTGCTGGTGATTTAATCACCAAATTGTGCCAACAATATGGCGTAAGTATTTACCCTGTTGACTCTGAGCATTCTGCTATTTTTCAATGTTTGGCTGGAGAGATAAATCCTATTGAAAAAATTTATTTAACTGCTTCTGGTGGTCCTTTTAGAGGAAAATTAAAGAGTGATTTGCTCAACATCACTAAAGCACAAGCCTTAAAACATCCAAATTGGGAAATGGGTGCTAAAATTACTATTGATTCGGCAAGTTTAATGAATAAGGGTTTGGAGGTAATTGAAGCAAAATGGCTATTTGACTTGAGGGCAGAACAGATTGATGTGGTTGTACACCCTCAGTCTATAATTCATTCGGCTGTTCAGTTTGAGGACGGCTCTATAAAAGCCCAATTAGGAATTCCTGATATGAAACTACCAATACAATATGCGCTTGGATTTCCTGAAAGGCTTAAAAATACTTTTAAGCGTTTCAATTTTTTGGATTATCCTAATTTAACCTTTGAAAAACCTGATTTAGAAACTTTCAGAAACCTACAATTAGCCTACAATGCAATGGAAAAAGGAGGAAATATGCCTTGTGTTTTGAATGCCGCAAACGAAATTGCAGTAGCCGCTTTTTTGCAAGATAAAATTGGCTTTTTAAATATGTCTGATTTAATTGCGGATTGTATGGAAAAAATTACTTTTGTCTCCAATCCTACATTGGATGATTATGTGTCAACAAACACGGCAACAAGAATATTAGCAAACGAATTATTATAGATGGAATTTTTAATCAAAGCTGCGCAACTCTTAATGAGTTTATCAATCCTAGTTATACTACACGAACTAGGACATTTTATACCCGCAAAATTATTTAAAACTAGAGTAGAAAAATTCTATTTATTTTTTGATCCTTGGTTTTCGGTGGTAAAAAAGAAAATTGGAGATACTGAATACGGGATAGGCTGGCTGCCGCTTGGTGGATATGTAAAAATCTCAGGAATGATAGATGAGTCCATGGACAAGGAACAAATGCAAAAACCTGCCGAACCTTGGGAGTTTAGAGCAAAACCAGCTTGGCAAAGACTAATCATCATGCTTGGTGGAGTTACGGTAAATTTACTTTTGGGTGTTTTTATTTATTCTATGGTTTTATTTACCTGGGGGGACACTTATTTGCCTAATAAAAATGTCGTTGATGGTGTGGTTTGTTCTGATTTTGCAAAAGAGATTGGTTTTCAAGATGGGGATAAGATTATTACTGTAGATGCAGAGGAGATAGAACGATTTTCTGATATATTTCAGGACATGGTTCTAAGAGACGAATCATTTGTTGTTGTTGTGGAAAGAGATGATGATTTTATAGATATTTCGATTGGAGATAATTTTATAAAAGATTGGAAAAATAGTGGGAAGAAACTGCTGTTTTCTCCTGCAGTAATTGTTGAAATAGGGGGTTATACAGATATAGATAACGCAGAAAAAGCTGGTTTATTAAAAGGTGATATTTTGCTTTCTGTAGGTGATGTTGAAACGAAATATTTTGATGAGCTTAGGGTTGAGCTACAAAATCATAAATCTAAAACTGTGGAGATTTCTGTTTTAAGAAATGATACAAAATTGGTTTTTCCTGTTGAGGTTTCTGCAGAAGGGATGATTGGTTTTGCTAATTCTTCTCGTTTAGATTTTTCTATTAAGCAGTTTGGTTTACTATCTTCTTTTCCTGCCGGATATAATTTAGCTATGAATAAGCTGGGGGGATATATTTCTCAATTTGCTCTTATTTTTAATTCAGATAATGATTTGGCTGGAGAATTAGGTGGTTTTGGCGCTATTGGTAGCATGTTTCCTTCTGTTTGGGATTGGCGTTCTTTCTGGAGCCTAACCGCTTTTCTTTCTTTAATGTTGGCTTTTATGAATTTGCTTCCTATTCCAGCGCTAGATGGTGGGCATGTTGTCTTCTTGCTTTATGAAATAGCTGTAGGTAAACCAGCTCCAGATAAAGTGATGGAATACGCGCAAGGGGTTGGTATGATTTTACTTTTAGGGCTTTTAGTTTTTGCTAATGGAAATGATATTATAAAGCTTTTTTAGGTGGATTTTTTAAATTCATATGGGTTAATTATTGTCTTTTCACTAACAATTATCCTTTCTTATTTCTTTACTCTTTTTGCTAAAAAATCAGGGATCCCCGCGGTTTTAATGTTGATTGGTTTGGGTGTAATTATTCATTATGGACTTTTGTTGTTTGGGGAAGAATCTCTTGATTTAGCGCGGCCGCTTGAGGTTTTAGGTGTTATTGGTCTTATTTTAATCGTGTTGGAGGCGGCATTGGATTTGCGCCTGAAAAAAGAAAAAATAGGGCTTATTATAAAATCTTTTTTGGTGGCGCTTTTAGGATTGGGGGGG
>DUAO01000062.1 GCA_012960805.1 Flavobacteriales bacterium | reverse complement strand
AGTCAATGCTGAAGTGCTTTCTGGAGTTACAAAAGAGGATAAAATAAAAATATGGAATAAAACAGAACCTGAAAAAAGAGGGGGAGTTAGAATTAAAGTTCAGTAATTAAAATAATATGAAAACAGTTAAATTAATAATTCTCTTTATATCACTTTCTATATCTATGCAAGGACAAGAAGTATGGACATTGGAGAAATGTATAAAACGAGCAATTGAAAAAAATATATCCATTAAGCAATCCCAGGCTGATTTGGAAAGCACTAGCCTAAATAAAACAACAGCAATCGCTAACTTTTTACCGAGCCTTAATTTAGGAAGTTCCCATTCTTGGAATGTTGGGCTCAACCAAAATATTACAACTGGACTATTAGAAAATATGACAACTCGTTCAGCCTCCATGAATGCAAATATGGGAATTGATTTATTCAATGGTTTGCAAAACATACAGCAACTATACCGAGCTAACCTCAGCATTTTAGCAAGCCAATATCAACTGGCGGATATGAAGGAAAATATCTCCTTATTGGTAGCTAATTCCTATTTACAAATCCTATTTAACCGAGAAAGTTTAGGGGTTCAACAATCACAACTGAATGTTGCTAATGAGGAATTAATAATTGCACAGGAACGCCTAAAAACAGGTATCATTCCAATGGGGGATGTGCTGGAAATTGAAGCGAATGTGGCTACTATTGAACAAAATGTAGTGGTGGCCGAAAACAACTTTCAACTTTCAAAAATTGCTTTGGCGCAATTATTACTAATCCCTGATTTTAGCAATTTTGAAATTGCACAGGAAACAGCAATTACTCCTGAACCAGCAATACTAAGCACTAATGTAAATACCATTTACAGCAAGGCTGTTGCTAAACGAAATGATGTAAAATTGGCAGAAACTAATCTTAAAATTGCCAAGAAAGATTTAGCGATTTCTAGAGGTAGTATTCTACCCAAATTAAGTGGTTTTTATTCTTATAATTCAAGGATTCTTTTTGATGATCCAAGTGATATTTCACATCAATTAGACAGGAATGCAGGACAAAATTTTGGCTTGCAACTCTCTATTCCTATTTTTAATGGAATGGCTAACAATACAAATATCAGGAGGAGTAAAATCAATATCCAAAAATCGACCTATGCTTTGGAGCAAGTAAAGTTGGATTTGGAAAATACAATTAACCAAGCCTATAATGATGCAAAAGGTTCTTTGAAAGCCCATCAGGCTGCCGAAAAAACATTGAAAGCGCGTAAATTAGCTTATGAATACGCTAAGGAACGCTTTGATAATGGAGGAATGAATACCTTTAATTTTTTACAAGCAGGGCAAAGATATGAGGCTGCACAATCCGAAATGATAAAAACGAAATACAATTACATTTTCAAATTGAAAGTATTGGAATTTTACTTTGGAGAAGTTAGTTTGTAACTAAGTTAAGAAGAAAATAATTAAAGTGAAAAAAAATATTTTCAATATAATTTTAGTTTTACTCAGTTTTTCAACTCAGAGTGCCCATTCATGTAGTATGTATAAAATAACTATTGGCGATAAAACAATGGTTGGTTGTAATGAAGATGCTTGGAGAATAACTTCTAGAATTTGGTTTGAGAACACAAGCAAAAAGGGAAATTATGGAGCTGCTTTTACTGGCTCTAGAGCAATAGGAAATAATCAGTTTGCTCCTCAGTCCGGCATGAATAATGTTGGACTTTCTTTTTCAAGATTAGTAGCCCACCACCCTAGGGAAGTTAATAATCCAATAGAAAAAAGAAAGGCTATTTCTAATCCTAGTTCTTACCTAAAGGATATTTTACATAGTTGCAAAACAGTCAAAGAAGTACAACAATATATTGAAGAGTATGACCATAGCTTTTTCATAAATGATGTATTTATTTATATTGACAAATCTGGAGATTACCTTATTGTGGAACCCTATAGCCTAAAAACAGGCAACAATTCTTATTATGTATTATCAAACTTCTGCCCATCAATTACTAATAATGAGGAAAGCAGGAAATTAGCAAAATATAGAAATGGGGGAGATTTTCTGAGAGAACATAAACTTGATACCACATTAGCATTTTGCACTTCACTTTCTGACACCATGCATGTTTGTAGAGAAAGAAATGGTGACGGGACATTACTTAGCTCAATTTGGGATTTAAAAGAAGGGGTAATTACTTTATATTTTTATCATGATTATAATTATTCTATTCAATATAGTTTAAAGGAAGAGCTTATGAAGGGAGACCATATAATAAAAATTCCAAAATTATTTCCTGCTAATTCAGAATTTGAAAGATTAACTAATTACATAACGCCATTCAACACCCCTTTTATACGAATTTCATTATTTTTTATTGGTTGTTTTTTCTTCATGACATCATTATTCTTTTTCATGAATTTCTTATTTAAAAAACCATTAGAAAACTATAGGCATATAAAATTGTACTATCCCTTATTAGGAATAATTATGACCTATTACATGTTTGTTTTAGCTACAAATATTGGTATCTATTACTTTAATGCTCCTTATCATCATTATAGTGATAAAATAATTAGTCTATCTTCATACATACCTTTTTTACTTTTAATGGTAATTATCCCTTTATTTAGATATAATTTTAAAGTTATAAAAGAGAAGTCTTGGAATCTTATTTCAAGCTTCCTGTTTACAGTAAATAATATTATCTATTCAATATTATTAGGAGCGTTTATTTATTGGGGACTTTTTAGCGTCTTTAATTAGCCTTAGCTAATTTTGGGGAAGAAAATTAATCTACCTTTATTTTAGTAGCAACTTCTTTTGCTTTCTCTACTAGTTCAGTAGTATTTTCTGTTCCATGTGCTAAGGCAACTGCCATTCTTCTGTAAGGACGTGTAGTTGGTTTCCCGAAAATACTAAAGGCTGTATTTGGGAATGCGGCCGCTTCATTTAATCCCGTAAAAGTAGGGAAGGCATTATTTTCTTTATCCGCCAATACTACTGCTGAAGCTCCATTTCGTATCAATGGAATATCCAAAACGGGTATTCCTAATATCGCACGAGCGTGCAATTCAAATTCTGTAAAATCTTGTGTTCCGGCTAGGGTTACCATTCCAGTATCGTGTGGTCTGGGGGAAAGTTCAGAAAAATAAACACCTTCTTTTCCTATAAAAAATTCTACTCCCCAAATTCCGCTACCGCCTAATTCTTTCGTCACTTTATCGGCTATTTCTTGAGCCTCTTT
>DUAO01000061.1 GCA_012960805.1 Flavobacteriales bacterium | reverse complement strand
GTTCCTTCACTACCAATCATAAGGGCAGTTAAGTCATAGCCAGTAGCATTTTTTAGCACATTTGCTCCTGTCCAAATAATTTCTCCTGTGGGTAATACCACTTCCAAATTCAACACATAATCTTTGGTTACACCATATTTTACTGCTTTAGGTCCTCCAGCATTTTCTGCCAAATTCCCACCCAACATACAACTTCCTTTACTTGCAGGGTCTGGTGGATAAAACAATCCTTTCTCAGCTACTGCATCTCTAAATACTTGGTTAATTACTCCTGGCTCAACAGTAGCTTGTAAATTACGTTCATCTATTTCAATAATGGTATTAAAACGTTCCATACTCAAAGCAATTCCTCCAAAAATAGGCAAAGAACCTCCACTCAATCCTGTACGCGCTCCACAAGGTGTGATGGGAATTTTATTCGCATTACAAAACTTCAAAATTGCAGCAATCTGCTCAGTTGTTCTTGGTGTTAACACTACCTCTGGCGGAAAGGAAAAATCCTCCGTTTCGTCATGGCTATAAGCTAACAATTTTTCTAAATCCGTAAAAACAAAATCTGCTCCAATTATTTCTTTAAAAAAAGAAATGTCATCAATATTTAATTGCTTGTATTCCATCTGCACAAATTTAATTAAATTCGCCATTTCCAAATCTAAAATTCAAACACTGATGAAAAAGATATTAATAATTTGCTTTAGCTTAGTTTTTACAACACCTATATTCTCTCAAAAAAGAGACATTACTCTTAATGATTTATGGAAAAACTACGCCTTCCATCCTAAAAGCATGGGGGGGTTTAATTCTATGAATGATGGCGAACATTATTCCACTATGGAAAAAACTGATGATGGGCAAGAGATAATAAAATACCAATTTAAAAATGGGGGAGAAGTACGTGCCCTATTTAAAAGTGCTGATTTTAAAATACCAAGAATTAGAAGCTATACTTTCAGTAAAGATGAAAAGCAACTTTTATTAGCCACTGAAACTGAAAGCATCTACCGTCACTCTAGCAAATCAGTATATTACATTTATGATATATTCACTGATAAATTGAAAAAACTTACAGATGATAAAGTAATGTATGCTACTTTTTCGCCAAAAGGAGAGAAGGTGGCTTATGTGTTGGAAAACAATTTATTAATCAAAGATATTCAAACTGAAAGAATAACCCAAGTTACCACAGATGGCAAAAAAAATCATATTATTAATGGGGCTTCCGATTGGGTATATGAGGAAGAATTTGCACTTGTACGATCCTTTGAATGGGCTCCAGACGGAGAGCATATTGCGTATTATAAATTTAATGAAAGTGGGGTAAAAGAATTCTCTATGGATTTATTTAAAGGAGGATTATATCCAACACAAGAAGTGTTTAAATACCCAAAAGCAGGAGAAGATAACTCGGTAGTAAAAGTGTATTTCTACAATCTAGAAAATGATAAAAACACTTATATATATACTGAAAAAGATTATGAGTATTTCCCAAGGATCAAATGGACTAATAATCCAAAAATATTAGCCCTTTATGGGATGAATCGTCACCAAAATGAATTGGATTTTGTATTAGCAAATGCAGAAGATGGAACTAACAGAGTTCTTTTTACCGAAAAAGATAAATACTATATTGATATCCATGACAACCTTACTTTTCTTCCAGAAGATAATTTTATTTGGACTTCTGAAAAAAGTGGTTTCAATCATATTTATATTAAAAATTTAGATGGTAGTGAGGAGCAGATTACAAAAGGAGAATGGGAAATAACTGCCTTTGATGGCGTTGATAGTGATAAAATGGAAATATATTACAGATCAACAGAAGAGGGATCTATAAATCGAACACTGTATGTACAAAATCTGGAAACTAAAGAAAAAAGAAAACTTAGCACACAAATAGGAGGTAACTCAATAAAATTTAGCAGAAACCTTAAATATTATATGAATAGTTATTCCAATGCTAATACAGCTCCTTATTATACTCTACACAACTCAAGTGGAAAAGAATTAAAAGTATTAGAAGATAATGCTGAATTTAATAAGGAAATGGAAGAATATACTTTATCAGAGAAAGAGCTTTTTACCATTAAAACGGAAGATGCCGAATTAAATGCTTGGATGATAAAACCTCCAAATTTTGATGAAAACAAAGAATATCCTCTTTATATGTTCCTTTATGGTGGTCCAGGCTCACAGCAGGTAACCAACTCCTTTGGGTGGACAAACTATTATTGGTATCAAATGTTAGCGCAAAATGGATATATTGTGGCTTGTGTTGATAACAGAGGAACTGGAGGTAAAGGTGCAGAATTCAAGAAAATGACATATAAAGAATTGGGGAAATTCGAAACAATAGACCAAATAAATGCTGCAAAATATTTTGGTGATTTACCCTACATTGATGCTAAGCGTATCGGAATTCAAGGATGGAGTTATGGAGGGTACATGTCATCACTTTGTATTACCAAAGGAGCAGATATATTCAGCCTTGCTATTGCTGTAGCGCCCGTTACCAATTGGCGTTATTACGATAATATTTATACAGAACGCTACATGCAAACCCCACAAGAAAACGCAAGTGGATATGATGAAAACTCTCCAATCAATCATGTAGAAAAACTAAAGGGGCATTATTTATTAGTGCATGGAAGTGCAGATGATAATGTACATGTGCAAAATACTATGGAAATGATTTCAGCCTTGGTAAAAGCAAATAAGCAATTCGATTTATTCATTTATCCTGACAAAAACCATGGGATTTATGGAGGAAATACCCGCTACCATTTGTACAAAAAAATGACTGATTTTATTTTAGAGAATTTATAACAGAAAATTTTACTATTTTCGGCAACCTAATTTTATTACACAAATATGACAAATCAAGACAATCAATTATTCGGACATCCTAAAGGATTGTTCTATTTATTTTTTGCAGAATTATGGGAGCGTTTTTCCTATTACGGTATGCGTGCTCTGCTTATGCTTTACATGGTAAATGAGTTTTTCACTTACATTACTGATGAGGCTTACAGAGAAGAAATGTCATTTGGGATTTTTGCTGCTTATGGCTCATTAGTATATGCAACGCCAGTGTTAGGGGGTATGATTGCTGACAAGTTTATCGGTTTTAAAAAATCAATTATGCTAGGAGGAATTTTAATGGCACTTGGGCATTTCTTTATGGCATTCTATTTTAAAAGTGATGTTTTGGGCTTTGAAGTTTCAGCTATAAACCACTTTTTCTTTTATGCTGCACTTGCACTTTTAATTGTAGGAAACGGGTTTTTTAAACCTAATATTTCTACTATGGTTGGACGCCTATACCCTGAAGGAGATGACAGAAGAGATTCAGGGTTTACTATCTTTTATATGGGAATTAATAC
>DUAO01000060.1:374-3487 GCA_012960805.1 Flavobacteriales bacterium | reverse complement strand
ATACCAAATCTTTCTTTCTGAAATAATCAATTCTTTTGTATGCTGAATTAGAAGCTGAAATATTACAAAATGTGCTTATAACTCCATCATTATGTTCTACTTGATAAAAAACACCACTCCACTTTACCAGTCCTTCATTATGATAGCCAAGCTTATCTCCGACTCTTTTTACCTGAGATTCTTGCATCCCATTAGTATTATCAATAGCATAATCTGCTCCTAATAAATCATATGCCTCACGATAGTGCTGCCCTTTATAATAACGTATATCTAATCCTCCAGAAATAGAAATTTCCTCTGTTGGCCTGTAGTTTAATGTAGATAATCCTCCATACCAATAATGATTATTAATTGAACTCATTAGATAAGTTCCTGCTTTATTTTCAACATCAGAATACAAGGCGTCAATATTATTACTATTGGAATTGTACGCCTCTTGTAAATTATATTGCCCTCTTTCTTCATAATTCTCTGTATTGCCACTTAATCCTGTTCCACCACCATGCCCAATGGAAGCATAAAAAATATTTGAAACATAAAACTTATCATTCACTGTCCAGAAATCTCTTAATGAAAACTGAGGTTTGTGATAATAATTTTGTTTAGTATTCAATGTTTCATTAGCATGAATTGTATCTCCAATTGAATTAATAGTCCATCTGTCTAAATAACCCCAATGCTTATTAAAGGAAATTCCTTTATTTACAATTCTTCCAGAAAAATTAGAAGTATCTCCTAATGAACGAGCAAAGGTAGTGTCATAAGTTGCAATATCGCTTTTATAAGATCTTTGTCCGTGTTTTTGTGGAGCGCCCATAACCGATAAGCTCAAAATATGATTTCCCAATTCTTTTTGAATTTTTGCATAGTAAAAGTATCCTTCACTCCAAGTCTCATCCACAAATCCATTTCCCTTTTTATAAGACCCAGCCAAAGTATAGCCCCAACCATTTTCTAATCTTCCTGAATTATACCCCAATGATGTTCTTAATTTTCCGAATGATCCAACTTCTTGTTTTATTATTCCTTCTGCTTTATTTCCAGTTCCTTTTGTTAAAATATTCATTGTTCCACCAACTGACGGAATAGCAATTTTTGAAGCTCCAAGACCTCTTTGCACTTGAATATTAGATGTAACTGCATCTAATCCAAACCAATTAGACCAATACACCCATCCGTTTTCCATATCATTCACTGGGATTCCATCAATCATTACAGCCACATTTCTTTGGTTAAATCCTCTAATAGTAATTCTAGCGTCTCCATCACCACCTCCACTTTGTGTAGCATACACTCCTGGAGTAGAATTAAGTATCATAGGAATATCTTGTGATGCCAATTCTTCATTAATCTTTTTTATAGGAATAGTTGAAAAGGCAACAGGAGTTTCTCTGTCTCGAGCGATATCAGCTACTACTTGCACTTCATTTAGCAAGATGGTTTTTAGTTTAAAATCCAAAACTTGAGGCTTATTTCCAATTACTATCACTTTATTTATTGCTTTATAGCCCACATAAGAAACTTGTATGCTTCTTTCTCCTGAATGAATGGAAATAGTATAGTTTCCATCAATATCAGTAGCTGTCCCCATTCCTTTACCATAAACAATAGTTGCGCCAATTAAGGATTCTCCTGTATTAGCATCAACCACTTTTCCACTTAAAGTAGTTTGGGAAAAAGACACTATACTTAACAAGATCCCAGCCAATAAAACACTTACCTTTTTCATATATCTTATTCGAAAAAAATGCTGATGTTTCCATCAGCATCTTCAATATTTATGCTTATTTAATTATTCAATAATCAACTTATTATCGACAATTCTTCCATCAGTAAATCGAATATTAATAATGTAAGTTCCTCTTGCTAAATTAGTAGTAATAATTTTATTTGAGATTTGAGTCAACACTTTTTCTCCTAAAATATTTACAACAACAATACTCTCAATTTTTGCATTTGCATTTATGGTAACTGTACTTCCGATATTAGCAGGGTTAGGATACATAACATACGAAATTACATTCTCATCTATACTATTAGTTGTGTGGCAATCACAATTGTGAGAACCCATTCCACTATAAGTTGCATCTGGCAATGAATCATACTCTAATGTAGGATTAAATAAAATAGGATTCGTGATGACCCCTTTTGTTACTGATGCTTTCCTTACTAAAGTTTGTCTTTTTGTCCACCAAGTTCCTCCATTAGCATCTGTATATCCGGCAGAAGCATCATCTGTCCAAGCGTTTCCAGGATCTTCTCCAACTTTCCCAAAAATATCAATTATATTCCCTGATTTTTCCAAAGTCATAGCGTCATCTCCATTAAAATAAAAAGGCGTTGGGTACAATCCACTTCCATGTATACCGCAAGCATTATAAAAAACAGGGTCAACCGGTACTGACCAATAGGTTGAAACCCAAAGAGAATCAAGCTGTCCATTACCTACTGCAATAGCTTCACCTGCAGCAATACTACCGCTTAACGGCCATACGTCAGGACCTGAAGTCGCGCCATTTCCATAACGATTAATTGTATACTCAGTTAAATCAATTGTTGCATTTGTAGGATTATAAATCTCAATTGCATTGTTATTTGCTGGGCCTTCTATATATTCTGAAATAAATAATTCAGTACAAGAGACTATCTGCGCGTTTAAATTTATCGCAAAAGAAGCAATAATTAGTAGTAATATTTTTTTCATATTTTTTGTTTTTAAATTACAAATGCTAAACTACAAAAACTACAACACATGATGTTGCCAAAATCTTAAAAAATTATATATTTGACAGCCCTAGAATAATGCCTTTATGGAAAAGAACATTACATCATTTGAAGAATACAAAACTGAATATGCTAAAAGCATCAATAGCCCTGAACAATTTTGGGAAGAAAAAGCCAACAACTTCACTTGGCAGAAAAAATGGGACACTGTGTTGCAATGGGACTTTACAAAACCAGAAGTAAAATGGTTTGAAGGAGGAAAACTCAATATAACTGAAAATTGCTTAGATAGGCATTTAGAACAAAGAGGAAATCAAACAGCAATAAAATGGATTGCCAATAATCCAAACGAACAAAGCAGATGCTTATCATATAAAGAATTGCATACT
>DUAO01000060.1:0-253 GCA_012960805.1 Flavobacteriales bacterium | reverse complement strand
AATTCACTCAGTGGTTTTTGCTGGATTTTCTGCCAAAGCATTAGCCGATAGAATAAATGATGCAACTTGTAATATCCTCATTACTGCTGATGGGGGTTTCAGAGGCACAAAAATCACCCCCTTAAAAGATATTTCAGATGAGGCTATGAAAAATACATCCTCTATTGAAAAGTGCATAGTGTTCAAGCGAACGAAAAGCAAGATAATAATAAAGGAAGGAAGAGATGTTTGGTGGCATGATCAGATGGAAAAG
>DUAO01000059.1 GCA_012960805.1 Flavobacteriales bacterium | reverse complement strand
AATTTTTTCATACAACAAACTTACAAAATATTTATGAGAAATGTTAAGAGAAAAAAGTCGAGGGTAGCAGGATTCGAACCTATACCCTTTTCGCATTTCTACTTGCCCATGCAATCACTTATTAAAGTATGAAAATGATGTACTCCTTTCTCCATAGTAGGAGAGAATCTTCCATGCTTATAAAAACGAGAAGCAACCCCTTTTTGTACTTGCCGAACCACTTGTTCGTCCTCCAGTTCTACTTTATCTAAATCAGCACCTGCTCCTTCGTTCAGTTTACTCTCATCCCACACATAGGATTTAAACTGTACTTTAGTTTCAGATGTCGAAATCGGTGTAATGATATTTACGGATAAACCCCAAGGATAAAAGTTAAGCATCAAATTTGGAAATAACCAAAAGTAATAGGCAGCTATTTTCTTTCCATAATCTTTGGATCCTTTAGGTAGGTCAAAACAAATATCGTTATCAGCAGCTATTCCTATTTGTAAATTAGCATACTTAAAAGTTTCCACATCATAACTATTAAAATCCAATACAGCATTCAAATCAGCATGAATAAAAGGAATATGAAAGCCTTCCAAATAATTATCGCAATATAGAGCCCAATTAGCTTTCACATGATATTCTTTAGACAAATCCTCTCTGTATACAAAATCCTCAATTGGCATCCATCCTACCCTTTCTTCTACATCTTTTGTCAATTCACTAAACTCAAAATTTGGCGCTAGTGAAGAAAAAATGAATTGTCTCCATTTTTCCACTGGAACTAATGGTAAGTCATCTTGAGTGGAAGGAAAGTTTTGCATTCCTTCAGTTTTGGGCATAAATTTGAATTTACCACAACTGTCAAATTGCCTCCCATGATAACCACAAGTAATGTATTTTTTAATTTTACAAGGCTTATCAATCAAAATATTACCCCTATGTGTACATACATTAGAATAACAATTAATTGTTCCTTCATTATTAATCAGTACTAAGGGTTCGGGCAGCAGATCTGCTAAAAACTGAAAAGGTAAGGCATTTTTATTTTCTTTCAGCTTACTGTCATCTGCAATCAGTTGCCAGTTTTTGGCAAATACATTTTCTAAAGTATCCTTAAAGCTACTTTCTAAAGCATAAAAATCTCCTTCTAATGTTGCAGCTTTAGTTATATCAGTATCTATTTTTTTCATAGGGTAAATTTAGAATTATAAATAAAAGTCCTAACATAAATGCTAGGACTTTTTGCGGAGAGGGAGGGATTCGAACCCCCGGTACATTGCTGTACGCTGGTTTTCAAGACCAGTGCATTCGACCACTCTGCCACCTCTCCGATTGCGGACTGCAAAAATAGAAATATTTTCAAATCGCACACATTTTTATAATCTTATTTTAAGAGTAATTAATATACTATCTCCTGGTTTTCTGTAATTAGCTTTTAAAACACTTTTTTGTTTTATCACATCTTTAGTGACTAACATCTATATCCTTTTTAGAAGTTTTATATTTGCAAAATGATTACAAGGATTCTCTACTATATCTTTATTGTACCTATTTCCTTGTTGCCCTACCCTCTACTATACTTTATTTCTGATATTCTATATCTAGCAATATACAAGGTGATTGGCTATAGAAAAGAAGTTGTTCTCACCAATCTCAAAAACTCCTTTCCTGATAAAAGCGCACAAGAATTAAAAGAGATTATGAGTAATTTCTATCGCCATTTTTGCGATATAGTTGTTGAAAGTGTTAAGGGGTTTACAATCTCAGAAAAACAATTAAGAAAACGCTTAATTATTAAAAATCCTGAATTTGCTAATTACTTTGCAGACAAAGGTCAAAGCATTATTTTTGTAGGAGGTCATTATAATAATTGGGAATTATGTGCCCAAGCTTTTGCTATGTACTCCAATCATAAATGCATAGGTATTTACAAACCATTAAGCAGTGCGTTTATCAATAATAAGATATATACTTCACGCTCCAAATACGGAATGAATTTAGTTGCAATGAAGCAAGCAAAAAAATCATTTGAAAAAAAATCAAAACCAAGAGCAATTGTATTTGGTTCGGATCAAAATCCCTCAAACCCTAATAGAGCACATTGGATGCAGTTTTTAAACCAAGATACTGCGGTACTTTTTGGGGTAGAAAAATATGCCAAAGAATACAATTGGCCAGTGGTGTTTGTAAGTATCAGTAAGGCAAAAAGAGGGCATTATGAGGTAGAGTACTCTCTAATAACAGATAAACCAACTGAGCAGCCACACGGAAAAATAACAGAGGATTTTACAAATAGATTAGAGCAGGATATAATAAACCAGCCACAATATTGGTTATGGACACATAAAAGATGGAAGCACAAAAGATAAAAACAGCAGTTGTAGTTCTGAATTGGAATGGAAAGGATTGGTTAGCTAAATTTTTACCTGCTCTGGTAAAATACAGCCCTGATGCTACTGTTTTTGTAGCTGATAATGCTTCAACTGACGATTCTGTTGAATTTGCAAGAACTCACTTCCCTACTGTTAAAATTATTATAAACACTACAAATGGCGGTTATGCCAAAGGCTATAATGATGCACTCAAACAAATTGATGCAGAATATTTTGTACTGATAAATTCCGATATTGAAGTAACCGAAAATTGGCTCTCCCCTATTATTGATTTGATGGATGCTGACTCAAATATTGCAGCTTGTCAACCAAAATTACTGGATTACAACAACAGAAACATGTTTGAGTATGCTGGTGCTAGTGGTGGTTTTATTGATAATTTGGGATATCCTTTTTGCAGAGGAAGAATTTTTGATAGTATTGAGCAAGATAAAGAACAGTACAGTGATGCAATTGAGGTGTTCTGGGCAACAGGGGCTTGTTTGTTTGTTCGTGCCACTTGTTTTAATAAAATGAATGGTTTAGATGAGGATTTCTTTGCACACCAAGAGGAAATTGACCTCTGTTGGCGATTAAAAAACCAGGGTTATAAAATTATGGTTCAACCAAAATCAATAGTCTATCATGTAGGTGGCGGAACATTAAATGCAGGTTCTCCATTTAAAACGCATCTTAACTTTAGGAATAACCTGAAAATGCTTTTCAAAAACTTACCTCTTCCTTATTTATTTATGGTTATTCCTATGAGGTTGCTTTTGGATGGTGTAGCTGCAATTACTTTTTTGAAACAAAAAAATGGTTTTTCCCACTTCTTGGCTATTGTGAGGGCTCACTTTGCTTTTTATTTTGCTATCCCAAAGCTGATTACTAAACGCCAAAAGATCAATCAAAAAAACAAGCTTGCAGGAAAGATGAATTGGAGTATTCTTTACAAGAATAAAATTTTGGGAATTAAGTATTTTTCTGATTTATAACTATTCAATAACAATTCTCTTCTCTACTGTTCCGTCATCATAGATGTAGAATAAAGGGATCTTATGTTTTCCATTTGTTTCTCTACCTAATACATCAGTAATCTTGTTTAGTTTTTTAGTGTTATTTATCTCTTCAATTGAAGA
>DUAO01000058.1:16968-21628 GCA_012960805.1 Flavobacteriales bacterium | reverse complement strand
ATATTATTTTGTGATGTAATTGTAGAAATAGCAGGAGGTTCAGTAATGGTAATATAGTCTGTTAGCGTACAGCCATTAGGGGCTGTAACTAAAACACTATATCCTCCAGCAGTAAGTCCGCTAATACTATCTGTAGTCTGCCCATTTGACCACAGGTAAGTGGCATTAACTAAACCTCCATTCACTACAATTGAATAATCTTCTGTAGCGCCAAACCATGGTTGTATATATACTGGATTCGCCATAACTCCAACATCACAAGGGCCTATAGAGCTTACAGGAGTATTATTAAGAAATTGAGAAACAATTCTCATTTTTGTTGCACCAAAAACACTAAAAGGAACTGTAAAGGGTATTGTTGTTGTTGTTGAGGGAGGTCCATCAGGGATTGTTCCTATTTCTTCTCCTGGATCGTTAAAATCGCCATCTATATTCCAATCAATATAAACCTTCCCACCTGAGGGGTAATTATTTGAGCAATCGCCTAAAGTAACATCAATAGTGTAGGATTGTCCCTGAGTAATATCAGCATATTGATTAGTATAATCCTCATATTGGTCACATGCTCCTGTAGTATTATTATTTATACTGAAGGTGTCTCCTATTAATTGTACATTGTCAATTGTAGAAGCAGTACTTGAACCTGGTGTAGATGCGCAATAAGTTAAGTTTGATACTCCTGCTGATGGTGCTTGAACTAAAACAATTGCAGTGCCAGTATTACCATTACAGAGAGCATTTGTTGAGATAATAGCTGTGTTGTATGCTGGAGCTAATCCAACATTAACCGTATCCGTGAAAATACAAGAATTACTATCTGTGATTGTACAAATATAAGTGCCGTTCGCTAAAGAAGTAGCAGTTTGTGTAGTTTGAGTATTAATGTCATTCCAAAGATAAGTATATCCTGGAGTTCCGTTAGAGGGAAAAACAGTAGCTGACCCATCATTAATATTCAAACAACTTGCATCATAAAAAGTAGAAGTAGATGTTATTTGTGAAGGCTCTATAACAGTATATATTTCAGTCATAGTACAGCCTCCACCATCAGTGAGTTGTAAATTATATGTTCCTGCAGTTAAAGAAGAGGCATTTGCAGTAGTCCCTCCATTGGGCCAAAGATAAGTAAAAGGTGGTGAAGCTCCTGTAGTACTCATGGATATCGCACCATCATTTCCTCCATTACAACTTACATTTGCAATAGTTGGAGTAGCAATCATATCTGTTCCTGTAACAATTACTTGATACTGAAAAGAAAAACTACCTGGAGCAGGGCAGGCATCATTTGTGACATTTACAGTAAAAAAGTAAGGACTATTTGCTGTATCGGCCAATGTAGGATTCCAACTAAAAGTACCTGTGGGATTCATAGTATTATTGTTAGCAATAGTAAAATTTGCTCCTGGGATACCGTTATTCCAACTCATTGTAACGGACGCTACTCCACCTATACAGGTAGGACCTCCAGTGATATTAAAAGTGTTAACTCCATAACTTGTCCAACCAGTTAATCCTCCTGTAGTTTGTCCACTTAAAGTTGAATTACCACTAAGTGTATAAGTATTTCCGTTCCATCCATCACCGTAACTATCATACATTCTAAATTGTAAACTACCCAAATTAGTAGTTGGAATACATGCTGTCCCTGAGTAAGGAGCTCCTCCTGATGCAATTATTGTTCCTGCACCTGCTCCTGATGGATCATAAATATCCCAAGAAACTTCTGATTGCCAGGATCCACCACCAACGGTTATAGTAATTTGATATCCTGGAGGAGGAGGAGGGTTATTATTAATAGTATTAATATCAAAATTAATATTTTGGGAGCCATTAGGGCAATTTACCTCAACAGTATAAGTATTGATGTTAGTCATATCAACTATTGTTGTTGTGTCAATTCCTGAAAGTTGTGGAGGGTTAACTGAAGTGCAAGCAAACACATTTATTTGAATATCTCTTATTATACTACCAATTAAGATTCCATTTCTATATTCACTGACTTTAATTGCTAAAACACCAGAAACAATTCCTGGAGGAGTTACACATAAATTTCCAGTAATGGGATCAAATACAGAACCCCCACCTACTGGGTTTGTTACGGAATAACCTCCTATATATGTAACTGTTCCAGGATTATCAAGCGGTGTAATTAATGAATAAACTAAAGAGTCTCCATCTATTTCAATCGCTCCATTATTATAACAAAAATAATTACCAGCACACAAAAAAGGTGTTGGATATTCAGAAAAAGTAGGGGAGTTATTGCAATATACCGTATTGTTCAATGTTGCTTCAACACATAACTCAGCACCACCAGGGTTGTTGATTGTATTAATTGCATTATTTCGACAACATTCACAAACTCTTAAAACCCAATTATCACAATGTGATAAAGTAATAGTCGCCTCATAAGTATATTCTTCAATTCCAAAGGCACTACCTCCATTACAATATGAAGCGCAAAGGGGGTTTACATCAACAGCTGAACCTACTTGGTAAAGTGTGGCTGATCCAGAACCACAAGAAGAATAATAATTTAGTGAATGACTAGAAGGAGCTGATATTCCGTCACAATCTCTGTAAAATTTAAGTGTTATTTTATAAGTATCTGAATTAGTTCCCTGTGAGATACATTGATAAGAAATATCCATCCCTGCCGCATGAGTAGAAAAAGCATCATAATTGAATAGAATAGATAAAGCACATAATATAATGCGCTTTTTCATTATCTAATCAATGTTACTCCACCTTGAAAAGTTCTTTTTTTCCCATTAAAATCGATAATTATAATATTATAAACATAATGTCCAGCAACAGCGTATTCTGTTCCATTACTTACTTTGCCATCCCAAGCTTCATCGGTTTTATCTGCACTAAACGCTCTGTTGCCAAATCGATCGTATATTCTTAAATCGTATTCCTGTACACCATCAACTATAGGTAAAAAGTAGTCATTATACAAATCGTTATTTGGGGAAAAAGCGTTAGGAATATAAATTTTAAAAGCTTGATTAATAATAATAGTTTGATAAGCCGTTACAACACAACCGCTATCCGTCATTAATTCAAGTGCAACAATATAAGTTCCAGTATCTTTGAAAGTATGACTTATTTTATCAAAATTTGATGGCGCAGTATTTCCATCTCCAAAATCCCAAACTCCACTTACATGGAACAGAGATTGATCAATAAAATAAATCAAAGGATTAGTAATGTCAGCAGGTTGAGGATATGCAATAATATTTGCCTCCGGTATTGGATTAATAGTTACAGTAGCATTTCCGCTAATGCTTTTTGAAATACAACCTTTGCTGTCAGTAGCTTTTGTTACAGAATAAACTCCTGCTTCATTCGTGCTTATGATATATTGATATCCAATATTTGAAGCTAATCTGCTATTTATACCAACTACATATTCAACATTAAATGTTGGAGTTCCAGAAGTAGTCGTGATGATAACGTCAACCTCACTTCCATCATCACAGACAGAACCTCCTCCAGTTACCATAATTTCAGGTAAAGGATTAACAGTAATAGTAGCAGCATCAATTATTGGTGAGGTACAATTTATATCACTTACTGAACTTACTGTATAAACAGTTGTTGTAGTTGGGCTAACAGCAATTGAATCTTGACTATTGGATAAAGTTATTGAAGATGGCCCATTTAAATCATAATTAACTACCCAAGGGCTATTTCCTGCTGTAAAGTTGAAATACAATTGCGTTACATCTTGGTCACAAATTTCAGTAGTACCACTAATGTCAACTAATGGTAATTCGTTTACAAGCAGATTTGTACTATTGCTTAACGTATTTACACATCCTTTTGCATCAGTAACTGACACCAAAGTATAGTCAGTAGTAATAATAGGAGAAATAGGCTGAGTAGTTCCAGTTGATAATATATTTCCAACAGCATCAACATTTGCTGTTGAGTTAGTTGTACCAGCCAAGTAACTTAAATTATAAGGAGGCGTACCTCCAGTAACAGGGAAAAATAAAGCTGAAGTTTCTCCTACACAAATAGGATTTGAACCACTAACCGTAATATCAAGTATAGGCGTAGGATTTACTGTAATGGTTACAGGGCTTGTTGCATTTATTAAGCTTTGGCAGCCATTTACATCTGTAGCTTGTATCATATTGTATATATTCACTCCGACAGCAGGGTCAGGAGTTAAGGTATATGCTTGAGTCCCGTTTGCAGGAAATGATAAAGGTGTTTGTGACGGTCCATTAATTGTATAATCTACAGTAAATGGAGCTGTTCCCACAAGGAAACCAAATTCTAAAATTGCAGGCTGCCCAAAACAAATTTCATCATCTTGTCCAAAAGTTACTACTGGGTTAGGGTTTATAGTTATTACTACTGGGTTAGGAATTAAATTATTAGGAGAAGGCACTCCACTATTGTCAGTAACACTAATAATAGTAATGGTATTTGTGCCATTATTTAAGTTAGTTATATCCAGCGGAATATTTACAGCCAAAGGAGCAACTGATCCAACTATACCAATTACCTCGGTGTAGGTTATTCCATTGTAGCTGTAATCAACAGTTACAGGCGCCTCACCTTGAGTTAATGTCATATTTACACTTGGTATCGTTCCTTCGCAAACAGCAGAAGTTGCTGTGTTGAATGGATCAATAATAGGATA
>DUAO01000058.1:0-16958 GCA_012960805.1 Flavobacteriales bacterium | reverse complement strand
CCGTTACGAGCACTGTTAATGCTGAAGTAGTTGAACATCCATTTCCGTCTGTAATTCCTGTAATAGAATAAGTAGTAATAGGTGGTGGGAAATTTGGCACTGCAGATACTGATCCCATCATATTTGGAAATGGAATTGAAATCGCATAAGGATTAGACGGAATATCATCATCAGTTAAATTTATTGTAAATGGAGGCGTTCCAACAGTCATGTCTACTGTTAAAGATATAGGATAACCTTGAGAGACAGTTGGTATGTTTGAAGTAAATGTATTAACAACTGGTTCAGGGTTAATTGTTAAGTCAATAGTAGTGTTATCAGGTAAACATGGAGGTATTCCCGCTACTTGATAAGTAAATTGATAAGATCCTACTCCATAAGTGTTAGGGTTAATTAAGGATGCGATTGGCGCTCCTCCAGCAATACCTGCACACCAGATACCACCACCATCAGCTCCAATAAGCGTATTGTTTAAATCATAAGGACTACTTGCACTATAGTTGTTAATACAAATATTATTCGGAATGTTCGCCATCCCGGCATTAGGTGCTGTAATTAAGTTAACCGTTACATTTGCTATTGCATTAGGGCAAGGTGCGGCTACTACCGTGTAAGTATATAAACCGGCAATCATAGTCTGTGGGTTGTAATCAAAATTAGGATTATTTGGCAGTGGGTTTGGCAGGAATGGTACTAACCAATATCCTGTTAAATCTTGTCCTCCTCCTAATTCGGTTTGTAAGGGATAGATGCTAATATCATCTGAACAGATATTTAGTACAGAACTTACACCTGCATTAGGCGGATTATTTACACTGATAGTTACAGCTGTATTTGGGAAAGATTGACAACCATTATTATCTGTTATTGTAGTAATTGAATAAGTTGTATTAGTAGCTGGAGAAACCGAGATGCAGTTTCCGAAAACATCTAATCCATTTGCATCAACTGTTGCTATTGAGGTTGAAGATCCGTCCCAAATATCAATAGAGAAATTAGGAGCTCCAGTTAAAGCAAAATCCAAACATGTACTTTGACCTACGCAGATATTGGCATTTGTTGAACTAATTCCTACTGTAGGTAATGCATTGATATTAACGATAACATTAGCACTTTCGTCAGGACAAGTACTACTAGCATCTGTAACTGTGTAGGTATAAATTCCTGGAGGATCAGCTGCTGGGTTAAAATTAAAAGTGGCAGTTCCAATAGGAGGACTAGACGGGTTGAAAAAAGGATCAACCCAAATTCCATTAGGATCTGGCGCTCCAAGTAAAGTAGCCAAATCTACAGGTGATGCATTCTGACAAAATACTTGATTTATAGTTGCTCCAGCATTAGGCGGTGTAATTAAACCAACTGTTATTGTTGCCAAGTCACTAGTACAGGGAGCATTAGCTACTGTGTAGGTATATACTCCTGCTAAATCAGTTTGAGGATTAAAATTAAAGGTTAATCCATTTGTTATTGGTACACCTGTTGGTGGCGTCCAATCACCAAAATTATCAGCCGTTCCTAGGTAAGTAGATAAATCATAATTTGTAATATCATTTGCACAAAAGTCAATAGTGCTAGAATTTCCAGCATTTGGTTGAGGTGTAAAAGTTACAACTTGGCTAGCATTTGTAATTGGAATTTCGCAATTGTTTGGATCAGAAGCATCTACCAGAGACAAAATATTAAAAATTACATTAGGTACTGCTGCAGAAATAGAAGGACATATATTAATTGGCAATCCAGTTCCAATATTATTTCCAGAAGAATTGATTTGAGCATTATAGGAAGTAGTGCCGCTAGCATCTATCATTTCTAGAAGAATATCATAAGCTCCAGAGCTAACAGTAGAAGTGAAATTTAGATCAATACAAGCTCCTTCACATGCTGGGTTAGGAGAGATATTCGTAAAATCCCAACTACCACCTGATCCAATAACGTTAACTAATCCAGTTGCAATACATCCAGAATTGTTTACATCTGTAGCAACTACCTGATAGTTTTGCGTGGAAGCTGTTGTTACAACTGTTGATTGATTATTAGGCGTAGAAATACCTGCTGTTGATCCTGAAGGAGATATTGACCATGAGTACGTGTATGGATTTGTAGTAGGACACACTGTGTTTACCGGCCCAAAATTACCAGGAACTACAGTAAACCCTCCAGAAGGAGGTATTCC
The DNA here is from genome assembly GCA_012960805.1 of Flavobacteriales bacterium. GTDB lineage: Bacteria > Bacteroidota > Bacteroidia > Flavobacteriales > BACL11 > UWMA-0277. The sequence goes on along the minus strand of DUAO01000058.1, from coordinate 14,785 downwards.
TAATGGAACTGGCCAAAAAGGTGAACTCGGAGAAGTTATTAGTCCCATCGCCGAAATAATATTACCACCTACATCCGTTATTAATTGCCCTTGATTATCTTCAACAAAATATGCGCATTCTGATGGATTTGGCCCTCCAGTTAAGAATACAGTTTCAAATGTTCCTCCTGACGTTACAGGGAAGGAGTAGACAAAAGGTCCATATCCATTATTCATGGTAATTGTATTTACCAAGATTCCATCAATATACACCTCTATTCTATTGTCAATAGAAGTAGCAGTTTGAGGCACAGTTGTCCATCCGTTTCCTCCATTATCAAATAAATAAATATTATAATTACATGAGTTAAAACTAACATCCGCATTTAAATCCACTGCATTAGGACATGGATTTAAAGGATTTGGAACTATTATAGGATACACACTAGGAGCAGCAACATCTACAATGACAGTAGTGCTGCATGATATTCCATTATTATCATAAGTAAAAGTGTAATTTGTTAATGATGTTGGGCTAACGATTAATGTTTGTCCTGCTCCACCAGGATTCCATGTATAGGTAGCTCCACCAGGAGATGAAGGAGAAATATTAACATTATCTAGCCCCCAAAAATCCCAATTTGCCGAGGTTGGGTTTATTTGCCTCCATCTGAATTGAGTATTTGCACTAAAAGCTAAAGCCGGAATAGGAATTGAGTATTGATTCCAATTTGTAAAACTTTGAAGTGCAGGATTTGTAGGGCAAAAATAAGCTTTATTAGTGTATGGTATTGGATTCAGATTAAATGGCCACATTGCTGCTGGCATATCTTGCCATATACCTGCCCCAACTCGATACTGCAACATTGTTCCTTCTCCAATTAAGTCAGGGCCATCACAGGATCCGCCCTGCCCTTCCATTTTAAATTCAAAAATAATATCTCCACCAGCCGGAACTGGTATAGGTATAGTAGTTGCTTGCCTTGGCACTACCGCTCCCTGACCCCACCATAGAAAATCTCCAGCAGGAACAGCTCCAGCTCCAGCGCAATTTATCGTAAGTACAGAAGATGCTCCAGTACAAGTTGAATTTGTAACTCCACCCGTACTAACCGAACTCCATAATGCCCCAATACCACTATTAAAATTATCTTCATAGGCAGATGTCAGAAAACCATCACCAGTTAATGTTGCTGTTTCTCCACAAGTAATTAAAGGCGGAGCATCAACACAAACAACACATTGTCCAAATGACAAAGTAGTGTTTAAAAACAGTATTGCTAGGGCTATATATAAAATTAAAGATTGTTTATTCATGGCTAATAGTGATTTCTTTTAATTCAAATTTTGTTAATGATGCATATCGTTGCTCTTTTTCATCATTTGTGATAAATGCAGAAAAAATTGCATAACCCCTCCATTCATCGCTACAATTAGTAGTTATTGTTTCATTGCTTGGAATCTGTATTGTATAACGAGATTCTTCAGATTCTTGTTCGCAATTTGTGCAAACATCATTGTGCCAAATATCAGTTTTATAGCTAAGTAAAATATTTTGAGAAATCAGATTAGTAAATTTAAAAACAATTATTTCTTGTTTTGCAGTAGAAGAAAAATCACAATTCTGGTAAGTGTACTCAATTTTAAGGGTATCGTTTTCAAAATAGATTTCCCATTCAGTTGGGTTTGAGCCCATTGAATTGAAGGTAAGTAAGGAGAAAAAAGCTATCAATATAGCTGGTAAAATTTTGTTCATATAATTGGGTTTTTTCAAGATTTTCGTTGCTACAAATATACAAAAAAAAGGAAAAGACCGTCTTATTGTTTTATTCTAATCTTATTGTGTTCAAATTAAGATGGGAACTTACTTATAATTCTTTGATTGAACTTTGTAAAATCCAACCGCTATTTCCGTTAGCAATTTTAATATTCTTCCAGTTGCCTATAGTATCTATTATTTCAACTTTACTTCCTGAATGTAAGGAGAATAGCTCTGTGCTGTGTAAGGCAGGAGCGCTATTAACTACTACTACTGAAGAGAAGATAATTCCTTCTTTTTTAGCTATTTTATTTTGGTAGGATGAGCTGCTAATTAGTAACAGTAGTAAGGCGCTAGTGAGAAAAAAGATGTAATATTTTTTTGTGTTTTTATTCAGTAATTTATTTAACGTTCCAAAAAGTAAGGCTAAGAAAATGCTTAAAATTGCTAAGTATTGCCAGTGTTTAGCGCTTAAAAGCTCTTGTGTACTTATCCACCATTTTTTGTAAAAAAGCTGAGGAAGAGCTTCAATTCGGTCAATAATTTTTAATTTAGTAAGAGCTAAGTTTTCCTTTGCTTGTTCATTATTGGTTAATTGTAAGCTTTTTTCATAATGCCAAATTGCATTTTTCCAATCTTTGTTCTTGTAATGACAATTTCCAAGGTTGTAGTATAATTCACTGCTTTCTCTTTCACTTACTAAAATACTATCGTAAAGCGCAATAGCTTTAGTAATACTATCATTAGCATAAGCAGTGTTGGCTTTTGTGAAAAATGACTGTTCAGCTATTACATTAAGGCTGATACATAAAAATAGGAGTAGTGTTATTTTTTTCATTTTAGGGCAGTCTCAACTTCAATAATTATATTCTTTGCTTTTTCAAGAAATGCATCCATTTGAGCGTTTTTATTGCTTGCTGGAGCATAGCGTGCAAATTCGCATTCATCCAAAAGTGCAATAAATTGCCCTTTAATCTCCGTGTTAATTGCTGATGAGTTAAAATGAATACTTATTGTTTCTTTAGACAGCTCCGCTATTTGAATTTTAAATTTATCAGCAAAATAACCCCAAAGTGATTTTTCAATTTCTTCAAAAAAACCATCAAAATCATTGTTTTTTATGCAGTTTTGAGCTGTTTTTAATCGTTTTAGTGCAATTTTGTTTGCTTTTTTGTTTTTCCAATCTTTGCTATTAGCGTCTGTTTCCCCTGTTGTTTTGAGATATACCCATAAAAGGATTAATAATACAATTGGTAAAAAGAAAAGTAAGTAAAACAGATTTTTGCTCATTGCTCTTTCTCCAATTTCTTGCAAAGTAGTATTCGTAAAAATATAATTAATGTCTTGCTGAGTGGATTTTACAGTTTGCTGATTTGTTTCGTTTATTTCCTGTTCGTTATTTTTACTTGTTCCTATATTTAGTTTATGGCTATTTGATTTTTTGGTTTTATACTTTTTACTTTTCGGATTGTAAATAATCAAATTTGCACTTGGAATCGTGTATTCCCCTTTGTATCTTGGGATAAGTAAATATTCAAATGTTTTAACGCTTCTTTTTCGCCCTCCTTCAAAAATTTTATCTGTAATTTTAGGATCATATACTTCAAAATCTTCCGGAAATTGAATTGCTAAAGGTTTAATGAGTTCAATATTCCCTGTTCCTGTAATTGTTATCTTATAAGTAATAGCATCATTAGCCGAGATGCTCGTATTATCTACTTCTGATTTGAGACTCATATCTCCCACAGCTCCATTAAAATTATAAGGAGGATTTGGCAAATCAGTTACAGTTATTGTGATAGATTTTGAACGGATTAATTCTTCCTGAACCTGATAGTTCCTGCCAAAAATATTTGCAAAAGGATCATGGTTATTTATTTTGTTTTGAGTACGGATATTGCATTTCAGCTCTATTGGGTCAATTATTAACTCTCCTGATTTTTGAGCGGTAAGCACAGATTTTTTTATGGTAGCTACATTATAAGCAACCCCATCAACTACATCTCGTTTAAAACGGCTAGAAGTTTTTAAGTCCTTAGTCCAAAACCCATTTAAAGCTGGTAGTGATGATAGTTCAGTATTATGCAAATCAATGCGAGTAAATAATTTGTAACTCACTAAAATTTGCTCTCCAACCACTATATTTATTTTACTTACTTCAACCTTTATGAATAGGTTTTCTGAAAGTGTTTTTTGCTGAGCGTTGTTTTTTTTATTTCCCTTCACCACTTTCAGCCGATAGACTTTACTGGTTATGGTTTTGCCATTTACTGTAATAGCAGCTGGGCTTATATTATAAGCGCCTTCTTTTACCGCTTTTAAGTAAAATGAATATGTAGTAGAGCTGCTATTTTGGCTTTTTCCATTAACAAAACTATAACTACTTTGCGAGGAAGGATTAGGGCCACTTAATACTTGTAAGCCGCTAAAGTTTGGTGATTTAAAATTTTCTGCTTTTGTATTAATAATGTACTGAACCAAAATCTGCTCTCCAACTAATGCCGGATTTTTATCAACTGATATTTTGAATTGTTGTGCATGAAGAAATGCACTGTAAAACAGTAATAATATGATGAATAGTTTTTTCAATTTACCAGTCCTTTAGTACTTTTGTTCGTTTTCCTTTAAACTTCTTTTTTTGTAATTCTTCTTGCAAGTTTTTTTCTTGTTGCTGAATGGCTTCTAACATTTTTTCAGCATCTTCCTTGCTCATATCTTCCTTTTTTTCTTCAGGCTGATTCTGTTTTTGACCTTCTTTATTTTCTTCTTGCTTATCATTTTCCTCTTTTTTCTCTTGTTCTTCTTTTTTGTCTCCTTCTTTATCGTCTTTCTGCTCTTCTTTATTTTCTTCTTGTTGTTCCTGTTCTTGCTTTTGTTGTTTGCTAAGGGCTAAGTTATGTCTTGTCTCATTGTCATTTGGATTGATTCGTAAAGCACTTTTATAGGCGGCAATTGCGTCATCCAATTCCCCCTCCTTTACTAAGGAATTCCCTAAGTTATGATATACTTTTGCTAAATCTTCATCAGTAGGAGCATTATCTTTAAGTGCATCAAAAAGACCAGAAGCTTCTTTATACCTTTCTTGTTTGTAAACAGCATCTGCTAAATTAAAAGAAGCATTAAAATAATCTTGATCTTTTTCTAAAGATTTTCGGTATTGCATTTCTGCCTTATTGTAAGAGCTGTCAGTATAGAATGTATTTCCATCTCTTAAAAATGATTTCTTTTTCTGAGCAAATGAGGTGATACTTGTCAAAAGGAATAGTATGAATAGGAATTTTCTCATTATTCTTTGTAAAAATTAATACGGTTACTCCATTTATTTTTTCTGTTTAACAGGATTAAATCAGCTAATAATAATAAAAGAGCAAAGCCAATGAAGAGTTGGAATCTATCTTTGTATTGTGTAAATACCATAGTGCCAATTTCTTTTTTCTCCATTTTATTGATTTCTGCAAAAAGGGTAGAAAGTCCTACTTTGGAATTGTTGGCACGCACATAAATTCCTGATCCTGCACTCGCAATTTCTTGCAATAAGTTTTCATTTAATTTACTTACCACTGTATTTCCTTCTCTGTCTTTTCGGTAGCCTGTTCGGTTGCCGTATTTGTTATATATAGGTATTGGCCCTCCCTTGCTTAGTCCCATTCCTAAAGAATGCACGAAAATTCCTAATTCGTGAGCTTGCTTGGCACTTTCTATTGCTTTCTCATCATGACTTTCTCCATCTGTAATAATAATGATAGCTTTGTTTTGTACATTTTCCATATCAAAGGACTGCACGCTTAAATCAATAGCTTTTGCGATTTTAGTTCCTTGAGTAGGAACGATATTTGTATTTACGGTTGATAAAAACAATTTTGCAGCTGAATAATCAGTAGTAATCGGTAATTGCACATAGGCCTCTCCGGCAAAAACAATTAGTCCAATTCTATCGCCTTCCAATTTATCAATCAATCGGGAAATAGCTAGTTTGGCTTTTTCTAGTCGGTTGGGCTTTATATCTTCCGCTAGCATGGAGTTGGAAAGATCAATCGCTATCATTAAATCGACTCCCTCTCTTTTTACCTCTTCCATCTTAGCTCCTACTTGTGGGTTAGCTATTCCAATAATGAGTAAAGTGAAAATAAGAACAGTAAATACATTTTTAATCTGCGTTCTTCCTTTTGAATAGGAATGCATAAGTTCTTTCAATAATTTGCTATCACCAAATAGGGATAAAGATTTTTTCTTCCATCTATTGTAGAGGATAATTCCAAGTATTAAAACAGGAATTCCAAATAGGAAATTTAAATATTCGATATGTTCGTATCTTAACATTTAAGGAATTTGTTTTAAATAAGTGATTTGTAAAACAAAGCCTAATAATAGGAGCGCTAAAGTCCATAAAGCAAAAGGTAAAAACTCTTCCGAACGTTTGTGAAATTCAGTGACTTCAATTTTTGATTTTTCCAAAGCATCAATGTCTTTGTAGATTTCTTTTAAGGAATTATTGTTTGTTGCTCTGAAGTATTTTCCATCTGTTAGTATCGCAATATCTTGCAAAGTTTTTTCGTCAATCTTCACCTCTACATCTTGGTACTGCATCCCAAAAGGTGTTTGAAAAGGATAGGGAGCAAAACCTTCTGTGCCCACGCCAATGGTGTAAACTCTTATGCCAAATTTCTCTGCAATTTCAGCAGCCGTAAGGGGTGGTACCATTCCGCTATTGTTTACCCCATCTGTTAGTAGAATTATTACTTTTGATATTGCCTTAGAATCTTTGAGTCGGTTTACTGCTGTAGCTAATCCCATACCTATTGCAGTTCCATCATCAACCATTCCGCTTTTCACATCTTTAAATAAGTTGATGAGCACATTGTGATCAGTAGTTAGGGGGCATTGAGTAAAGCTTTCTCCTGCGAAAATTACAAGTCCAACCCTGTCGTTTATTCGCTTACTGATAAAGTCCATAGCTACATTTTTGGAAGCCTCTAGTCTATCTGGTTTTAAATCTTGCGCCAACATTGATCCTGAAATATCCATAGTCAGTACAATGTCAATACCTTCAGTAGTACTTACCTCCCAGTTTGTTGATGATTGCGGGCGAGCTAATGCAATAATTAGTAGGGTGGTAGCAATTATTTTTAAGCCATAAGGTAAGTGTCGCAACCTTTGTTTAAGGGTTGGGTTTTTACTAATAGAATCAGCAGCTGAAAATACTATAGTTGAAGATGTTGTTTTATGTTTGAAAGCGTACCATGCCAATATTACTAAAGGTAAAATTAGCAAGTAGAAAAACTCAGGATTTATAAAGGTGTAATTACTCATTTCCCTTTTTTGCTTTTGTATTATTTACAAACTGTTTTGCCAAAGTCATACTTTCTTCATTCTCAGAATTATTTGGTTTGCTTTTTGCAAATTTGGCTAAATCTGCCCTTTGCAAAAGCGTGCGGATATTTTCTAATTGTTCTGCATTTAAACGGATTTTCAATTCTTTTAAAATTTCATCAGTTGCTAATTCAAGTGCAATAAAATTGAATCTATTTTCAGCATATTTTCTAATGATTTCGGAAATTTCAGATTGATATTCTTTAATTTTTCCGCACTGCCAAAGTTGTTGTTTACCCAATTTTGTAAGTTCTTCTAGGGCAGTAACATCAGCAGGAATAATCACTTTTGGTTTGGCTATAATTTTTTTCTCTTTTTTTGTGAATACATACTTTTTAAGCAAGTAAATAATTAGTACAAGTGCAATAACTCCTAAAAGCCAAGGCCAAATATCACTCCATCCAATTGGTTCTTCTATCGGTTGTTTGATATCTTTTAATTCAGCACCTTCTTCTAGTTCTATGGTATGTACATTTAAGAGGAGTCCTTCAGTTTTACTGTTTTCAGCAAACTCAATAGCAGGGATATAGTAGCTTCCGCTATCCCAAGCTGTAATGGTAAAAGTTTGACTGATAATATTTTTAGTAGTATCTAATTTACTTGTCTGTATGATTTCTACTCCCTCTACTAAAAACTCCTCATAAGTTGGCCATATAGATGTGTTGCTTACCTCATTTGCAATAGTAAAATTTGTTTGCTCACCAATAAGAATGGAGTTAGTGTCTAATCGGGCAGTTTGTGAAAAAGCGAAATTGCTTAATAATAAAAGAGTTATTAATTTTTTCATCTTCTTCGTCCTCTAGTTTTAAAGAAATTAATAAGTGGTTTTACATAATCCGTACCGGTGGTAACATCAATTAAATCAACTCCACTTGCAGGAAATAATTTTTTAAGCGCTTTAGTTTTTGCTAGTCTGTTTTTTGCAAAGTCTTCTCTTATCTTTTTGTTTGAAGTGTCTACAAAAATTATTTGCTCGCTTTCAGCATCCTGCATAGGTATTAAGCCGACATTAGGCAACGTATCTTCTCTGCTATCATGTATTCTCAGAGCGACTAAATCGTGCTTTTTACTAGCGATCTTCAAAGGCTTGTCAAAAGGCTTACTTATAAAATCAGAGAGGATAAAGCAGATGCTTCTTTTTTTAATTACAGAATTGAAATATTCCAAAACTCCTGTAATATTTGTTCCTTTCCCTTTGGGCTGAAACGCTAATACTTCACGGATAATTCTCAAAATATGACTTTTCCCCTTTTTTGGTGGGATGAATTGTTCAATCACATTTGTAAAGAAAATTACCCCAACTTTATCATTATTATTAATTGCTGAAAAAGCCAAGATAGCTGAAAGTTCAGTTGCTAATTCTCTTTTGAATTGCTCTTTAGTTCCGAAATTACCGGATGCTGAAACATCAATCAGTAGCATAACGGTCATTTCTCTTTCTTCCTCAAATACCTTTACAAATGGAGTGTTGTAGCGAGCAGTTACATTCCAGTCAATTGAACGTATCTCATCACCAGGTTGGTATTCTCTTACTTCTGAAAAGGCCATACCACTACCTTTAAAGGCCGTATGGTATTCTCCAGCAAAAATATGATTGGAGAGTCCTTTGGTTTTTATTTCAATCTTGCGAACTTTTTTAAGAAGTGCTGAGGTACTCATTTAAGGAATTTCTACTGTATTTAAAATTTCAGTAATAATATCTTCTGATGTGATGTTTTCGGCTTCAGCTTCATAAGTAAGTCCAATTCTGTGACGCAATACATCATGGCAAAGCGCACGAACATCTTCAGGAATTACATAGCCTCTTCTTTTGATAAAAGCATACGCTTTACAAGCAGCAGCCAAATTGACGCTTGCTCTGGGTGAGCCACCAAAAGAAATCATGTCCTTGAATTTTTCTAATCCGTATTGTTCAGGATATCTTGTAGCAAAAACGATATCAATAATGTATTGCTCAATTTTTTCATCCATGTAAACTTCTTTTACTAAATCACGAGCACGAATGATGGCGTTTGTTTTTAGCACTACATTTACAGTGGGGAATGTTTTAGCTAAGTTGTGGCGAATAATCATTTTCTCTTCTTCCTTTTTAGGATAATCAATTACAACTTTTAGCATGAATCTATCCACTTGGGCTTCAGGTAAAGGATAGGTTCCTTCTTGTTCAATAGGGTTTTGAGTGGCCATTACTAAAAATGGTTTGTCCAATGGAAAAGATTCTCCGCCAATGGTTACTTGGCGTTCCTGCATAGCCTCTAGTAAAGCAGATTGAACCTTAGCAGGGGCACGATTAATTTCATCAGCCAAAATAAAGTTAGCAAAAATAGGTCCTTTTTTTACAGAGAATTTTTCATTTTTAGGGCTGTATATTTGAGTTCCGATAATGTCAGCAGGCAATAAATCAGGTGTAAATTGCAAACGGCTGAATTTGGCATCTATTGTTTTAGCAAGGGTGCTAATGGCTAAGGTTTTTGCCAGCCCAGGGACCCCTTCCAGAAGAATATGTCCGTTTGATAAAAGGGCAACTAAAAGGCGTTCACTCATGTGTTTTTGTCCAACAATTACTTTATTGATTTCTAGCATCAACATGTCAATAATGGCACTCTCCTTATTTATCTTTTCGTTTAATTCTTTTATATCGGTTTGTAATGTTTCAGTCATAGTATATTTTTTATGGAATGCAAATTTAAGTTTTGTAAATTAATTCGCAAATGTGAACGAAAGTTTTTTTTGAATAGTATTTTGCCATTTCATTTTTTATTTTTGCGTTAAATTATAAGATGCGATTTTTCATAGAGCTTTCATATAAAGGAACTAATTATCATGGGTGGCAGATGCAGCCTAATGCTAATAGTGTACAAGCTGAAATTAATAAAGCATTAAGTACTTTGCTTAATACTAAAATTGAGGTAACAGGTGCTGGACGAACGGATACCGGCGTACATGCTAAACAAATGTTTTCTCATTTTGATTATCATCAGGGTTTTGATGGATTAGAACTGGTTTCAAAACTAAATGGTTTTTTACCTAAGGATATTGCTATTCATAACATTAACGCAGTTGCTGATGATGCAAATTGCCGTTTTGATGCCCTTAGCAGAACCTATCAGTATCATATTATTCAGCAGAAAAACCCTTTTAGTGAGAATGCTTATTTATTGCATAAAAATTTAGATATTGATGCAATGAATTTAGCATGTTCTCACTTGTTGGGAAAGAAAGATTTTACGTCTTTTTCAAAAGTAAATACCCAAACTTTTACCAATAACTGTAATGTGATGTTAGCGAATTGGGAACAAACAGAAGGGGAGTTAATTTTTACCATCAAGGCCGATCGTTTTTTGCGCAATATGGTGCGTGCCATTGTGGGCACTTTGTTGGCTGTGGGTGAAGGGAAAATAAAGCCAGAACAAGTAAAAGAAATAATAGCCAAAAAGGATAGGGGAGAAGCAGGAACTTCTGTTCCGGCTCACGCGCTTTTTTTAAGTAGTATAGAATATTAAATGACAGATAAAAAAACAGGTAATGTAATTGATTTTGTGCTTTTAAAGCGAGTAATTGCTTTTGCTAAGCCTTATAAATTGCAATTTATGATTGCAGCAATTGCAGCTATTTTACTCTCTGTTTTAGGGCCTTTACGCCCTATGCTTATCAATTATGCAATTGATAATTACATCATTATTCCGAATAAAGAAAAGTTATTAGACATCACTATTTTATTATTGAGCTTACTTTTTTTTGAGGGGATTGTACAATTCTTTTATATTTATCTTTCCACTTGGATAGGGCAACATGTTATTCAGGATTTAAGAGCTAAGATATTTAAGCATATTCTTTCGCTTAAAATGAAGTATTTTGATAATACCCCAATTGGAACTTTGGTTACACGTTCTGTTTCTGATATTGAAACCATAGCGGATATTTTTTCGCAAGGATTATTAGTGATTATTGCTGAACTCTTAAAACTAGTGGTGGTTATTGCTATGATGTTTTACACGGATTGGCGTTTGGCAATTATTGCCATGCTTACCATTCCTGTTTTATTGGTGGCTACTGCTTGGTTCAAGCGGAATATTAAAGCTGCTTTTCAAGATGTTAGGGAGCAAGTTTCTCAGCTGAATACTTTTGTTCAGGAACATATTGTGGGAATGAATATCGTACAGATATTTAATAGAGAAGATGCTGAGTATAAAAAGTTTAAATTGATTAACCAATCTCACAGAGATGCACATGTGCGTTCCATTTTTTATTATGCAGTTTTTTTTCCTGTAGTTGAGGTGCTTTCGGCAATGTCCATTGGTTTAATAGTTTGGTATGGAGGACAGGGAATTTTATCAGGAAAAGACATTACAATTGGCGAATTAATTGCCTTTATTTTGTTTGTACATATGATGTTTCGTCCTATACGGCAATTAGCAGATAGATTCAATGTTTTACAGATGGGAATTGTAGGTTCTGAACGAGTTTTTAAGGTGCTGGATACGGATGAAAAAATAAAAGACATAGGAGAAAATAAACTTGAAAACATGCGGGGGGCCATTTCATTTAACAAAGTAGACTTTGCTTATAAAGATCAGGAATGGGTGCTAAAAGGCTTAGATTTTGAAATTGAGCCAGGAAAATTTTTGGCTTTGGTTGGCAGTACAGGAGCTGGCAAAACCTCAATCATTAGTATTTTGAATCGGTTTTATGAAATTCAAAATGGAGAGATTGCAATTGATGGAGTGAATATTGAAGATATTAAATTAGAAAGTCTGAGAAAAAATATTGCTTTAGTACAGCAGGAAGTGTTTTTGTTCTCCGATTCTATTTTAAATAATATTACCTTATTTGATTCTAAAATTACTAGAGAGCAAGTTATTGTAGCGGCAAAGGTAATTGGCATACATGATTTTATTACTGCTTTGCCAAATACTTATGATTATGTAGTTGGAGAAAGAGGGGTTACTCTTTCAGCAGGGCAAAGGCAACTTATCGCTTTTTTAAGAGTGTATGTGCGTAACCCAAAAATTCTTATTTTAGATGAGGCAACTGCTTCAATTGATACTGCAACTGAAGAATTGTTGCAAAAAGCACTTAATAAATTATCTAAAAACAGAACTACAATTGTTATTGCACATAGACTTTCTACTATAATAAATGCCGATAAAATTCTGCATTTAAAAGATGGTAAAGTACTGGAGTCAGGAACTCATGCTGAATTGATTAAAAGTAGTGGTGCTTATTCCAAAATGTATCATTTACAATCTGATGATGACTTGAATGCATAAGATGTTTTTTAACTAGAGGTTATTTGTACTTCTATTTTTTTATTTTTGCAGGATATGAAACATATTTTTTTCTACTTATTTATTTTTTTTAGTTTTAGTGTGTCTTCACAGACTACCGATTGGGTAAAATCATTTGGAGGAACTGCTTCTGATAAAGGAATTTCAATAGGTACAGATTCACTAGGTTTTATTTATTGTAGTGGATATTTTAATAATGAGGCAACTTTTGGTAGTATAACACTTACCAATTCTAATTTAAGTACATGGGGAAATAATAAAGAGAATTTTGTTTTTAAGATGGATTCACTTGGAAATGTTCTATGGGCTATTCCTGGAGGGAATCAATCAGGTAGTTGTTGTGATGACAGAGCCTTGGGTATGCATGTAACTCCTGGTGGTGATGTGTTTATTACAGGAACTTTCTGGAGTTCTTATAAATTAGGTGTCAATGGAGCACCAGGTACTTTAAGTGTTCCAGGTGCTCAAACAAATTCTCACGATAATTCATTATTGGCTAAAATTGATACAGATGGTAACCCTGTTTGGGTAATTGGTTTTGGAGCAGATAATACTTCCGGTGGATGTCCTTATCCAATTTATGATGCTGATGATCATTCTTATGATGTAAAAGTAGATGATGATGGTTTTATTTATGTTACAGGTTTTTTCTCTGGATATGATGCTGATTTTGACGCATTATCTATCTCAAATCCTGAGTGGGGCAATGATTGTCAGCCTATGGGGTATATTGGAAAATTAGATTCTAATGGAAATTGGCTTTGGGTAGATAAATTTGATGGAATTAAAGATCAAAGAGGCTCAAGGGATAACCGTTTAGCACTTGATAAGTTCTCAAACATTTATATTGTTGGTGGATTTCAAAATAGAGGGGCGAGTCAGGTGGGTACATATGGACCTTACTCCATTACATCTAATGGGGAATGGGATGCTTTTATTTTCAAGATGGATAAGGACGGTAATTGGTTGTGGGCTAAAAATGTTGGTAGTAATAAAACAGATAGAGCAAATGGAATAGCTATTGATATGTGTGATGATATTTATATTACAGGTGAATATCGTAATCCTATGGTATTTCCAGGTGCAAATGCATCAAATGGAACAGATACTTTGAGTCATAAACAAAAAAGAGATGTCTTTGTTGCTAAGATGAATAATCAGGGGCAGTGGAAATGGGCTAAAAGAGCTAGAAGTTCAGGAACTGATAAACCATATCAAATGTCTGTTGATGCTAATAAACAAGTTTTTCTTGGAGGAACAATGAGAGGAGAAGGAACGTTCAGTTCAGGATTAGTTGTGAATCCACCAATTGCCGGAGATACTACTGCTTCTGCTTGGGTAGCGCAAATAGATGGAGCTTCAAATAATGGAGATTGGGTTTGGGCAAAGATGGCTGGTTCTGATACAGATGATGATGATAGAACAAATGATATTTGTCCTGATGGATTTGGGAATGTTTATGCAATTGGATTTTATGAAGATGCAGCGAATTTTGATGGAACTATACTTAATTCACTTGGAAGGAAAGACATTTTTGTGTGGAAAATGAGCATGACTCCAGGAAGTTTTACTTATAACAATACTTTTGAAACTGTATTTGCTGATAGTATGGTGTTTAATCCTGCAGATACTGGCATATTTACTAATACTTCATTTGTGATTGATGGTTGTGATACAGCTTTTGTTGATTCTGTTGTACATCAAAAATTAGGGGTTCAGATAAATTACAATATTAATAATCCTGGCACAGCAACTTTTACAATAGATGGAGTTGTACAAGCTATGCCTTATTCACAGAATTATTGGGCAGGAGAAGCAATTAGTATAGTTGCTAATATGGTACCTGACTGGCTGTTTAGCAACTGGAGAACCTATAGCAATTTGGTATTACCGAATGTTAATAGCATAACAGCTACTTTTGTAGCTAATGCAAGTGATTCTTGCGTACTTGTTACCTATCCAAAACCGCCTTTAGAGGCCTTTATCTCAGGAAATGATACTATTTGCGATAATACTAATAAGGATGCTGAGGTAAAGATTTATTTTAATGAAGCTACTCCTCCTTTTACTTTTGTTTATGCAATAAACGGCGTATCTCAGCCTTCAATAACTACTACTATAAACCCTTATGTTATTTATACAAAAGAAGAAGGGCTATATACTTTAACTTTTTTTACTGATGCTGTAACTTCAGGTTGGATTTCCGGCTCTGCTTTGGTTACTATTTATCAAGCGCCAACTGGACTTTTTACAACTGCAACTGATACTTTGAGCATTTTATCTCCTTCAGTACAATTAAATGATGTGAGTGTAGGAAATATTGTGTCTTGGCAGTGGGATTTTGGAGATAATACTATTCAGGATTTTACTTCAAGTCCTTATCATACAT
>DUAO01000057.1 GCA_012960805.1 Flavobacteriales bacterium | reverse complement strand
GCCTGATGTAGTTATCAATACGGCCGCTATGACCAATGTTGATTTGTGTGAGGATGAAAGGCGGGCTTGTGATGCTTTGAATGTTGAAGCGGTAAGGTATTTGGCAGATGCTTGCGAAAAAATTGATGCACATTTAATCCAAATTTCAACTGACTTTATTTTTGATGGAGAGGATGGGCCTTATACTGAGCAGGATAAACCCAATCCACTTTCTTATTACGGACTTTCCAAATTAAAATCAGAACAAATTCTACAGGCCCACAGTGTAAAATGGACGGTTCTTAGAACCATTATTGTATTTGGAGTGGGGGAGAGATTAAGCAAAGGAAATATTGTGCTTTGGGCAAAGGGTGCTTTAACCAAAGGAGATCCTCTTAATATTATTGACGACCAATTCCGTGCTCCAACTCTGGCAGAGGATTTGGCAGATATTTGTATTTTAGCAGCTAAGAAAAAAGCACTGGGAATTTTTAATGCTTCAGGAAAAGACATTATGAGTATTTATGAAATAGTAGAAAGGATAGCAAAACACTATGGAAACTCAACAGATAATTTAAATAAGATAAGCACAGCAACACTAAAACAAAAAGCGGGAAGACCTCCTAAGACGGGTTTTATCTTGGATAAATCCAGAAATGAATTAGGTTATAACCCACATTCTTTTGAAGAGTGTTTAACTATAATAGATCAGCAATTAAAATAATAGATTAACAATGAAAAACAAATTATCACTTTTTATCATAATGCTTATTTCCTCTATTTCATCAAAAGCAGCTACATTAAGCGAAACAATAGATGGATTTTTTAAACCCATAGTTGATGACTATTTAATTCCTGTTATTTTCTGGGATCCTATAAAAGCAATGGGTTTTGATGTAGGTGCTGATGTGCCTATTGTAGTAGTATGGCTGGTATTTGGTGCAGTTTATTTCACTTTCAGAATGAAATTTATAAATTTTAGAGGATTTAAACATGCTATAGGTTTAGTAAAAGGGGATTATGATGACCCTAATGATAAAGGAGAGGTTTCTCACTTTCAGGCGCTAACTACGGCACTTTCAGCAACCGTTGGTTTAGGAAATATCGCAGGAGTTGCCATTGCAATTTCTATTGGAGGCCCGGGTGCAACTTTTTGGATGATAGTAGCTGGACTACTTGGAATGTCAGCCAAATTTGTAGAATGTACCTTAGGGGTAAAATACCGTAAGCTAGATGAAAATGGAGAAGTCTCCGGAGGGCCAATGTACTATTTGCGTGATGGACTAGCTAAGTATAACATGGCAGGTTTTGGTAAAGTGCTGGCCGTTTTATTTGCAATACTTTGTATTGGAGGTTCTTTTGGTGGTGGAAATATGTTTCAAGCCAATCAGGCTTATGCCCAAATAGCGGGGCAGTTTCCAGCTTTGGCTGGTAATGGGCCAATGTTTGGTTTAATCTTATCTATTCTGGTAGGTACCGTTATTATTGGGGGTATAAAATCCATTGCTAATGTTACAGAGAAGATAGTGCCTTTTATGGCAGCTTTATATGTTGGTACAGCGCTAATTATAATTTTATTAAATATTACTGAAATTGGAAATGTTTTTGTTCTGATTTTTAAAGGTGCTTTTGCTCCTGCTGCTGGTTTAGGTGGTATAATTGGAGTGCTTATTCAAGGTTTTAGAAGAGCTGCTTTTTCAAATGAAGCGGGTGTTGGCTCTGCTTCTATTGCACATGCTGCAGCCAAAACAAATGAGCCGGTTTCAGAAGGAATTGTTGCTTTATTAGAGCCTTTTATTGATACAGTGGTTATTTGTACTATGACGGCTTTAGTACTTATTATTACAGGCTTCCATGATGTTCAAGGAGTAGAGGGCGCTCAAATGACTTCCCAAGCTTTTGGATCTGTATTCTCTTGGTTCCCTTATTTATTAGTGATAGCTATTTTCTTATTTGCTTTCTCTACTATGATATCTTGGTCATATTACGGACTTAAAGCTTGGACATTCTTATTTGGTAAAAGCAAAGTATCAGAATATTCGTATAAGTTATTATTCCTTATTTTTATTGTGATAGGTTCTTCCGTAAAATTAGGAGCGGTACTTGATTTTTCTGATATGATGATACTAGCAATGGCCTTTCCAAATATTATTGGTTTGCTTATTTTATCTAAAGAGGTTCGAGTTGATTTAGATGATTATTACAGTAGACTGAAGAGTGGTGTTATTAAGAAATTTAAATAGTGATTGGGAAAATAAAAGATTATTTTTCATTTA
Source organism: Flavobacteriales bacterium (assembly GCA_012960805.1). Classification (GTDB taxonomy): domain Bacteria; phylum Bacteroidota; class Bacteroidia; order Flavobacteriales; family BACL11; genus UWMA-0277. The sequence goes on along the minus strand of DUAO01000057.1, from coordinate 1,356 downwards.
ATAAGAAGGAGCGAAATGGTATTTTGCTCCTTTCTTTTATTCTGTTCTTTCTTATTTTATTTTATCAATTCAGTTATCTTTTAAAAACAGATGCCAAAACAGATTTTTCTGATTTTGAAAAGGCGCTTTCTGAATTAGAATATGCTAATGATTCCCCTCAACTCAAAGAAAAGAAATCTCTTTTTATCTTTAATCCTAACACCTTAAATGATGATGGTTGGCTTGCGCTTGGTTTGTCAGAAGGGAAACTAAAAGTACTTAGAAATTACCAAAAAAGTGGAGGCTATTTTAAGAAAAAGGAGGATTTGCAAAGGTGTTATGCTTTTGGTGATGCGTTTTATAACATCATAAAAGAGTATGTGTCAATTCCTGAGATAGATGAGCCTGAACCTAAAAGCCAACAACCAATAACTACTACTCAAATTATTGAGCTCAACCAAGCTGATAGTTTGGATCTTATTTCTGTAAAAGGAATTGGCTCTTTCTACGCCAAACAAATCCTAAAATACCGTAATGAGTTAGGAGGTTTTTATTCCTTTAGTCAATTTTCTGAAATTTGGGGTTTGGAAAAATTAGATGTAGAGAAGATCAAGCTACTTACCACAATTGACACCTTGCTTATTAGTAATATAAATATAAATACAGCAACAATTGAGAAGTTGCGCAATCATCCATACCTTAATTATAAACAGGCTAAGATGATTGTGAATTATCGTGAGCAGCATGGTAATTATCATCAGCTAAAAGATATTTGTGAGATCAAACCAATTAGCCTTGAATTATTTCGTAAAATTGCACCCTATTTCCAAACTCATGATTAGTGATAAATTAGATAAAGCCATACGAGAAGTTCCTGATTTCCCAAAACCAGGAATTAATTTTAAGGATATTACTACTTTATTATTAGATCCAGCTTTGTCTGCTGAAATTGTAGCGGCATTTGTTTTACGCTTAAAATATGAAAATATTGATGCTATTGTAGGGATAGAAAGTAGAGGTTTTTTATTTGGTTTTTTATTGGCTAATAAAATGGGAATTCCTTTTGTTCCTATCCGAAAAGTAGGAAAATTACCAGGAGAAACTCTAAAGTATAAATATGATTTGGAGTACGGTTCAGCTGAGGTTGAGGTGCATAAATCGGATATACAAAAAGGTTGGAATATATTAGTTCATGACGATCTATTAGCTACTGGCGGTACCGCTTGTGCGGCATCTGAGCTTGTGCAACAATTAGGAGCTAAGGTGGTTGGCTTTTCTTTTGTTATTAGTTTGGATTTTCTGCAAGGACATAAGAAGTTAGAAAAATATTCAAAGAATATAATAAGTCTAAAAAATTATTAAATGGATTTTACAATT
>DUAO01000056.1 GCA_012960805.1 Flavobacteriales bacterium | reverse complement strand
CCTGGGCCTATGTAGAACAGCTGCTTCGCGAAGAGTGGAGTCCGGAACAAATAAGCGGCTGGATGAAGATGAATTTGGTTAACAATTGTAATATCGCCACTGGTTCCATCAATATCGCATACATACCAGTATCTGGCGCTTCCTTCATCATCGAAAATGCAAAAATAAAAAACGCAATAAATTGATAAAAAACACAACATTTTATCTATTGAGATGCTGCGATTATTAGGGTATTCTCAAGACCATATTCAAAAAAGGCAAAAGCCTTTTATCAATTGTATTTTTGCATATAATCGCTATATGTCATGTTCTTATCAAAACACCATTGGTATTTGCCGTAAATAACTTCTATAATTCTTTTTGGAAAAATCTTTTCTAATGTTCTTAGCATGACAATGTCATATTTTCTATGGAAATTAATCCAGCACTGATTGCAATTATGAACATACTCCTTCTGAGTTTTTTGTGAGGCAACAGAATTAAAAACCTCATCTAAAGATTTCTCATTTACATTACCAAGCTTTAAATCAAGGTTTTGACAAATAGGGACATCGCCATTGGGATGAATAACAACAGAATCTAAAATGCTATAGCATTTCATTTTTACATTCTTCTTTCTCCAGTCATCATAAAGAAGCAAAAAGTCAAAATTTTCTTCTGTTGATTTTACAGATTTAGGAATTTGGGCCTGAAAATCTGTTACTGCTTTTAATTTATTTTCATCGTGCTTTGGTATGGATATTTTTTCGTATTGCTGAGTTTTTAAGCTTTCTTTTTTTGATATAGCAATATCTTTTAAGCCGTCTTTTACATCCTTAAAGCTAACTTTTTTTTCTTCCTGCAATTCTCCAATTTCATGCTCATGTGCTTTTTCTATAGTGTCAAAAAACTCAATGTCATTATAAACACCTATCCTGACATCAATGTTGTTTTCTTTGCAGACACCGATAACATGATCCAGATCCTTAAAGCTATTATATGGAGACAATGTAAACATTGCTGAGATAGGAACAATGTCTTTACAGCCTTTGATAACCTTTAAAACACTATCATATCCATCCTTTCCTCTCATATATTTATATGTTTCTTTATTGCCATCTAGAGATATATACAACCTTTTAGGTGGATATTTTTTTACTGCATTAATTACGCTGTCAGGTACGAGGCAATTTGAAAGAAGGTCAAAGTTTGGATGATTTTTTGAAAACCATTCTAATATTTTATCTGCCTCTGGGTGTAATAAAAACTCACCACCCTCTAATCCAACTAAAGTGCTTTTACTAACGCATTTGCTATTCATGATCTCAACGATCTTTTCGAACTTAAGATGCTTTACCGGTCTTTTAGCCCAAATAAGACAATGCTTGCAACCGGAATCACATAGATCTGTTCCGTATAACATCAGCGTTGATATTTTCTTACTACCCGAAAAAGTAGTATTGTTTATAAATCGAATCCCTCTTTTAACATAATCTAAATTACTATACACGTTTTATCTCTTTTTTTATTGCGTTTATTAAAGTGAATAAACTCTGACAGCTTGAAAGACTTGAATTATTTATACTGTTTTCTGAGTTGCAGATTTTAACAAAATTCTCTATTTCAGAAAAATACCCGGAGCTATATAACTGATTGTTTTCAAGAATAGGGTTGAAGTTGTTTCTTTGCTTTAGAATAATAGATGCGTTTTGAGTATTGAATACTTTCTCTTTTGGCACCTTAAATATGCTTTTCTCTTTTTGGAAAAAGATAAGTTCATCTGTATCTTTTATTTCATAAATACCTTTTTTGGTATTTATAATTAAGTGCTCTTTTGCATTTTTCCAGGAATAATCCGTAGACAGCTCAATTGAACCCAAAGTATCATTATTATGTGTTAATTGAAGAAACACAGTGAGGTTTCCCTTAGAAGATGTCACGGATATATTTGAAGATCTTACAGCACCAAAAAGAAATACTATTAGTGACAGGGGGTGACTAAAAAGATCGAGAACAGGGTCTCCTTCAGGATACATTCCCAGTACAAACCTGTAATTATAGCTACATTGTCCATTTGTTTTGTTTTTTATAAGGGTGTAGCCGGGGGCATATTGTTTTTGAAACCCAACTAAACATGAGCCTTTGGATACCCTTTCAGTTTCAATTAGAGATTCTAGTTCTTTTACGTTAGTACAAGGAGGCTTTTCTACAAATGTATGTTTATTTGCCTGTAGGGATTTTTTCACTAAATTAAAATGAGCACTGGGGTCTGCGCAAATGAAAATGCCGGATACCTCATCATCTGCAAGTACTTTATCTAAATCATTTGTGCCAATGCTGTTTGAAAAATTTCGATCAACTAAATCAGCATTTTTTTTACTGTTTGTTACAATATATTTCAGGTCTAATCTAAAATAGTTAATTATAGGATACAGGTTATTGATGCTATGGCTTCCAATGCCAATAAAGGCAAATTTTAGATCGCTTCTTTTAGAAATGTATTTTTGTTTTCGTATATTTTTTACTCGTTTTATTATATTTTGAATCATGCTTTTATGATTGAAATAATAGAAGTTAAGTCTGTGTCGGTGTGCGAGTTTACTAAAACATAATTGTTTTTGTAAATGTAAAGTGAGCAACTGTTTAAACATGCATCAATTAGCGCAAGGTTAGGTAAAAAGAATGGTATTGATAACGAGTTTATCTTTTAAGTGATTTTTGGCAATATATGCCATGCTTTATTTTTACTTGTCTGGTTGTTTTGGGTTTATTTTAGCTTAAGTCTTGTTCGTTCCGGCGCAGCTATTATTTAGCTGATTTTCTAAGCTTAATGACTTTTTTGTCGCCTTTTTTTACAGGTTTTTTTGAGACGTGACGAATTATCCGTTTTAATTCAGGCGAAGCATTGTTTATCCAGTTCTCGCAAAGTCTTATTGCCGAGTCTAAATTGTCTTTTGCAATATCTCCATTATGATTTGCCATACTTTTTATTATATATAAATCGGGATCGTTTTTCAAGCATTCCAATATTGGAATGCTTGGCATCGGATCCCTAATAAAAGATTAAATTTTCATAGACCAAGGCAGTCTTGGTCTGGTGCCTTCTGAACAAAGTCTTCGCACATGTGGGTCAGGATCGTTCATTCATAGAAATATCAAAGGGGTCAATTCCATACTTTGAAACATAACTGCAATGAGGCATATGTGAGGTTGATTTAACCATTCCCCTACATCTTATTAAGGGGCTGGTTCAGCCTCTTGAATTTGGTTAACAATTGTAATATCGCCACTGGCTCCATCAATATCGCATACATACCAGTATCTGCCGCTTCCTTCATCAGGAACTTCAATTGTTTCACCATCACAATCGGGACTATTATAAATTTGAATGGTACCACCCGAATTGGCCAAAGTTTCCTCGTTTGAATAGTTTTTTATATAATATATATAAGTTCCTTCAAATGATTGTTTAATTGTAATTGTTTCGGGGCCATATCCCTGAGTGTTATCTGTATCGAGTGTTACATAGGGTGCGGCTGTTGCACTCCCGCGATTCATGTAACTGATATGATGTGTTGTACCTTCTATTTCAGGTGTTATCAGGTGTGAGTCAAGGTCCCTTGGCTCTGCACCCCAGTTTAACACCATTCGGGTTTCTCCCGGTTCAGGAATGGGACTGA
>DUAO01000055.1:725-3668 GCA_012960805.1 Flavobacteriales bacterium | reverse complement strand
TCTATTGCTATCCCTTATTTTTTAAAAAAAGAATAGTCGTCTTATAGAAGTAAACAAGTGCTACACCCATTCAATGCCCGCCAGTCACTAACATTTCTGAACGATAAAAAAACCTTAATCAGTAGCATCGTGCTCTTACTACCTTTAATATTTTTTCACCAGCACCCAGGTTCGCCCTGCGTTGGTGTCATAGGGATTATCACTGTAAGCTAAAACTACAGTCTCAGTAATACAACCACAATAATTTGACGGTGTTTCAGACGTACTTTCTACCCCTTTACCCCACAACAGCGGGTACCAAGAACCTACGCCAACCGAAGACTACTTGTCCACACGCACGCCCGCTACGATTTATAGCGGGCGTGCGCTTATGAAATACAAATTAAATTATAAAATAACTAATAAAACCATTAGCATTTTGTAAATACCAACAGCACCTACTCAAGAATGTGTTGATAAGGAGTGATATAAATGAAATACACAAGCTATCCTGTTTGCTTCTAAATTAATGCTATAGGAAATTATTTAATAAATTCCTATAAGTATTTAGTAAACAACTTAACTTTATAATATAAATTTCATATATCTATTGTTGAGGCGTTTTTATTTGCTTTCAATATAGCTTCAATAATTCCTATAAATAAAAAAATCAAAAATATATTTACAAATATTGTAGAGATTTCATTTTTTACAATTATGATTTGATTCACGTATTGATAAAATAAAACACAACTTACAGATAAAATCCCCATAAATAAAGCATAAGCAAAATTACGACCCAGGCGATAAATCCTCATTCCAAGATTTTTATTCTTGGGAGCAATTAAAACTAACCCTAAATAATAAGCTGAAATATGTAAAATGCCACAAACCATTAATCCAACCAATATTTCATCACCATAAACTTCTTTAAATACATCATCACCAAGCATAAGCTCAAGACTAACTGCAAGCATAATGAACATGCTACCTCTTATTCCTAATTCAATTATCAGCACTTCCCATAAAGGCTTTCCGAACAATTCTAATGAAATATTTTTCCCTAATTTTTTTTTCATTGTTATTGCTCTTGGTGGGCCGACCAACGTTAAATAACCAAAACAAAATAAAATTGATAAAAATAAATTTTTAACCCCTCTAACTGTATTCATTTTAAAAATTATTTTTTTTTAAATTTATTTGTTGTAAAAATTTATCACGGTAACAAGCAGTGATACCTATCATAAAAGAACCTATCATTAGCCCCTGCATAAACATTAATGATGGAACTAAAATTGTATTAATAGACGTACCTATAACCCAAATTACTAAAGACATTAACAGTGGATTTACTCTCTTCTTGTAATAAGAATAATACCAATTGGTTTTTACACCTCTGAACATAATTAATAATAATAAATATAAATATATACAACCACCCAAAATACCGTACTTGAAACACACGCCTAAAAACCCTATGTCTGATGGATAAAATTGCTTTCCAAATAAACTTTGATAGGAAATACCTTTATAACTTGCTGTACCAAACCCTAACATAGGTTTCTCACTAATTGTTTCAAGGCAAATCCTTGCCGTTAACCCTCTCCGTGCATCCTCCTCAAAAAATACTTCTACAAATATTCCAGAAAATAATAGAATAATTACAATGACTATAGGTAAACTAAAAACTGAGATGTTAACTCTACTTGGCCGACTAAAAAATATTGGAAAAAGAATAAAGCTTACAAGTATTGTAGCTATTTGAGTGCGCAGCAAAAGCATGTACCAACAAAAAAAAAGCATACTAAATAAGATAATAATTCCAATCCTTTTTATAAAATCAATTTTCTGCGTGATCATAATTAAACAATAGCTGGTTCCTATAAACAATCCAGTTGTAGGTGGTTTCAACCTATAGCCTCGCCACGCGTCCCAAGTTACTTGTTGTGACATATAAAGACTTGACCCCCTTGCCATCGCCGCAAGATCTAAAATGGAATAAAAAAAAAGGTAATTTATAATTGTTAAAGCCAGACTAATTATGAACATCTTTTCTAATCTTTCAATTTGGTAACCCAATTTATACATAAAAAATATAGTTGGAGCCAAATATATAATCAAGAATTCTCTTGCTGCAAAAAAACTATATAAAAAATTAGAGCCTGTATTTAAATAATATGTTACTGAAGAAATAACCATTGGGTATGATATTATTAGTGGTGTAATCCAAAACCACCAACCCCATTTCACGTCAGCTCTTTGCATTGCTAACTTTATTGCTCCGTAGGCAAAAAGTGTCAATACTACAACGAAACCAAGTTCTTGGATTCTATTCTCTAAATAATATTTACCCCCCTGAAAGCCCACATAAAAAATAAAAATATATGCAATGTCTACTGTTCTTGTAAGTGCCTTAGTCATCATGTTTATCTTTCAATAACATCTAAAACAATTGCTTAATGTAAATTCAGCATAACTATTTTTTGCTTATAAATTCGTCTAATCTAGGAGTTTCTATTTTCTTTTCACTCACCTCACTTTCGTAATCCACAATTGCAATCCTTATTTTCTTAAAAATCACTCGACCTATTAGAAAAGAAATACTTAACAAAATTGTTCCAATCAATGTTAATAACGTAATCTTCTTTTTTGCTGGACTTGATTTATCAATGGGAGGTACCGCTGGATCTAATATTTCTACAGCATGTTGTTTTTTACTACTCGCTAACATCTTTATCACCAATTGAGCCTCCAGCAAGCGAAAAATTGATTTTCGCATTTCTATAATCTTTGTTTTGTTTAACTCCCCCATCAAAAAATGTTCTATTTTATTAGTTTGCTCTATTTCCTGTAACCTCATGAAATCGTTAAAATCATTAGCAAAAGAATTTGCCAACTTCGCTACCTTTTTGGGGTCATCCCAACTTATCCCAACTTCAATCAGTTGAGTCTCACTATCTACTT
>DUAO01000055.1:0-659 GCA_012960805.1 Flavobacteriales bacterium | reverse complement strand
GTAAAGTCATTGATCCATTGTTTTTTCTGCACATCCCAATATTTACTAAAAATATCAGGCAATAAACCATTTTTTTGAATAAAAAATTGAACGAACAACTTAGATTTCATTTTCGCAAGAACTCTATCTTGCTGATTATCGTAAACTAAACCACTAACAAAGCCGCGTTCTATCAAGGTCATTACTTCTGGAGCCCTTATTGACTCTGGCGAAACGCCTCCTAATTTTTCAGGCTTGATAATGGCTAACTGTACATGCGATGAATATATAACAGGTAACAGTGAACTAATTAAGAAGGCAATTGATGCTACCGTGATAGACAATAATACAATGCGATATTTATTTCTCAATATCACTAAAATATATTCAAGAAGGTCAATATCTTGACCAATCATTTGATCCATTCCTACTTCTTGTTCACCTCCCCTTGTCTCTTCCCTTTCTTTCATTAAATTTCCTATCAAACTATTGATTGATCAAGATATTCATCCCTACAATTGAAGCCACTAATTTGAAAATTATCTCTGCCCATGTTTGCATTGTTTCCGTGGTATTACGCCTATCCGTATCAATAGGAACAAAAATAATAGCCCCAGGTTTTAAGTCGATATTCATTACCATCTCTGTAAAGCTATCGGAACGCACTGAAAGTACTTCAC
>DUAO01000054.1 GCA_012960805.1 Flavobacteriales bacterium | reverse complement strand
ATTACTTTTAAGAAATTTATGAAAGAAGGTGAAGATAAAACAGCTGTCTTTTCCTTTGGTCGTATGAATCCTCCTACCACGGGTCATGGGAAACTTATCAAAAAAGTGATGAGTGTTGCAAAGAAGGTGGGGGGAATTCCAATGATTTATCCGTCTAAAACAGAGGATAAGAAAAAGAACCCTTTAACTTATAAAACTAAGGTTGAAGTTCTTACAGATGTATTTGGTGATGTTATAAATACTAATACAAATATCAAGACACCGTTTGATGTATTAGAGTATTTAAATAAAAAAAAGTTTTCTAAAGTTGTCTTTGTTGTTGGTAGTGATCGTGTAGCTGAATTTCAAAAGAATATGTCAAAGTTTGTTGAAAGTGATTTAGAAAATATTAAAGATTTTTCAGTAGTATCAGCGGGTGATAGAGATCCAGACGCAGAAGGTGTTAAAGGTATTTCTGGTTCTAAGATGAGAGAGTATGTAAAAAAAGATAAGTTTAAAAAATTTACTGTTGGATTAATGACCAATAATAGTAAATTAGCTAAAAAAGTTTTTAAGGAACTACAGAAACGAATGAAGTAGTTTTTATATGAAAGTAACTAATCACATTAAAAGGAGAAACAAAAATGGCACCTTGGATGATTAATGCAATATATTTTTTATTGGGTTGGGGTATTGCAGCTTTTGTTTATTAATATTTTACATAATAATACTTAAGGAGAAATAAAAAATGGAACAAGTTATATTTAGTTGGGCAACGAGCCAAGAATGGTTTGGAATTGCTTCTACGGTTGTTGTAATTGCTAATTTTGTTACAATGACGTTGAAAGATGATTACGCAGAAAAATTACCTATTATTGGTAAAATTTGGCCGATCTTGAATTGGTTGTCATTGAATGTTGCTAAGAATAAGAATGATAAAAAAGGCGCATAAAAAGGAGTAAATTATGAAAGGTAAAGTTCAAGCATATTCTCAAAATGTTGGGCAGGTTTTGAGCGAGGGAAATGTATATAATTTTCATATTAATTGTGTTCAAGGTGGTATTAAAAACGAGCAAGAATTTGAATTTGAATTGGATGAACACGGTGTAGTGAAAGTGATTTATGGTAATGGTGCAGAAAAACCTTCTGTTCAAAAAGTGAAAAAAGAAAAGAAAAAATCTAGCCCACACACATGGGCTAAAACATTTTTAACAGAGGAGAAATAACATGGGTTCTTGGGGAGCAACAACGACTGATGAAGCAAAGCCAAAGTATTTGACGACTGAAGATCAAAGAGATTGTTATGCAACAGATAGAGGATGGACTGTAGCGGCTGGTGGAAATAGTAGAGCAGGTGCGGATAGAGAAGTATTGGTTGCTATTCGTGGTCTTTCTGGTGCAACAAAATTAGCTGAAGCAACTATTAGTTCAGTTAATTGGGTAGATACTACTTATGATGCATCTGAAGGAGATACAATAGCAGTATCAGTAAACTGGAATGAAGCAGTAACTGTAACTGTTGGAGCAACAATAGCAGTAACAAATACAGGTACTGGTGGAACTCACACTTTAGTGGCTCCAGCAAGTACATCTAATCGTGCTACATTTGTATTAGTAATGGCAGCTGGAGGAGCAAGTGGTGCTTGGGCAGCGGATGATGTTCTTTCTATTGTTGCACAAAATATTACAGGGACAATAGTTGGTGGTGATGGTGCTACGGCATCAAAAGCAATTTCAGCAGCTAATGCTTCTGGGGCCAGCACAGTTACAGTTGTAGCATAGTACATTGAAAAATGAAAAAAATTCTTTGGTTTACCCTATGCTTTTTATTGTTATGGGTGAGTAGTGCTAAGGCTAACGATGATAATATTCAATTAGATTTACCAGAAACTAATGCAATAATTGAATGGGTACCTGAAGAAATACCAAGGACGGTAACATTTTATATAGATGCTGATGGAGATGGTAGTGTTGATATAAAGATTGCATATTCATTGATTGAAGCTTATCCATGTAAGAAAAATTGTGTGAGTAGGATAACAGATAATGGAGATCATTGGTTACTTCCAGCACCCGGTATAAATTATTATGTAGTTAAGAAATGGATTATGTATAAGATTGGTAATGACAGAGATTGGCGTTATCCGTATAAAACAAGTGAGTGGATGTTTAAATATCAATATAATGCTGATTGGCTTGAGCATAAATTTTATAAATTGTGGCCAGAACAACGCATGAAATGAATTGAGAGGTTTTATGAATTTTGGTGAATTGACAAATGGTAATTACATGATGTATGCTTTATTACATTATGATAATCCACATTGTAAAGACATTACGGAGTTTTTTGAAGATATAAAAAGACTTCATTATATTCGTAGATTGTTCAAAAGGTACCATGATGATAGTGTATTGAAAGAAAGATTAATTATTAATCATCTTGTTACCTTTTATAATGTTTTTGAAAATGTAGCTGCCACAAGGATATTATTTTATAAAGTAGAAAAGGAATATCATCCAATCTTGAAAACATTTTTAGTATTCTTAAATAGAATACCTTTAGAAAAATATGTAAAAATAGGTTTGGATGAAATCATTATAGAAAAATTAAGGGGTATGGAATAAATGTCAGGAATAGTCGATACCTATATTACATATAGAATTATTACTACGCTTGTTAAGGATTGGGACGAACAAGAAGCATACAAGTACGGTATTATTGATGAAAAGGGTAAAGTATTAAGAAAGTATAAAGAATTGAAAGTTCGGAAGGAAAAGGAGTCTTATACTATTTTAATAAGATTTATTTTTAACCTGAAGCGGCTTATGGAAAAGATACCAGGTGGCAAGAACAAGATTGGTTCTTATGCTATTGCTGCATTAATATTTCTTCGTGAAGAAGCTGAAGATGATGAACATTTAAAGAAACTACTTGGAGAAGATTATGGCAGAGAGAAATTATAGAAAAGAGTATGATAATTATCATTCACAACCAGAACAAAGGGTTCGTAATGCAGCAAGATTAAGAGCACGACGGTTGATGGTTAAAAAAGGAAAAGTAAAAAAGGATGATAAAAAAGATGTTCATCATAAAGATAATGATCCTACTAATAATGATACAGGTAATTTATCTGTGACAACTCAAAAATATAATAGAACAGAACCTAGAATGCGGAAAGAAGATGCTCCTACGAATGCTACTGGCTCTAATGTCCCTGGTACTGGCGATAATGTAGCTACTTGGAAGAAGAATAAGAAGAAAAAGAAGAAAGTTAAATCTAAGTATAAGGATAAGAAGGACAAAACGTGGGAATCTTCAGAGGTTGAAGAAAGTGTTGATACAGTAGAAGTTCCAATACCAACACCTGATACAACATTTGCAAGTATGCCAGTTTTTAAAGTTCCTGACGCTGAATTTTCAAAATGTAAATTTGGTAAAAGTAAATTTTCTAGATGGGCAAGACATATTGATACTGAATCAGAAACCGGAAAAAAAATATATGCATATGCGAAACAGAATCCAAAGAAGTCTATTATCGTACAACATGATAAAAATGGTCATATGTTATATTTAAGAAAATATTCAAAAAGTGATGGAACTAAATCAGGAATCATGGTCAAAAAGGGAGATAAAAAATGATAGGATCAATTATTGGAAACGCACTTGGACTTGGATTAAAGATCATGGATAAGATAGAAAAGAACTCTGATAAAGCAAGTTTTGAAGAATTTAAAGCACGAAAAAAAGAAATGGATAACTCACTTGTAGATGCAGACGTAGAAGGTATTGA
>DUAO01000053.1 GCA_012960805.1 Flavobacteriales bacterium | reverse complement strand
GATTACGAAAGAGCTGTAACTGAGATAAGTTTAGGGTATGCTTTAGGTGATAATGCTGCATTAGGAGTAAGATATGCTACTGATGAAGATGACAAATATACTTGGTTAACTTTAACAGTTACTCCGTAATTACTTACACAGTAAATAAATTTAAAGGGCTGCTTTTTTGCAGCCCTTTTTTTATGCAATATAACCTAGTGCATTAACAATTTAGTGTGCATAAGTACAAATCAGATAATATCCCAACACGAAATAGTTTGTATCTTGCGCCCATTATTAATCAAACAAATATTTAAAAAATGAAAAAAGTATTATTAACTGCAGTTGTGACTTTATCGACTTTAGTAGCTTCTGCGCAATTTATGGTTGTAACCACATATGATGGTGACCAAGTAGAAAATGCTGACAAATTAACTGCAAACTTAGGTGTTGGGTATGTGGTAAATGATGATTTTACAGTTGGACTTGCAAAAGGAGCTGTAAATGCTGAAGGTGATGATACCTATGATTTATGGGCACGTTACAATCTATCTATGATGGAAGGGGCTTATGTTGGCTTACAAATGCCTACAAAAGATGGATCTGAGAACATGAGTATAGGTCTAGGATTTTCTTTTAATGTGTGGAATGGTTTATATGTAGAGCCAAACTATACTATGCCAACAAGTGAAGACGATAATGGAGATAGAGAAGGATCATTTAACTTTGGATTATCTTACAGATTCTAAGAAATTAGATTCTTAAAATAATAAAAAAGCCAGCTAAATAGCTGGCTTTTTTATTATCCTATTATTTCTTTTGCTTTTTCTAAAGCAGAAGGTATTCCTTCAGGATTAAGACCTCCTGCTGTGGCAAAGAATGGCTGACCACCTCCACTACCCTTTATCTCTTTAGCTATTTCTTGTATCATAGTACTTGCATCTAATCCTTTTTTTACCAAATCATCAGTTAGCATAACTGTAAGTAGAGCTCTCTCTCCTGCTTTAGCTGCTAATACCATACCTAAATTATTTTCCTTTTTTAACTGAAAGGATACATTTTTCATATCCTCAGCATTCATTTGCACCTGTTTTGCAATCAATCGCATACCATTAACCATAACAGCTGATTTTAATAAATCATCCTTTACATTATCGGAATTACCCTTTTTTAAGGTTGCTATTTGTTTTTCTAGCTGCTTATTGCTAACAATTAGTTGCTCTACCCCTTTTTTAAGATCTTTATTTTTTACAATAGATGCTATTTCAGCCAATAAAACCTCCTTATCATTAAGGTATGCCATAGCATTAACTCCTGTAGTAGCTTCAATTCTTCTTATTCCTGATGAAGTAGAGCCTTCAGATAAAATTTTAAATAAGCCAATTTCTCCAGTAGCAGCTACATGCGTGCCTCCACATAGCTCTTTGGAAGAAGCAAATTGTATCATTCTAACTACATCTTCATACTTTTCGCCAAAAAGCATGATAGCGCTCATATCTTCAGCTTGTTTTAATGATAAATTTACATGTTCATTCAAAGCGATATTTGCTAAAATTTTAGCATTCACCTCCTGCTCTATTTTTGCTAGGTCAACTTCTTCTATTTTAGCAAAATGAGTAAAATCAAAACGCAAATATTTAGGATTTACTAAAGATCCTTTTTGCTCCACATGATTTCCTAAGATGCTTCTTAAACTTTCGTGCAATAAATGGGTTGCTGTATGATTTCTTGCACTCGATTTTCTATCAACTGCATTTACTTTTGCAGTAAAACTAGATCTTACATCATTTGGAAGCACATCTGTAAAATGAACGATTAGTTTATTTTCTTTTTTAGTATCAACTATTACAATACTCTCAGAAGAATTTTCGATTACACCAATATCACCAACTTGGCCTCCGCCTTCAGGATAAAAAGGCGTGATATTAAACACCAATTGATATTGCACGCCATCCTTTGAGATAACCTTTCGGTATCTAGTAATCCTTACATCAGTTTCTAAATTATTATAGCCAACAAATTCCTCTACATCATCATCAATCAAAATATTCCAATCGCCTTTTTCTATTTTTCCTGCTTGTTTTGATCTATTTTTTTGCTCCTGCATTGCAGTATCAAAATTAGCTTTATTAAAACTAAGATTTTGTTCGCTTAAAATAAGAGCTGTCAAATCAGCCGGGAAACCATAAGTGTCATACAATTCGAACACTTGTTTTCCAGAAATTTCACCATCAGTATTTTTTATGATTTGCTCAATTCTTTTAAGGCCATCTTCCAAAGTTCTAAGGAATGATTCTTCTTCCTCTTTTATTACCTTTTGTATTAAATCTTTTTGTGCTTTTAGTTCAGCAAATTGATCTCCCATTTGATCTACTAATACCTCAACTAATTCATACATAAAAGCACTTTTCAGATTAAGAAAAGTATACCCATACCGAACAGCTCTTCTTAAAATTCTTCTAATAACATAACCCGCTTTTACATTTGAAGGCAACTGCCCATCAGCAATAGAAAAAGCAATAGCCCGAATATGATCAGCAATCACACGTATGGCAATATCTTGCTTTTCATTATCTCCATATTTTAAATTCGCTCTTTGAGCAATAGCTTGAATAATAGGCTGAAAGATATCAGTATCATAGTTAGATTTCACTCCTTGCATTATCATGACCAAACGCTCAAAACCCATA
This sequence comes from Flavobacteriales bacterium, assembly GCA_012960805.1. GTDB lineage: Bacteria > Bacteroidota > Bacteroidia > Flavobacteriales > BACL11 > UWMA-0277. The sequence goes on along the minus strand of DUAO01000053.1, from coordinate 20,101 downwards.
CCCGTATCCACATGAGAATGAGGTAAAGACTTTAGGCTACTATCAGCAAAGCGATTGTATTGCATAAATACCAAATTCCAAATTTCAATCACTTGAGGATGATCCTCATTCATCAAATCAGCTCCTCTTATTTTCGATCTTTCAGTATCATCTCTATTGTCAAAATAAATTTCAGAACAGGGTCCGCAAGGTCCTGTTTCTCCCATTTCCCAAAAATTATCTTTTTTATTTCCGTTTAGAATTTTATCCGCAGGCAAATGTTTTCTCCAAATATCAAATGCTTCATTATCCTTTTCCAAACTATCTTCCTTTGCACCTTCAAAAACAGTTACATACAATCTGTCTTTATCAAGCTTGCAGATTTCAGTTAAAAACTCCCAAGCCCAATTAACAGCATCTTCCTTAAAATAATCTCCAAAACTCCAAGAACCCAACATTTCGAACATTGTATGATGATAAGCATCATGCCCTACCTCTTCCAAATCGTTATGTTTGCCAGATACACGCAAACATTTTTGTGAATTAGCAACCCTCAAATCTGTTGCTTTTGAATTCCCTAAAAAGAGGTCCTTAAACTGATTCATTCCAGCATTCGTAAACATTAAAGTAGGATCGTTTTTTACCACCATTGGTGCTGATACTACAATTTTATGTTCTTTTGATTTGAAAAAATCTAAGTATAACTTTCTGAGTATATTGGCTTTCATTTTTAAAATTTATTTTTACAATTTACAATAAGTTGCTATAAATCAGTAGCATTTCATACTTTATCTAATGTTAAATCAGTAAATTTGCCTCAATTATTTTAATATGGCTAAAGTAAAATATTATTACGACACTAAAACGCTAAGTTACAAACGAATTAAACTTAGTGGATTAAATAAGTTAAAACACTTATTTTATTTCCTTATAGGAAGTGCTTTTACTGGATTAATCATGATTATTGTATTCTTTCAATTTTTTGATAGCCCAAAAGAAAAAAGGCTAAACAGAGAAATAGATATTTTAACTTCTCAGTATGAAATTGTAGAAGATAAGTTGAATCAAGTAGATTTAGTATTAGATGATATCCAGAATAGAGATGACAATATTTATAGGGTGATTTTTGAGGCTGAACCAATTCCAAAATCTATCAGGAAAGCAGGATATGGAGGCATCAATCGCTATCAAAACCTTAAAGGATATAGTAACTCAGAACTTATTATTAACACAAGTAAAAAAATTGATCAAATTTCAAAACAACTGTATATTCAATCAAAATCATATGACGAAATTATTGAATTAGCCAAAAACAAAACAGCTATGTTAGCTGCCTTGCCGGCAATACAACCAGTAGCCAATAAAAACTTAAGCCGTATAGCTAGTGGTTATGGCTATCGAATTCATCCTATTTACAAAACTAGAAAATTACATACTGGAATGGATTTTTCTGCAAAATCAGGAACACCAATTTACGCTACAGGTGATGGTAAAATTTCGAAAGTGAAGAAAAGCAGAATCGGGTATGGCAATCATGTGATAATTGACCATGGATATGGCTACAAAACCTTATACGCCCACATGACAAAATACATAGTACATAAAGGACAAAAAGTAAAAAGAGGGGAAGTCATAGGGTATGTTGGTAGCACGGGAACTTCAGTAGCGCCTCATTTACACTATGAGGTGCAAAAAAATGACAGAAAAATAAATCCTGCAAACTTCTACTATAACGATCTAACACCTGATGAGTATGAAAAAATGCTGGAAATTTCATCTCAAAATAACCAATCATTTGACTGATGCCATACAAAGAAAAACTAACTAAAAAGTTATTCTATAAAATTGGTGAAGTTGCCAAAATGTTTGAAGTTAATGTTTCGCTTATTCGTTTTTGGGAAAAAAAATTCGATATCCTGAAACCAAAGAAAAATAATAAAGGGAATAGACTGTTTACTAAAAAGGATGTAGACAACTTAACTATTATCTACCATTTAGTAAAAGAAAGAGGGTTTACCCTTGAAGGAGCAAAGCAAAAATTGAAAGAAAATAAAAGTGATACTATTGATAATATCAAGATTGTAAATCACCTAAAAGACATTAGAGGATTCCTAGTAAAACTAAGAGAGGAGCTTTAGTAATACTTTTTATCCAGCAGATAATTCTGCACATAATCCTTTACGCCATCTTCCAAAGTAGTAAAGGGTTTTTCATATCCAACAGCTCTTAATTTTTGCATATTCGCCTCAGTAAAATATTGATACTTATCACGAATGTCCTCAGGCGTATCAATGTAAGAGACATTACTTGCTAAGTTCATTGCTGAAAAAGTAGCCTTTACTAAATCATTAAACGTTCTGGCCGTTCCAGTTCCTAAATTAAATATTCCGTTTAATTTTTGGTTTTGCATCATAAACGTAAGCACTTCTACTACATCTTTCACATATATAAAGTCTCGTAATTGTTCGCCATCTTTATAATCAGCATGATGCGAACGAAATAGCTTCATTTCTCCTGTTGCATTAATTTGTTGTACTGCATGAAAAATTACGGACGCCATTCTTCCTTTGTGAAATTCATTAGGTCCATACACATTAAAAAACTTAAATCCCGCCCAAAAAGGTGGCTGATTTTTTTGCTTTAAGACCCATTTATCAAAATCATTCTTAGATTTACCATAAGGATTTAATGGGATTAACTTTTCTATAAGCTCATGACTATCTTCAAAACCAAATTCCCCTATCCCATAAGTTGCTGCTGATGATGCGTAAATAAATGGGATCTTATATTTTGCACAAATATTCCATAAACTCTTGGAGTAACTCAAATTCAATTTTTCAAAAATGGCAAGATCAATTTCAGCAGTATCAGTACGCGCGCCAATATGATATACTTCAGTAACTTTATTTGCATTATTTTCTAACCACTCTATAAAGAGTGTTCTTTCAATTTGATTTGCAAACTGTTTTTTATCCAGATTTTTATTCTTTTCATGAAAAGAAAAATTATCTACAACTACCAAATTAGTTTTCCCTAAGCTATTGAGTTTACTCACCAAACATGAGCCAATAAATCCTGCTGCACCTGTAACAATTATCATTGTCCAAAAGTACATTAAAAAACTATACCTTTGCCCTAATGGACAAGGTACAGCTAAAAGAGATTCAACAAAAACTATTAAGCGAAATTGAGAGTACTCAACTAAAAGTTGATGAGTACACCGAGCTTTGTAAGCCAATAGCGCCTGAAAATGCAATTGGAAGAATCTCGCGCATGGATGCCATCAATAACAAAAGTGTGGTAGAAGCTGTACTTAGAGAAACCAAACACAAAATGCAACAATTACAAGTAATGCAAAACAAAATTAATGATGCTGATTTTGGAACTTGCATTAAATGCAAACACATTATTCCTTTTGGAAGATTACTGATTCGCCCGCATAGTAAATTTTGTGTGAATTGTGCTCAATAAAATGTATTTTTAAGCCCATGAAAGCATTTCAATTAATCCTACGATACATTACGTATTTTTTTACTGCCAAAGGGAAACATGCTGCGCAAGCACCCTTCTTATATGAACTTATTACACAAGTAATAAATGAAAGCACTGATGATGAAAATTGTGATAGTATTGAAGCTCTCAGAAAAGAATTATGCCAATCCGAAAAAGAAATTCAAATTATTGATTTTGGAGCGGGAAGCACAATCAATAATTCCAAAACCAGAAAAGTGAAGGATATTGCAAAGAACTCTGCCAAAAATGCAAAGTTTGGTAAATTATTATATCGAATTATTCAATTTTACAAACCTAAGAATATTCTCGAACTAGGAACTTCACTAGGAATAAGCACTTCTTATTTGGCCCAAGCAGATACTAATGCACGCGTTTTTACATTTGAAGGCTGCCCAATAACTGCTACAATTGCTCAAGAGAATTTTAACAAGCAGAACATCAAAAACACCTCCATCACCTTAGGGGATTTCAACCTCACTTTAGCCAATAAACTAAAAGAAATACTAACTATTGATTTGGCTTTTATTGACGGAAATCATCAAGAAAAACCAACCATTAATTATTTTGAACAATGCCTAAAATATGCTAATAACAATACAATTTTTATTTTTGATGATATACACTGGTCAACAGGGATGGAGAATGCTTGGGATTACATAAAAGAGCATGAAAGAACCACATTAACTATTGATTTGTTTTTTGTGGGGATTGTATTTATTAAATCAGAATTAAGTAAAGAGAATTTTACAATTCGTTTTTAAAAAACTATGAAAATATACACTAAAAAAGGAGATAAAGGAAAATCCCAATTATTAGGGGGGAGTATGGTGGATAAAAACCATATAAAATTAGAATGTTACGGGACCATTGATGAGCTAAACTCTTTCATTGGTAATATCTACGATCAAGAGATTAGTATTTTTCACAAAGAAATTTTATTTAAAATTCAAAATCAACTCTTTAACTTGGGATCAATTATCTCGTTTGACGGGGAAAAAGATAAAATTAAATTACCAAACATAACGACTCAAAACATTAAAATGATGGAAAAGGCAATTGATAAAATGGAAGAAGAATTGCCAATGTTAAGGGCTTTTATTTTACCTTCTGGACATCCTACTGCATCAAAATGTCATATTGCTCGTACGGTTTGTAGGCGTGCTGAACGCAATTTGGTGGCACTAAGCCAAGAAGAACAAATTGATAATTTATACATACAATATCTCAACAGACTATCTGATTATTTATTTGTTTTGGCGCGTGCAATTTTAAAAGACAAGAATGCGCAAGAGATTCAATGGCAAAAAGATTAATAAATTCAGCTCCAATTCAATAAAAAATATATTTTTGCAAAAGATTTAAAAAATTAAGTGATGTATTGGACTTTAGAATTAGCATCAAAATTAGAAGATGCACCATGGCCAGCAACTAAGGATGAATTGATTGATTTTGCAATTCGTTCAGGAGCGCCGATGGAGGTAGTAGAAAACTTGCAAGAGATGGTGGAAGAAGAACCAGGAATGCAATGGGATGCTATTGAAGATGTTTGGCCTGATTACCCCACAAAAGAAGATTTCTTCTTCAATGAAGATGAGTATTAAGTAAAAAGGTCGAATTCGACCTTTTTTTATTTTGCATACTCTTGTAATAAAAGTACATTTGTTTTCCTATACAAATTAGAATACATGGCAGGTTTATTAAATATTATCGGTAAATTATTTGGCAACAAATACGATAAGGATGTAAAGGAAATTACCCCTATAATTGAACAAATTAATACAGAATACAGCAAGTTAAGCGCTTTAACTAATGATGAGTTAAGAGCAAAAACTAGTAATTTTAAAAATCAAATAGCTGATTTTATTTCTTCTGACAAACAAAAAATAGAGACCTTAACAAAAGAAGCGAGTCTTTCAGAAACATCAACAGAAAAAAAGGAAACACTATACAAAGAAATTGATACTCTTGAAGAAACCGTTATTAGTAAAACTGAGGAAATCTTAAATACCCTCCTTCCACAAGCCTTTGCTGTTGTAAAAGAAACCGCCAAGCGATTTATAGAAAATGATAACTTAAAAGTTACAGCAACTGAAAATGACAAAGAACTTGCTGCCACAAAAGATTTTGTAAGTATTGAAGCGGATAATGCTTCTTACAAAACTTCATGGGATGCTGCTGGAATAGAAATTATGATGTTCAGCTAATTGGCGGAGTTGTGCTTCATCAAGGAAAGATTGCTGAGATGCAAACTGGAGAAGGGAAAACTTTATCCGCCACCCTACCTATTTACTTGAATGCCCTTACTGGATTGGGGGTGCATTTAGTAACGGTAAATAATTATTTAGCAAAAAGAGATGCTCAATGGATGGGGCCTTTATTCCAATTTCATGGAATGAGTATTGATTGCATTGACAATCATCAACCTAATTCTGACGAAAGAAGAAAAGCCTATCTAGCCGATATTACTTATGGAACGAACAATGAGTTTGGGTTTGATTATCTTAGGGATAATATGGCAAAACGACCAAATGATTTGGTGCAGAGAAAGCTACACTACGCCATTGTTGATGAGGTAGATTCTGTATTGATTGATGATGCCCGAACGCCTTTAATTATTTCAGGACCAACACCGCAAGGAGATAAGCATGAGTATAATGAATTTAAGCACAAGGTTGATCAATTAGTAGCCGCTCAAAGAAAATATGTAACAACAGTCCTTTCTGATGCTAAGAAACTAATTACTGAAGGAAACAATAAAGATGGCGGATTTAATTTACTAAGAGCTTTTAGAGGATTGCCAAGGAATAAGGCCTTGATTAAATATTTAAGTGAAGAGGGAGTAAAGATTCAGTTGCAAAAAACTGAGAATTATTATATGCAAGACCAAAATAAGGAAATGCACCTTGTTGATGAGGAGCTTTATTTTGTAATTGATGAAAAATCAAATTCCATTGAACTTACCGAAAAAGGATTAGAATTAATGACAACCTCAACTGAAAATAAAGATTTCTTTATCCTTCCTGATGTTGGAGCTGAGATTGCAATCCTTGAAAAATCAAGCGAAAGCGAAAAAGAAAAAGCAGATAAAAAAGAAGTGCTATTAAGAGATTTTGGAATTAAAAGCGAACGCATACACACCATTAATCAATTACTAAAAGCCTATACTTTATTCGAAAAAGATGTGGAATATGTGGTAATGGATAACAATGTAAAAATTGTTGATGAGCAAACGGGTCGTATCATGGACGGAAGAAGATATTCTGACGGATTACACCAGGCAATTGAAGCCAAAGAAAATGTAAAAATTGAAGCCGCTACACAAACCTATGCAACAGTAACTTTACAGAATTATTTCAGAATGTACAACAAGATTGCTGGGATGACGGGTACTGCTGAAACGGAAGCAGGAGAATTTTGGGAGATTTACAAATTGGATGTAGTTGCTATCCCACCTAACCGTCCAATACAAAGAGATGATAAAGAGGATTTGGTATTTAAAACCAATCGTGAAAAATACAATGCAGTAATTGAAGATATTGTGAAGCTTACCGAACAAGGCAGACCTATATTGGTGGGGACAACTTCAGTTGAAATTTCTGAATTACTCAGTACTATCCTCAGAAAAAGAGGAATAAAACACAATGTATTGAATGCAAAAATGCATCAAAAGGAAGCAGATATTGTAGCTGAAGCAGGGAAAGCAGCTGCAGTAACTATTGCCACCAATATGGCGGGTAGAGGTACGGATATTAAACTTTCAGAAGAAGTGAAAAAAGCGGGAGGGCTAGCAATTGTTGGAACAGAAAGGCATGATTCCAGAAGGGTAGACAGGCAATTAAGAGGACGTTCAGGGAGACAAGGAGACCCAGGGTCTACTCAGTTTTATGTATCGCTTGAAGATAAATTAATGCGACTATTCGGTTCGGAAAGAATAGCTAAATTAATGGATAGAATGGGGTTAGAAGAAGGAGAAGTTATCCAGCATTCTATGGTTAGCAACTCCATTGAAAGAGCACAAAAAAAAGTAGAAGAAAATAACTTTGGGGTTAGAAAAAGACTATTGGAATATGATGATGTAATGAACCAGCAAAGAGAAGTGATTTACAAGAAAAGAAGACATGCTTTACATGGAGATCGTTTGTCATTAGATGTAGCAAATATGATATACGATACATGCGAAAATATAGTGGAGGAATTACACGCAAACAAGGATTATGATTCTTTCAAAATTGAGCTTATTCGCTTATTGGCTACTCAATCTCCTGTAGGCGAACAGGAGTTCAAAGATAGTTCAGTAGACGCACTAACTGAAAGGGTATATGAAAATTGTTACCAAAGCTATCAAACAAAATCAACTGCAATTGCCCAGCAAGCCTATCCTGTAATTAAGGATGTTTTTGAAAATCAATCAGCAACTTACGAAAACATTGTTATCCCTTTTACTGATGGATTAAAAACATTACAAGTAGTTACTAATCTGAAAGAAGCTCACGAATCAGAAGGCAAAAACATTGCGGAATCCATTGAAAAAAGTGTAACGCTTGCTATTATTGATGACATTTGGAAAGAGCATTTACGCGAAATGGATGATTTGAAACAAGCGGTACAAACTGCAAGCTATGAGCAGAAGGATCCACTGCTAATCTATAAATTTGAATCGTTTAATTTATTTAAAACACTAATTAACAATGTGAATAAGGATATTGTGTCCTTTTTAATAAAAGCAGGATTACCTACACAATCTTCCGTACAGGAAGACAGGCGCCAGGCAACAACCCATCAGACTAGCCGACCAGAAGATGCGGGAAATACACTTCAAAACCCAAATAATCCTGGACAGCAAAAACCAAAAGTACAACCGGTAAGAGCAGAACAGAAAGTAGAGCGGAATGCCCCTTGCCCTTGTGGGAGCGGAAAGAAATTCAAGAAATGTCATGGAAAATAAAAAGTGAGAAAGGTGAAATACTTAATTAGAAATCTACTTTTCATCTTCTTATTAATAAATATTACTGCTTGTAAAACTTACAAACTTATTCCTGAAAAGGAAGATACCCCAAAACACAATTTTGACCTAAATTTATCAGGAGATCCTCCAAATTATTCTGATCTAAAATATTGGGTAGAGCATCCTGAAAAAGAAAGTCATTACGCACGTCTTCCAAAAAATTATATAGATTCTATATACGATTCTAATCCTTTAATAGATGTATTTTTTGTACATCCTACTCTTTATTTTAAAGGTAATAGATGGAATGCAGATATAAATGACGAAAATCTAAATAAGGAAATTGGGGATGCAGCTATAAAAAATCAAGCAAGTGTTTTCTTAGGAATTGCAAATATTTACGGACCACATTATAGACAGATGCATATTCAATCTTATTACGATTTAGAAAATGGATTACAGGCCTTTGAGGTTGCCTATTTAGATGTGAAAAATGCATTTATGTATTATTGGGGAAATTTTAATAAGGGAAATAAATTTATAATTGCTGGACATAGTCAAGGCACTAATCATACAGAAAGATTATTAAAGGAACTAATTCTTGAAAATGATAGTATGAGAAATAGACTACTTATTAGTTACCTTCCCGGAATGCCAATCAAACAGTTCCATAAAGACTTACCCCCTTGCAGCTCGCCTAATCAATTAGGTTGCTTTCTTTCTTGGCGAACATTAGCAGAAGGGTATTTCCCCAAAGACTGGGAAGTTTCTGACAGTATTTCATGTGTAAATCCTATTAGTTGGCAAACTGATAATTTACTTTCAAAAAAGGAAGAACATCTAGGTATTCTTTTTAAGAATCATAAAATACATTATCCAAATTCAATAGAAGCATATACGAAAAATGGAGTGATTTGGATAAAACCCATAAAAATTCCCTTTGCTCGTTTTTACAAAATGAAAAACTATCATATAGCTGACTATAATTTATACTGGATAAATATCCGAAATAACCTACGATTCCGATTAAAAGAAAATGGATACAACTAAGAAAAAAAGATGCAATTGGCCTAAGGATGATGCGCTCTATCTGGAGTACCATGACAAAGAATGGGGTGTTCCTGTTTATGAGGATGCCAAGATATTTGAATTTTTATTATTAGAAACTTTTCAAGCAGGACTAAGTTGGATTACGATACTTAGAAGAAGAGAAAACTTTCGAGTGGCTTTTGATAATTTTGATTTTCAAAAAATTGCTAATTACACGAATGAAAAACTAGCTGAATTAAAGCTAGATGCTGGAATTATTAGAAATACCTTAAAAATAAAAGCCGCCAAAACAAATGCCATTGCTTTTATAGCAGTGCAAAAAGAGTTTGGAACATTTAGTAAATACCTTTGGGACTTTGTAGATGGAAAAGCTGTACAAAACAACTTTACCAATATGAGTGAAATGCCTGCCAATACGCCTTTATCGGATAAAATAAGTAAAGATTTAAAGAGTAGAGGGTTTAAGTTTGTGGGCTCAACAATTGTTTATGCACACATGCAAGCCATGGGCATGGTAAACGACCACACCACCAATTGTTTTAGGTATAAAGAAGTTTAAGGTTTTTCGTTCTTATTTTTCTTTTTCATCCCATCTACAGCTAATAAACTACTTTGAATTTGCATTTGTAAATCCCCTACATTATCTGGTGAATACGGCATAAATATTGTACTCGTGTTATTTTCAGAAAGCTTAGCAACCGTTTCATAATGTTGGGTCATAAAGAGCATATTCATAACATCTTGACTAGTAACATGATCCTCCATAGCTAACTTCACCTCAGCAACTGATTCTTTCAATCCGTTAGCAATAGCAATTCGCTGTAAGGCTATACCTTCCCCAGCCAAACGCTTACTTTCAGCATCCGCTTCTGCAGCTGCAATCACTCTAATTTTTGCTGCAGCAGCCTCCTCTTTAGCAGCTTCTTTCATTCGCTTAGCTGCATTAATTTCATTCATTGCATGTTTAACCTTTGCATCAGGGTCAATATCAGTAACCAAAGCTTTTATAAAATCGAAACCAAATTGCTGCATAGTTTCCGAAAGCTCATTTTTAACTGCTATTGCAATTTTATCCTTTTCTGCAAATACTGAATCTAATTCCATTTTTGGCACTTCAGAACGAATAGAATCAAATACATAAGATTGAATTTGTTGCTCCGGATTATTTAACTTATAAAAAGAATTTTCTATACCATCAATAGAATCAACAACAAAAAATTGAACAGAGACAATAATCTTAACGAATACATCATCCTTAGTTTTTGTTTCAACCTCAACAGGCAATTCCCTAACTCTCAAATTAATATTCCCTGCAATACTGTCAATTAATGGAATTTTAAACTGCAGGCCTGGCCTAGATACTTTATGGAACTTACCTAAACGCTCAATAATAACTGCTGTTTGTTGCTTAACCATATATAAAGCTCCTTTTAACAAGAAAAGAGCAATTATGATGTAAACTATATTTCCTAAGATAAGATTTGGATCCATTTTTTTATTTTTTAATTAAGTGCTCAAATATAAGAAAGAACGGGGCTAAAATCTCCTTGTTAAATTTTATTTCAAATATCTGAAATCATGATTATTTTTAATCTTTTGTAACGATTCATAAATCAATCGTATTACATCTTCCACGTCAGCTTTATGTACACTCTCAACTGTGGTATGCATATACCTTAGTGCAAGCGATATTAAAGAAGAGGCAACTCCACCAGTAGAGTAGGCAAAAGCGTCCGTATCCGTACCTGTAGCTCGAGAAGCGGCCATTCTTTGGAAAGGAATTTTATTCTTTTCAGCGGTCTTAATAATTAACTCCAATAAATTATTTTGAACGGCAGGACCGTACGTCAAAACCGGGCCATCTCCACATTTTGTATCTCCTTGTTTTATCTTGTCTATCATTGGAGTGCCGGTATCATGACATACGTCAGTTACTATTGCAACATCTGGTTTAATTCTTTCCACAATCATCTGAGCTCCTCTAAGCCCTACTTCTTCTTGCACAGAATTAGTAATATATAATCCGAAAGGTAATTTTACTTTATTCTCTTTTAACAAACGCGCCACCTCAGCTATCATAAAGCCACCAATACGGTTATCTAAAGCCCTACCCAGATAAAAGTTCTTATTCAAAATCATAAACTTATCTTCATATGTCACAACACAACCCACATGAATACCCATTTTTTCCACTTCTTCCTTATCCTTTGCCCCACAATCCAAAAATATATTATCCAATTTAGGAGCTTTTTCAGTAGCGCCACTTCTGGTATGGATTGCTGGCCAACCAAAAACTGCCTTTACCATTCCTTTTTTAGTGTGGATATTTACTCTTTTGGAGGGAGCAATCTGATGATCAGAACCACCATTTCTCCTCAAATAAATAAATCCATCTTTTGTTATATAGTGCACAAACCACGAAATTTCATCAGCATGAGCTTCAATGACTACTTTATATTTTGCATCAGGATTTATCACCCCAACTACTGTTCCGTAGGTATCTACAAAATGAGTGTCAATGTAAGGTTCTATGTAGTCCAACCACATTTTTTGCCCTTCACTTTCAAACCCTGTTGGAGATGGGTTATTGATATATTTTTCTAAAAATGCTTCTGACTTTTTTGTGATGATCTTTTTCTTTGCCATAATAATTTAAATTTTAAAGTGCAAATATAAAGTTTTTATCCTGCCCAACCCTCTCTGTCCAAGGATCGATATTGGATAGCCTCTGCAATATGTTCGGAAGTTATAGCGGTTGAATTTTCTAAATCAGCAATCGTACGCGCTACTTTCAAAATTCTATCATAAGCCCTAGCTGATAAATTCAATTTTTCCATTGCCATTTTCAGCATGTTTTGGCTTTTTTCATCTAGCTTGCAATAGGATTGTAATTGTTTCGTACTCATCTGTGCATTGGCATGCACCCCTTTTGTTTGCTGAAATCTCTCCGCCTGAATTTCTCTTGACTTTATTACTCTATCACGAATCATGGCACTACTTTCTCCTTTTTCTTTACTGCTCAACTCATCAAAACTAACAGGAGTAACCTCAACATGCAAATCTATTCTGTCCAATAAGGGTCCTGAAATTTTATTCAGGTATTTCTGTACCATGCCGGGAGGACATAAGCAATTTTTTTCAGGATGATTATAATAACCACAAGGACAAGGATTCATTGAAGAAACCAGCATAAAACTAGCTGGATAATCCACAGTTGATTTTGCTCTAGAAATTGTTACAACTCTATCCTCTAAAGGCTGACGCATTACCTCCAAAACAGTCCGTTTAAATTCCGGCAATTCGTCCAAAAACAAAACCCCATTATGAGCTAAGGAAATTTCCCCTGGCTGAGGATTAGTTCCTCCACCTACTAAAGCTATATCTGAAATAGTGTGGTGTGGCGAACGAAAAGGACGAGAAGTGATTAAGGTACCGTTTGCGGATAGCCTCCCTGAAACAGAATGTATTTTTGTGGTTTCCAATGCTTCCGGCAAAGTTAATGGAGGAAGTATTCCTGACATGCGTTTGGCTAACATAGTTTTTCCAGCTCCTGGCGGACCAATCATAATGACATTATGACCACCGGCAGCTGCTATTTCCAAAGCTCTTTTGATATTTTCTTGCCCTTTTACATCAGCAAAATCAGCAATGTTATTATTCAATCCTTCAAAAAATTCAGCACGCGTATCAATCTTTATGGCTTTCATCTTTTTCACACCATTAAAAAATTGGATAACTTCTAAGATATTCTCAGCTCCATATACCTCCAAATCATTTACAATAGCCGCCTCTCTTGCATTTTGTTTGGGCAAAATAATTCCTCTAAACCCCTCCTCCCTTGCTTTTACCGCAATAGGTAATGCCCCTTTAATAGATTGCAATCCGCCATCCAATGACAGCTCTCCCATTATTAAATAATCACTAACTTCTTCTGATTTAATTTGTTGAGATGCCGCTAGAATACCTATAGCTAAAGGCAAATCATAAGCCGAACCCTCCTTACGAATATCGGCAGGAGCCATATTGATCGTAATCTTTTTACCAGGGATACGATAGCCATTATTTTTAAGTGCTGCTCGAATTCTTTGTTCAGATTCTTTAACTGCATTATCAGGAAGACCAACTAAAAAGAACTTTATGCCTTGTGCTACATCCACCTCAATAGTAATAGTTATGGCATGAATGCCACTAACTGCACTGCCATAGGTTTTTACTAGCATATGTCTATTTTTTAAATTTTATAAATTCACTCTTACATATTAGGGAAAATAGATTCTGATAAACAAGAAATTTGTTTCTCAATAACCAATAGAGTGCAGATATCTTAGCAAAAGAAAATGGGAAATTAGTAGTAAAAAACATTTAATAAATAGACTTTAGATTAACAAAAATTGAATCACACCATAGGATACTATTTTTAGAGAAATAAGGATCGTAAATATCTTGAAGTGCAAAGTTGTGATTATAAAGTAATTTTGATATATCATGAAATAGAGGTTGATTTACATATTGCTGTTTAAAATATGTTTCTATATAAATAAGTTTAATGTTTCCATTTTTCAACATATCTAATGCTCCTTTTAACACTTCAATTTCAGAACCTTGCACATCTATTTTTAGAATATCTATTTCCATAATATTGTTTTTTGAACAATAATTATCAATAGTATTAGTTTCTATTAAAATTTGACCAACAGAAACACAACTTTTATCAGAATTGGCTCCAATTTTTTTACTCTCTAAAAATGAATTTGTATCAACAGATTTATTTATATTAAGAATAGATGTTCCAATATCATTAGATAAAGCATATTTATTAAGATTTACATTTAAGTTGTCCTTATGGAGATTAATAAATACTTCATATGAATCAGAAAAAGGTTCAAATGAATGTATCATTGCATTTGGAAAAAGTTTTAAATATTTCAACGTAGTATTGCCACGATTAGCTCCAACATCAAAAATAACATTTGCTTTACCTTTTAGCAATTCCTTTTGCCTTCTCCATTCACTCTTTTTTAAATCAGAGTTTCTCAATTTTTGAATGTATCCAACACCATGAATTTCAATTCCAAATCTTCTTAAATATCTATTAATCGCATCTTTCATTTTAAATAAATTTTTTATTTACTTATCCTTGCCTGAATATTTTGATATTCAATGGGTTTTTTAATAAACTAATATGTTATTAAATTGCCAATTTTATTGATAATACTCTTAATCATTATTTTCTAAATTCTTCTAAACCGCATTTTAGCCAACTTTCAAATTCGCTAATGTCTGGAGTATATCCAATAGGATTGGTTAATAGTCCGTTTTTTGGACTATAAAGTACGTAGTATGGTTGAGATGAGCTTGCGTATGTAACTGCTTGTAAGGTGCTCCATTTATTTCCAATAGTAGTTAGGGTTTTCTTTTTTGTTCCTCCATCAGAAGTCGGAACAACAACCGTTTCTGCATTTTCTAATAATGTTTTTTCATCTACATAAAGTTGGCAAAGCACATATTGCTCTAATAATTCCTCTACATCAGGAAATACATTTTCTTCCATCTTCCGGCAATTCACACAAGCCCAGCCTGTAAAATCTATAAATACAGCCTTACCTTCTTTCTCAGCATAATCTATCGCATCCCAATAATCAAAAAATATTTCTTTATCTTCTTGCTCGTAAGTATAGCTATAACTTAAGGGTGGTGGAAAGCCACTTAAAGCGTCATGTTCCCACCAGTTTAAATGCGAACCAAACATACCCGGAATTAAATAAACTGTAAACAATAAAAAAGATAGTATGAAGCCATATCGAACTTTAGATATCTTATTTAATTTTGAATCATGAGGGAAGCTAATTTTTCCAACTAAATATAATACTGTTAACACTCCAATTATAAACCACGATACAAAGAAGGTTTCTCTTTTTATCAATCCCCATTGCTCTACCATATCAGCATTCGAAAAGAATTTAATTGCAAGCGCAACCTCTAGAAATCCTAATACAACTTTTACTGAATTTAACCATCCTCCTGATTGTGGTAAAGCGTTTAATAATTTAGGAAATAAAGCAAATAAAGCAAACGGAAACCCTAAAGCTAAACCAAAACCTGTCATCCCAACAGTTAATTTTGTGGCAACCATCTTGAATTCCGTTCCTAAAAGAACAACTGTACTTACATCACCCCCTAAAGTACCTGCCAATAGAGAGCCTAAAATTGGTCCTGTACAAGAAAAAGAGACAATTGCTAAAGTAAGCGCCATAAAAAATATCCCAATTAATCCGCCTATATTAGATCCGGAATCAACTTTATTACCCCATTTACTTGGTAATGCAAGTTCATAATAACCAAAAAAGGAAAGAGCAAAAGCTATGAAAATAGCAAAGAAGAATAAATTCAACCAACTATTAGTAGAAATCTGATTTAAAATTTCTGGATCAATATTTGGAAAAAAATGAAAAGGAATACTTAATAAGAAGTAGATTAGCATTATAAAAAACCCATACATAACAGCATTAAACATTCCCTTCCCTTTTTCTGCTTTAGTAAAGAAACTTACCGTGAGCGGTATCATAGGGAATACACAAGGCGTTATCAGTGCAATTAAACCTCCTAGGAGCCCTAATATAAAAATAGCCCATAAGGTGTTTTCATGCGATTTGGTTGAACCGCAATCGGTAGAAGGATTATTCAGTTCTACTAAAGCATCATTATACTTTTCTGTATTCTCAATATCCTGATTCGTAACTATCTCCTGTTCTTCTACTTCTTGAATACTACCATCTGAATTGATATTAAATGAAAATTGAACTGGCATTGGAAAAACACATTGAGACTCATCACATGACATAAAATTGATTTCTCCTTTTATAGTAAAGGGATTTGAAGTAAGGATCTTTATTTTCTGAGAGAAAAAGATTTCACCTTCAAAATATGGTAATATAATATTATCAAAGTTCGGATCAGCTTCTCTAATAGGCTCTGGCTCAATCATACCATCAACTAATTGATAGCCTTCTTTGGTTATGAAAATAAATTCTGTTGGATATGCATCAATTCCTTCAGGGAGATGTTGCGAATATAAATGCCAATGGTCTTCAATGCTAGCATTAAATTGTAATTCAATCTCATTATCAGAAAGTTGCTGTTGAGTAAAACTCCAACTTACAGGATCTAAAATTTGAGCTGATGTTATTACACTTATTAGAGTAAAAAATATAACTAAAATCTTTTTCATCTCTTATGTTAATTTATCTTGTATTACCCTTGTCAATTCTTCTGCTTTTTGACTGCCAATAAGATAAACTAAACCATCCTTATCAGTAAGTTCTACAGCATCAGTTCCTCTGGTATAAAAACGAATTGTTCCTTTTATGTGTAAATTATAAACGGAACGATTTAGAAAATATTTACTGTATTGTACTTTTTTAACAGAAATAATACTACCAGTATCAATCTTTATTTTTCGTGAGGTCCATAAACCATCCAAAATAACAGACCCATTTACAATCTGAGTTTTAAAATGTAATATGAAAAATAAAATAATTGAAATAACCATAATAGCAAGACCTATGAAAAAATATAGCTCACCTGATTTTTCATGATTCTCTCGCCAATAATATGCAGTAAAACAGAAAATTGCCAATGACATTCTCCTGGTAAGTGACATTTTATTTAATCCTAAATATTGTTTTTCTATGAAATCAAATTTTGACATTTACTCATTATTTAAAAGTTCTGCAATGTACAATTTTTTTGTGGTTGGCTGGATCCTAAATCTGTCATCAATTCTTTGCCCAACTACCCATATAATATCTTTCCCAGAACATAATAACCATTGCTTATTTTTGTCTAAAATTGAAAACTTATTATCAATAAAAAAATCACTTATTTTTTTAAATGATTGCATTCCAAGTGGGATGAACTTATCTCCATCTTTCCATTTTCTCAAAATTAATGGGAACTTTAATTTATGGAAATCCAACTGAGCAATTTTACTGTCCATAATAATATTTTTATCTAAAACAGTTCTGAAGTTTATTGCAATTGGGGTTTCTAATTTTAAATCTTCCTCAAGAATTTTAAATACCGCATCCTTCGTTTCTAAAGTTGAAATGAAAATATATTCTCTGTCCACCACTAATTGATGCGTACTAGAAAAAAATTGTTTTCCGCTTTGTCCGTTTAATGATTTTGCAATTGACTCAATAGTTGAAAATCCGTAAGGGCTTAATAACTCATATAAATAATTATTAAGTGGATTTAACTCTAAAAGTGTTGTAATCTTAAGTTGAATAATCCCATTTTTATTTTGAATTACCTCTTTTCTAATCTCTCCCATTTTAGTATAATAGACCTGAGCCACACCCTCTAAAATTTTCACCTCATCACTAATAGTTTGCTGAATACTTGGATTCATTTCAGTAAGTAAAGGCATTAGCTCATGCCTAATCTTATTGCGCAAATATTTTAGAGATACATTACTACTGTCTTCTCTAAAAGCAATATCATTTTCTTTCAAAAATTGTTCAATTTCAGCACGAGAAACTGCCATTAATGGCCGCACAATACTATCTGTTTTTGCTTTAATTCCGAGTAACCCTTTTAATCCTGAACCTCTAACTAAATTAATAAAGAAAGTTTCTGTATCATCATTAGCATGATGTGCGATAGCAATGTACTTTGCATTTTCTGACACTAATAAATCATGAAACCAGGCATAGCGTAAATCACGAGCTGCCATTTGTATAGAAATCTTATTTTCAGATGCATACCTTTGAGTGTCAAAATGCTTGATATGAAATTGCAAATGATGCTCTTTAGCTAATTTTCTAACAAAAATTTCATCTTCATCTGATTCGTTAGCTCTTAAATTAAAATTACAATGCGCTAAATCAAATCTATATTCCAAAGCTAATAAAATATGCATTAAACAAACGCTATCAGCTCCTGAGCTTATGCCCAAAATAAGTTTATCCTCTTTGTTGAAAAGAGATTTTTCTGAAATAAAATTTTGGATTTTATTTTTCATCTAATTTAAAATTTAACACTTCAAAAATTGGCTTTACTTTCACCAAACACTCCTCATATTCTTCCTCTGCATCCGATCTAATGGTAATTGCTCCCCCTACGCCTATTGAAAGATATTTTGTGCTAGCATTATACAAAATTGTTCGGATAACTACATTAAAATCAAAATCTCCTTTTGGAGTAATATAGCCAATGGCTCCTGAGAATATACCTCTTCTAAAACTTTCAATATCTTCAATCAATTCCATAGCCTTTAATTTCGGGGCTCCTGTCATAGAACCCATAGGGAAAACAGATTTTAAAATTGTTGAAAAATGCACTTTTTCATCAACTTCTGAAGTAATAGTAGTAATCATCTGATGTACTTTTTCAAAAGTATATATTCCGCACAATTCTACGACTTTCACACTTCCTTTTGTTGCTGTAATTGACAAATCGTTCCGTACTAAATCAGTAATCATTACATTTTCTGAAATATCCTTTTCACTATTTGTTAACTCCTTAATTAATATATTGTCTTGCTCTTTATTTTCTCCTCTTTTTCTAGTACCTTTAATGGGTTGGGAAATAAGCTGATTCCCTGATTTTCTAATAAACCGCTCAGGACTAGCGCACATTGCGTATATATGATTTAGCTTTAAAAAAGAGGAAAATGGAGTAGTTGTATTTTTATTTAATTTTTGAAAAATGGCTGTAGGATTTAGATTTATTTCTCTTGCAAAAAACTCTTGACAATAATTCATTTCGTAAATATCTCCTCTTTGAATATATCTTTTTATTTGTGCTATTTTTTGCAGATACACATCTTTTCTTTCTCTTCGCTGTAGAGTAATCGTTTTTGTTGTCTTTTCATCATTATTTATTTCTAATTTTGCTAAAAATTGTTCGCAATTTTCTTTAGATTCATTAGTATGTATCTCTAATGCATTTCCCTTTAATAGCAACACATATTTAGGAATAAAAAAAGATAATGAAGCCGCCTGAACTCCATCATGATTTGTTGAGGTTAGTTTTTCTACTTCATTTTTTAAATCATAGGAAAGATAGCCAAATAGCCAATCCTGATGTTGCTGATGGAATTTCTTTAATTGACTGAACGCATCCCTACTTACCTCAAGCACTTTCAGTGCATCAACTCCAGCAAGCAAATCATAATTGATGTAATCAGCGGGTAAGCTAGGGTGAGTAATCTGCTTATTTGAATCAAGAATGCTAATATAATCAACATCCTTACTTTTTGAAAGTAGTAGCTTGCTCAAATCGCTTGGCTTATTAATATAAAATGTATACGATTGCCTCACTTTGCAAAAATAAGAAAAGTAAACTCATTTTATTTTATATTTTTGAAGGATGAAAAAATTATTCTTTTTATTTATTCTTTTGCCTTTTTTATCAGTTGCTCAAACCGATACTATTTTATCAGAAAATGAAAGTATTACTAGCATTAATGAGAAAGGAATTAATGCTTTAGTCAGGAAATATGAAAGTATTTTAAAAGCAAAAAATGGAATAGGTGGTTGGCGTGTACAGCTCATGTTTAAAACTAAAAAAAAAGAAATACAGCAATTAAAAATTGCTTTTATAAAACTTTAT
>DUAO01000052.1 GCA_012960805.1 Flavobacteriales bacterium | reverse complement strand
GAAGATCACAAATATTTGAAGCTATAGGCAATAATTCTATTGCCTTGATTCAGGGTGCTGCGAGCATAGCAGGCTTTAAAGTGTTTCGGCAGACTAATACATTTTACTATTTGTGTGGATTAGAATCTGAACACGCCTATTTATTACTAAACGGGAAGACCAAAACAAGTACTATTTATTTACCAAATAGAAATAAAGAAAGAGAACGCAGTCAAGGTAAAATACTATCTGCTGAAGACGCTGATTTGGTTAAGAAACTTACTGGAGTAGAACGTGTTCGGGGATATGGGTCTTTAGCAAATGATTTGGTAGGTACAGGGCTGATAAATAGAGGAGCCCCATACTTATATACACCTCTGAGCCCTGCAGAAACAGGAAATGATAGTCGAGACGAAATTTTGCATGGACAAGCTAGAGCAGCGTCCGATCCATGGGATTCGCAGTCTACAAGAGAGGCTCGATTCAAAAAATTGATAATGGAACGATTTCCACAATTTGAAATTCGAGATCTCTCTCCAATTTTAGATGCTATGCGATTGATAAAAAGCTCAAAAGAAATTGAAATAATTCGTAATGCAACTGAAATAGCTGGTTTGGCAATTATGGAAGCCATGAGATCTACTAGTCCTGGAGTTTATGAATACCAACTAGATGCAGCCGCAAAGTATATTTTTTATCTACATGGAGCACAAGGTGATGGCTACCCTTCCATTATTGGAGGAGGCACAAACGCTTATATGGGGCATTATTTCCATAAAAGAGATGTATTGAAAGATGGAGATTTAGTACTTATGGACTATGCACCAGATTATCATTATTACACTAGCGATGTCACGCGAATCTGGCCTGTAAATGGAAAATTCAATAAAAAACAGGCGGCATTGTATAAATTTATTGTGGCTTATAGAGACGCTTTATTCCGTTATATCAAGCCGGGGATTACTTCAAATGAAGTGCTTAATAATGCTGCTGTAGACATGAAGGAATACCTAATTGGCAAATCTTTTGTGAAGCCAGCACATTTAAAAGCTGTACAAAATGGACTCACATTTCGAGGGCATTTTCAACATCCGGTGGGCATGGCAGTACATGATGTGGGGAGAGTTCATGGTGTTACGTTACAAGAAGGCATGGTCTTTACAATCGACCCAATGATATGGATCCCAGAGGAGAGACATTATATCCGTATAGAAGATGTTGCCGTTGTGACAAAAACTGGTGTTGAAAATCTGAGTGATTTTGTGCCATCAAAAATAGAAGATGTAGAACGAACCATTAAAGAAATAGGGCTGACCGAATTTCGTCCGTTAAAATTCTTGCCCCTTAAAGACTAATTTGTAATTATACTTTTCACAATCTAAATATTATGAGAACATTAAAAAATAGAATACTAGTACTGATTTGTTTATTAATGGTTACAAGTAGCTACGCTACAGTATTTGCCTTTACAGATAATTATCCTAAAAACCCAAAGATTGACGCCATTAACTATACGTTTAAAATTGAACTATCTGATGAAACTGATGAAATTGTCTGTGATTTAACTATTGATGTTCGTTTTCTTGGCGCTGGAGTTAAAAATTTAAGATTGGATTTAGTAAATGCTTCTCAAGAACTAAACAACAAAGGCATGGTTGTGAGTCGTGTTTCATCAAAGGGAAGAGCATTGAGTTATAGTCATGAAAATGATGTTTTGAATATAAAACTTCCCTCTCCTTCTTCGCTTAACCAACGAAGCGAATTTAGTATAGTATATAAAGGAATTCCCTCTAGTGGACTTAAAATTGGCAAGAATAAATATGGAGATCGCACTTTTTTTAGTGACAATTGGCCAAACAAAGCACGGAACTGGCTTGCTACTATCGATCATCCTTACGATAAGGCCATGTGCGAATTTATAGTAACTGCTCCAAATCATTATCAAGTAGTTTCTAACGGATTAAAAGTTGAAGAAACTAATCTTTCTAATGAAAGACGACTCACTCATTGGAAACAATCTGTTCCAATTGCTTCATGGCTATTTGTGCTTGGCGTTGCAGATTTTGCTGTTCAATATGTAGATACATTTGACGGAAAATCAATTGAAACTTGGGTATATCGTCAAGATAAAGATGCTGGTTTTTATGATTTTGCTGAGCCTACAAAGAAGGTTTTAGAATTTTACAGCAATTATGTTGGACCTTTTTCGTATGAGAAATTAGCCAACATACAATCTAACAGTGTGGGAGGAGGAATGGAAGCTGCATCCGCAATTTTATATGGAGATAACTCAGTTACTGGGAATAGAAGTATTAGATGGAGGAATGTAGTTATTCATGAAATTGCACATCAATGGTTTGGTAATGCTGTAACCGAATATGATTGGGATGATGTTTGGTTAAGCGAAGGCTTTGCCACCTATTTTACTTTACTTTTTATTGAACATGAATACGGACGCGATGTTTTTTTGGAAGGACTTAAATCAAGCCAAGAAAGGGTAAATACTTTTTATGAAAAAAATCCTAATTACCGCATTATTCATAACAACTTAAAGAATATGAAGAATGTCACTAGTTCACAAACGTATCAAAAAGGAAGTTGGATTTTGCACATGCTACGAGGGCTTGTCGGTACTGAAAATTTCTGGAAGGGTATACAAATATATTATCAAAAATACAAAGACTCCAATGCCACAACTAATGATTTCAAAAGGACAATGGAAGAAGTATCAGGCCAAAATCTAACTGTCTTTTTTCAACAATGGCTATATAAGCCTGGCGCCTTAGAGCTTTCTGGGAATTGGAAATATGACAATAAGGAGCAGCAAGTTTTAATTACACTTAACCAAGTGCAAACTGATGGTAGTTTGTTTGAAATGCCAATAGAGCTTGGAATCAATTTTAAAGGAGATCAGCATCAGCAAATTGAACTACTTCAAGTAAAGGAAAAATCAACAGTTTTTAAAATAAAAGTGGAGGATGAGCCAGAAAATATCATACTTGATCCTAATTCATGGGTACTAATGAGGACAGATTTCAAAAAAATTATCTCATCTTCGCCATTATAATTATCAAGAATAAAATGAGCTAGCTTTTTCCATATTTATATTTTTTCCAGTTTAGCCCATCTCTCCATAATTTTCATAACTTTATTAAGAATAATTCCACTTATATTATAAGAAGATGAAATATAAAACTATAATTGAGCCTTTTAGAGTAAAAATGGTAGAGTCTATTAGAAAAGGAAAGACAAAAATTCCTTAAAGAAGCTAAACACAATCTTTTTTTATTAAAAGCAGAAGATGTTATTATTGACTTACTTACTGATAGCGGAACAGCAGCTATGAGCTCAAAACAATGGGCAGGAATGATGATTGGAGACGAATCTTATGCGGGGGCAAAAAGTTGGAAAAAAATGGAGGCCACTATAAAGGATTTAACAGGATATAGGCATGTATTGCCAACACATCAAGGAAGAGCTGCAGAAAGAATATTATATGGATGTATTGGGGGAAAGGGAAAAACTTTTATAAGCAACACTCACTTTGATACAACTAGAGCTAATATTGAGTTTTCCAACGCAGAAGCCATAGATTGTCCTACTGAAATTGGCAAGAAACCCTCTGTAAAACATCCTTTCAAGGGAAATATGAATGTGTCAAAACTTATTTCAACAATTAAAGAAAGAGGCCAAGAAAATGTAGCAGGTGTAATTTTAACTGTCACCAATAACAGTGGTGGTGGCCAACCAGTAAGCATGAAAAATGCAAAGAAGGTTAGTGAGGTTTGCAAAAAATATAATATTCCATTAATAATAGATGCTTGCAGAATTGCAGAAAATGCATATTTCATTAAGCACCGAGAGGAAGCATATAAAAACAACACC
>DUAO01000051.1:552-3892 GCA_012960805.1 Flavobacteriales bacterium | reverse complement strand
AGATTTTAATCTGATCTTAAAGATCCTTGTATCATATTTTTTTGTCTAATCGCATCAATTTTTGTTTACTTTAATAAAGTTAGTACCAATTTGAAAATATATAATATGCTACAATAAATATTATAGTGTATTCAATAAACTTGTAATAGCATCATAATTATAAGATAATTACTAAATATATTATAGTAATACAATTATTTTTGTAATAGTTTCAAAAATATTAAAAAATAGAATTTTAAAAACGTGTGATAGTAAATGGCCCATAACAGGTTAATTTTTGAAAGTATTGAAAATATGATTCGAGTTGAAGGTTAACTACAGGTCAACATTCAGTAAAAGCAGGTTAAAAAGGCAATCCAGTTAATTTCTCATATGCAATTACATATCGTTTAGTAATTGTTTCAATTATTTCAGATGAGATTTGAGGAGCAGTTGGTTCTTCCCCAGCATTTCTTTGGTCTTCAAATTGTTTTTGATAACCATTTGCTGTTAGCCAATCACGCAAAATTTGTTTATCATATGATTCTTGAATTTTTCCAACAACAAAAGATTCTTTTGGCCATAATCTATATTCATCAGGACCGATTGAATCACCTAAAACAATTTCATCATCTAAAATTCCAAATTCTAATTTTAAATCAGCTAAAATAAAACCAGCATTATCAGCAATTTTAGCCATTTGAGAATAGATAGCAATGGATGTTTTTTGTAGCCAATTGTATTGTTCTTCAGAAACCAAATTCATCTCAATTGCTTTTGTTTTATCAACAGGTAAATCATGTTCAGATTTTGTAGTAGGATCAAATAGAGGCTCAGTCAATTTTGCTGCAAGAGTAGTATCAGTATTTTCAGGCAATTTAACAGAACCATTTTTCCATCTACTAATCAAACTACCATAAAAATAACCTCTAACAACACATTCCATAGGAATCATTTTCATTTTTTTAACTAAAATTTCAGTTTCAGATTCACGTCTAATGAAATGATTTGAAACATCAAGTTCATCAAACCAAAATTCAGCAAATCTACACAAAACTTCACCTTTTTTTGGAATATCCTGATGAAATTTTACATCGTATGCAGAAACTCGATTGGAGAATTTGAAAAGTAATTTATCATCATCAACATTATACAGATCTTTTACTTTTCCACTAGTTAGAAACTTCAATTAATTATAATGAATTTTAATAGAATTTAACTGATAGGAAAATTAGTATTTTTCATTTTATAATATTCTTAATAATTAGAAAAGGTATATTGTATAAGTGAAACAGTATTCAATTATTCTACTAATTGGCATATCAGTAATTGTGGCTATGGGAATTATTTTTGGAATGGATTTCCTGAAATTCTCCATAGCTGTTCAAGAATATGATATTTTTGTAGATCCAATTTTAGATAAACAAAGTCTATTCATCATGGGTAGAGTAATAATTCAAAACACAGGAAGTCAGCCATTAACAAATATTCATATAAATTTTGGTGCAGGAGATACGCTAGATATCAAAGTTTTAAAAGTTGGTCAAAAAATAATCGTTTCCCCACCTCCTGAAAATCCTATGAGATTTGTAATGATTTCAGCTGATAATGATATCTTTGTGAACAAAGCTTATCGAGAAATGCCAAAAATGGTTGGCATGATGGGTTCTTGAGGTTTTTATTATTATAAATAAAAACTAATTCACATCTACACCATTCCAAAAAGCAACCATTCCTTTTATTTTGGAGGCCGCATCATTTGGTTTGGCATAATACCATGCACAATCTTTATTGATTTTTCCATCTACAGTTATAGAATAATAATTCGCCATTCCTTTCCATCCACAAAATGATGTTAAATCAGTTTTTTGAAAATATTCTTCTTTTATTGATTCAATTGGAAAATAATGATTACCCTCAACAACAACAGTGTCATTACTTTCTGCAATTACAGTATTATTCCAAAGTGCTTTCATAAGGATCAGATGCTATAAACCATATTTAATCAAATCTTTGCTTTTACTTGTTCACGTTTAGTAAAATCAGGTTTAATTCCTAATGAATCATAGTTTCCAGAAGAACATGTAAAGCACATAGAATCCTTTGGCATTCCTACGGCATCAGCTAAATTCTCAGCATCATTATATCCCAAAAAGTCAACACCGATACTTTTTCTAACCATTTCAGTTATTTCTTCAGTAGTCATCTCCTTACCATCAGTGAATGTTGCAAGCTCCTCTTGAGATGGAAAATCAATTCCAGCATAACAAGGATAGTTGATTTGTGGATATGTGATCAACATGCTAATTTTTTTAGCTCCTGATCTTCGAAGTGCTTTGATTATAGCTTTGGAACTTGTTCCTCTAACCAAACTATCATCAATAACTACAACATGCTTATCTCTAATTATTTCACTAATTGGAATTATCCAGCGATTAATTTCTACCCTATCACTTTGATGTGGTTCAATAAAACTTCTCAAAGGACCTTTCTTACTGTACCTGTCTTTTAGTAATCCCTCATCAAATGAAACACCTAGTTCTTGTGCATATCCTAGTGCTGCAGGACGTGCCGAATCAGGTACTGGTATAACTAAATCTGCATCCAAAATAGGGAACTTTTTTGCCATAAATCGACCAATATTTTTTCTTGAAATGTAAATGTTATGTCCCTCCATGTTACTGGATGGATGTGCAAAGTAAGTGAATTCAAAAGAACAATGTGCACGGGAAGTGTCATGTGAAAATATTTCAGATTCAAGACCAGTTTTACTTAATTTAATTAATTCACCTGGAACTACATCTCTTTGAAGAGTTGCACCAACTGCAGTCACAGCAGCAGACTCAGAAGTTACAATATAGGTATCATCAGATTCTTTATGTCCTAAAACCATGGGACGAAATCCTTTAGGATCTCTTGCAGCATATACGGAATTATCATCAGAGATAAAAGTAAAACAATACGAACCAACCATTTCATTTTTTAAAATTGAAAGAGCCTTCCCCATATCTCCATTTTCAGAAATTAAAGATACCAATCTTTGCGCAGCAACCAATGTGTCACTTGCACTTTGAGGTGTAAAAGAACATCCACCAACTAAATTAGATAATTCCTGAGCATTAGCAATTGTCCCATTATGCGCAATACAAAGATCTTTTACTTTAAGAGGTTGTGCGTTTTCCAATGTACTAGTTCCCATAGTTGAGTATCGTACATGTCCGATAACACAAGGGGAAGCATATTCTTGTGCGAGTTTTTTAAATTCAGATGATGAATGTGAAACTAAACCTATTTTCTTAAATGGGGTTTTATTTGGAACTGCAAACCCCCATGCTTCTTGGCCTCTATGTTGTAAAGCACG
>DUAO01000051.1:0-322 GCA_012960805.1 Flavobacteriales bacterium | reverse complement strand
TCTTTTCAAAAGTTACTAGATATCTAGAATGACTTTCAGAAAATAAAATTTTGTCAACGTCTAATTTATCTCCAGGAATATTATCCAAAGGTACAGTACAACCAATTAGATTAGTCATGCAAAGTTCAGAAACTGCAACTGCCAATCCACCTTTTGAACAATCATGTGCAGATTTAATTAATTCAGTTTCAATAAGTTCCAATACAGCATTCATATTTTTCTTTGATTCTGAAAAATCAACAGTAGGGCATTTGCCTCCAATAAATTTATGAATATATTCAGAATATTCAGAACCGCCCAACTCGTCTTTAGTATTGCCAAT
>DUAO01000050.1:7313-23492 GCA_012960805.1 Flavobacteriales bacterium | reverse complement strand
ATTAGGTGTTAAAAAATTAGAATACTCTCTAAATCAAATAAACCTTGATTTGGAAAATACTATTAATCAAGCTTACACAGATGCTAATGGCTCATTAAAAGCATATGAAGCTGCAGAAAAAACTCTATCTGCACGTAAATTAGCTTATGAGTATGCAAAAGAAAGATTTGATAATGGAGCAATGAATACCTTTAATTTTTTACAAGCCCAACAAAGGTATGAGGCCGCACAATCGGAACTCATTAAAACTAAATACGATTATATATTTAAATTAAAGATAATAGAATTTTATTTTGGGGTTCCTAATTTGTATTCTCAAAATTAAGTAAGAAAAGAGCAAGATTGCTAGACTGCACTCATATGTTCGCTTAGTTAACTTTAATTGTTGAGGCTACTTCTTTTGCTTTTTCAACTAAATCACTAGTATTTTTAGCTCCATGCGCTAAAGCAACTGCCATTCTTCTGTAAGGTCGTGTTGTTGGCTTCCCAAAAATCTTAAAATCCGTGTTCGGAAATTGTGCTGCTTCACTTAAGCCTGTAAAAGTAGGAAAGGCATTATTTTCTTTATCAGCCAATACTACAGCAGAAGCACCATTTCTAACTAGTGGAATATCCAAAACGGGGATACCCAATATTGCACGAGCGTGCAATTCAAATTCTGTAAAATTTTGTGTTCCGGCCAAAGTTACCATTCCTGTATCGTGTGGTCTTGGTGAAAGTTCAGAAAAATAAACCCCCTCTTTTCCAATAAAAAATTCTACTCCCCAAATTCCGCTACCGCCTAATTCTTTCGTCACTTTATCGGCTATTTCTTGAGCCTCTTTTAAATGCACAACATCCATAGTCATTGGCTGCCAACTTTCCTGATAGTCCCCTCTTTCTTGCCTGTGCCCAATAGGTGGACAAAAAAGCGTATTTCCATTATTCTGTGTGAGGGTTAAAAGTGTAATTTCATAATCAAAATTAATAAATGCCTCTACAATTACTTCCAGCAAATCCCCTCTTGAACCTTCCAAAGCATAGTTCCATGCTTTTTCAATATCAGCTACTGTTTTAATAACCGATTGTCCTTTTCCTGAACTGGACATTAATGGTTTTACTACACAAGGCATTCCTGTAAAAGCTACTCCTTCTTTTAACTGCTCGTATGAAGTAGCATATTTGTATTTAGCGGTTTTTACTCCTAAATCAATAGCTGCCAAATCACGGATTGCTTTACGGTTCATGGTAAAGTTTGCCGCTTTTGCGGATGGAATTACCGTAAAACCTTGCTTTTCATATTCATAAAATCTTTCTGTTCTAATCGATTCTATTTCAGGAACAATAAAATCAGGTTGATGTTTAGCAACTATTCTATCTAGTTCAGCACCATCCAACATATTAATGACTTCAAACTCATGCGCCACTTGCATGGCGGGTGCGTTTTCATAATTATCTACCGCAATAACATATTGCCCCAATCTTTGCATGGCTATTACTACTTCTTTTCCTAACTCTCCTGAGCCTAATAATAGTATCTTTTTTCTCATGATACAAACATAATAAATTAATTAGCCTTTAAGTGAGCAACACAAAGCCCATTGATTTTGGGCACGAATCCAATTTTGCTCAGGATATACTATTTTATAATAGCTGTCATTATTCAAATAATCTGTGAGAAAACGGATGCATTGTAAAAGAGTAATTGCCTTTCCTGAAAAAAGTAAATTATCTTTTTCCTCATTAGTTAAGATGTTTTTACAACTACTTAAAAACCCATTTATAATATTTTGAATAATTTCAATATCTGCTTTTACCCCATCAATATTTTTTGATTCCTCACCTAATGTATTACTAAAAGTACGTATCATATCTCCAATATCTGAAAGTACAGTCCCTGGCATTAGTGTGTCTAAATCAATAATAGCTTTAGCTTTATTTGTTGTTTTATCAAATAAAATATTATTAATTTTTGCATCAAAATGAACTACCCTAATTGGTAATTCAGCATTTAGTTTATCAAATTTTTTCAATATATTTCGTGAACTATCTATTATTTTAATTAATTCCTTTGCATGATTCAAGCGATCGGTATTTGCAGTATTTATAGCTTTATCTAATTCTGACAACCTTAAATTACAATTATGGAAATTAGGCAAGGTAGTATGCAATTGTTTTGTGTCAAAATTATGTAGTGATTTATAAAAACTACCTAAACATTTTGCTGCTTCAAAAGCCATATTTTTATCTAAAACAACATCATAACAATTACTTTCAATAAAAGGAAATAGGCGCCAAATCACACTATCAATACAAATATATTTATCGAGTATTGGAGTAGGGAATTCATAGGGAAAAGCAGATTTATTTAACTGATTATTTACTAAAATCATGTTTTCTAAACCTTTTTCATACAGTGGGAAAATAGCCGTGTTTATCGCTTGCAGGATAAATTGTTTAATCTTTATCTTACCTACAGAAACAATAAAGGTCTGATTAATCAGACCTTTATTGTTTAGCTTAATAGCCACTACTTCCTCATTAGGAATAAACTGCTTGACAATATTGTTTGCTTCTCTTAACTCCAAAGATTTTCTGGATAAACACCATCAGCAATACACTGATTAATTGCAGCAATTGCCATTGGCTTATCTTCTTTGTAAGTTACGCCAAACCAATTATCATCAGTAGGAATAACTCGCACTGCCATTTGTCCACTTACAATCATATCAGTAACAATATTTGGTATGTAATACTCAGCAGTTGAATTAGTAGGATTTTCCCTCATAAAGTCATGCAAACCTTTTTCAATCTCAGCAAAAATTGAAGGATGAAAACCCCAGTAGTTCATAGAAACTGGCACATTTCTATCTACAGCTCCTAATGTCTCATCGGCTCCTACATTATAATTTACTACTCCATTTTGTTCAGCAATTTTTGTTCTTTCAATCACCTCAACTAAGTTGTTCTTATTATCTACTTCACATACTCCTCTGTTTACCGTTCCGTATTCTGACAATGTATTGTACAAAGTATAACCTACCATTGCCATAAGTGATGGCGAGCATTCATTAGTTAAGAAATCAGCAATCAACTGAAAAGAACCCGCTCCATAATAATCATCAGCATTAATAACTGCAAATGGCTCATTTATCACATCTTTAGCAACAAGTACAGCATGTGAAGTCCCCCAAGGTTTTGTTCTTTCAATCGTATTAATTCCATCAACTTTTATATTTACCTCCTGATACACATATTCAATTGCAATTTTGTCGGCAAACTTATCAAAGCGGAAGCGGAACGCCTCATCAAACTCTCTTCTGATAACAAATACAATTTTCCCAAACCCTGAGTTAATTGCATCATAAATTGAGTACTCAATTATTGGTTCCTCATTTGGACCAATACCATCTATTTGCTTTAATCCACCATATCGGCTTCCCATTCCTGCTGCTAAAATTAATAATGTTGGTTTCATATTTTATAAATCTTTAATAAACATTTTTGCGATATATTTCCCTAGTATATCAAATTCTATATTAACTACCGTGCCCACTTTAAAGGTATGGAAATTAGTGTGCTCAAAAGTATAAGGAATAATAGCTACCGAAAAAGCATTGTCCATTGAATTTACAACCGTTAAGCTCACCCCATTTACACAAACAGAACCCTTTTCAACTGTAATATTATCCAATTTTTCATGCTCAAAAGTGAAAATATGAGAACCGTTATCTTCTTTTAGTTCAGTGCAAATTGCTGTTTGATCCACATGTCCTTGAACCATATGTCCATCAAACCTACCTCTAATCTGCATACATCTTTCGATATTTACTTTGCGCCCGACCTCCAAAAGCCTGAGATTACTTCTTTGAAGGGTTTCATTTATTGCTGTTACTGTATATACATCATCCTTTATATTTACTACTGTAAGGCACACTCCATTATGAGCTACCGATTGGTCAATCTTTAACTCCTTTGTAATGGATGATTTTAAATAAAAATGCGCATTGCTGTCTTCTTTTTTTAGTGCAACAACCTCTGCTATTTGTTCAATTATCCCTGTAAACATTTTAATAATCTATTAATTGTTCCTCCATTTCGGGAATCTCTCTTTCCACATACAATTGAGTTCTGAGTCTCGGTTCAAATCCTGCTTCTTTTATACATTCTTGTATACTATTTGCCGTAAATCGGTGTGGTGCTCCTGCTGCAGAAACTACATTTTCTTCAATCATAATAGAGCCCATATCATTGGCTCCTCCATGCAAAGTAAGTTGTGCTGTATCAGCCCCAACTGTAAGCCAAGAAGTTTGAATATTTTTAATATTTGGCAGCATAATTCTACAAATCGCTATCATGCGCATATATTCGTCAGCTGAAGTGTTGTTATTGATGCCTTTTACTCTTTGCAAAAGTGTTCCGTCATCCATAAATGGCCAAGGAATAAATGCCAAGAATCCATTTTCTCCTTCAGGTTTTTGAGCTTGTACCTCTCTAATTCTTACCAAATGATCAAAGCGTTCTTCAATGGTTTCTATGTGCCCAAACATCATAGTTGCTGATGTAGTTAACCCAATTTGATGTGCAACTTTCATAATATCCAACCACTCCTGCCCCGTACATTTTCCTTTGGAAATTAATCGCCTTACTCTATCGCTTAAAATCTCTGCTCCTGCTCCTGGCATACTATCCATACCTGCCGCTTGCAAAGCAATTAAAGCTTCCAGATGAGTATATCCTCCAATTTTACAAATGTGCGCAACCTCTGGCGGCCCAAGAGCATGTAATTTAATATCTGGATAAAGAGCTTTCAGATCCTTGAATAATTTGGTGTAATAATCCAATCCTAAATCTGGGTGATGACCTCCTTGTAAAAGCAGCTGATCTCCACCATATTTTATGGTTTCTTCTATTTTAAGTTTATACGTTTCCGCATTGGTCACATATACTTCTTCATGTTTCGGATGGCGGAAAAAATTACAGAATTTGCAATTAGCCGTACAAGCATTGGTGGTATTTACATTACGATCAATCTGCCAAGTAACCACATTACCGGGAACTTGCATTTGTCTGAGCTCATTTGCTGCCCACATCAAATCTGCAGTAGGTACATTTTCATACAAAAACTGACCTTCATCTGCTGATAAAAACTCTTTTTTCAATGCCCTACCTATCAACTGCTTACTATCCATAAAATTACTTAGTTTTGTGCGTTCAAAATTACACAATATTATGAAGACTATAATCAAAAAGAAAACAACAATTTCTGATAAAGATAATTTAATCCTTTTATGTGATAAAAAAAGTAAATTATCTGACTTTAATCTATCTAAACAAGAGTTAGATTATATAAAATTAGAATGGGAAGATAAGAAAGAAATTGTTGCTATTAATCAGTACGGAAGACACATTTTTTTAGTGCTTCCAAAAAAAGAAAAAGACAACAACCAACATGCAGAAAATTGCAGATTGCTTGGCGACAGATTAGCCGGAAAGTTAAAAGATGATAAATCAGTATTAATTATTGATGTGAAAGAGAATCAGACTGAAGCAATGCAAATTGCAGAAGGAATGGCTCTTTCTAATTATACTTTTACCAAACATAAAACTGAAGGAACCGCAAATAAACTAACTACGATTTATTTGTGTAAAAACTCTAACAAAAAAAACATTGAAGAATTGCAAAACATAGTAGATGCCGTTTATTTTACTAGAGATTTGATTAATGAACCTTTTTCACATTTGACCGCTAAGGATTTAGCAGAGGCTGCCGTAAAATCAGGAAAAGCAAACAAATTTAAAACTACAGTTTTCAATAAAAAGAAAATTGAGTCATTAAAGATGGGAGGGTTATTGGCGGTAAATAAAGGAAGTATTGACGAACCTACTTTTACCATTATGGAGTGGAAACCAAAAAATGCTAAAAACAAACAACCCATTATTTTAATAGGGAAGGGTATTGTATATGATACGGGGGGCTTAAGTTTAAAACCAACTGCCAATTCCATGGATTTAATGAAAACAGATATGGGAGGTGCGGGAACTGTAATTGGAGCAATGCAAGCGATTTCCGCTAACAATTTACCAATACATGTAATTGCTTTAACTCCAGCAACTGACAACCGACCTTCAGGAAATGCTTACGCTCCTGGTGACGTAATCACTATGCATGATGGCACTACTGTTGAGGTGCTCAACACTGATGCTGAAGGTAGATTAGTTCTTGCTGATGCGCTTAGTTTTGCTAAAAAATACAAGCCTGAATTAGTAATAGATTTAGCAACCTTAACAGGTGCTGCAGTTGCTGCAATTGGACATTACGGAATTGTGAGTATGCATGAAGGAGCAGAAAAAGAACATGCTAGATTAAAAGAGACGGGAGGACATACTCATGAGCGTTTAGCTGAAATGCCTTTTTGGTCAGACTATGATGGGCTCATAAAATCCGACATTGCTGATATTAAAAATTTAGGAGGCCCTCATGCTGGCGCAATTACAGCCGGAAAATTCCTAGCTCATTTTGCCGATTACCCTTGGATTCATTTGGATATTGCAGGACCATCTTACACTAAAGCAAAATACGGATACAGAGGTAAAGGAGCTACAGGAATGGGAGTAAGATTATTATATCAGTTCATAAAAAATAGAGCTTAAATGAGCGAGAAAGCACAAAAAATAAAAGTAGGAATCTCTATTGGGGATTTGAATGGGATAGGAATGGAAGTGATTCTTAAAACCTTTAAAGATGCTCGTATGATGGATTTTTGCACTCCAATTGTCTATGGCTCAAATAAAGTGGCTTCAATTCACAGAAAAGCAGTTGAATTGCAAAATTTTACTTTTCATACTATAAATAATATTTCAGACGCAAAAACTAACAAGGTTAACCTTTTAAATTGCTGGCAAGAAGATATTGAAATTAAATTTGGTGCAGCAACAGCTACTTCAGGAAAATATGCTTTTCAATCCATAAAATTAGCCTGCAATGCTTTAAAAAAAGAAGAGGTTAATGTGCTGGTAACTGCCCCTATTAACAAAGCTTCAATTCAGGAGGAAATAAGTGGCTTTGTAGGGCATACTGAGTTTTTACAAGGAAATTTTGAAGGCGAATCATTAATGATCATGGTAAGTGAGAATATGAAAATAGCGTTTGTTACAGGACATATTCCTTTAGAACAAGTAAAAACAGCTATTACTACTGCTAAGATTATTTCAAAAACAAAACAACTTAATCAGTCCTTAATTACTGATTTTGGTATCAGAAAACCAAAGATTGCGGTTATTGGGCTTAACCCTCATGCTGGGGAAAAAGGAATGCTCGGCTCTGAAGAGATTGAAATCATTATTCCTGCAATAAAAAAACTGAAAGAAAATGACGTAATGGCTTTTGGCCCTTATCCTGCTGATAGTTTTTTTACTCCTAAAAATTTATCTTCATTTGATGGTATATTATCCATGTATCATGATCAAGGACTCACCCCTTTTAAAACACTCTCTTTTTCGGAGGGAGTAAATTATACTGCAGGTTTAAATATTGTACGCACCTCACCTGTGCACGGAACGGCTATTGAAATTGCCGGGAAAGGAGAGGCAAACGAACAATCATTTCGTGAAGCTGTATTTATGGCATGCGATATTTTTAAAAAAAGAGCTGAATTTAAAAAGATTACTAGCAATCCTTTGGTCTTTACAGCAAGAAAGTAAACTTAGGATACTAAATACGAATAAATTTGTACCTTTGCATCCCTTTAAAATTCAGAGGAATGAATGAATATAAGATAAAGTTAGGAGAAATTACTAATGGTAAGAACTCTTTTTTATTTGAAATAAAGGGCCAGTTCTTTGAAGCATTTACATTGTCAGATGTGGAACATGCTGAAATTATTGCTACTGCTTTACTAGATAAAGATGGCGAAAAATTAGCATTAACTCTTACAATTGACGGTAAAATAAATAAGCTGCTATGCGATATTTGCACGGAAGAAATTTCAGTTAATATTACTGCAGAAACAAATGTAATTATCAAAATAACTGATGAAGATTTAACATCAACTGACGAGATTATTTACATTAAAAAAAGTGAAAATTCAATTAATTTACAACAATTAATCTTTGAATTAATTATTTTAAATTTACCTAAAAAACAACAACATCCCTTAAATGATAGGGGAGAAGTAACCTGTAATGAAGAGATGGTGAATTTGATAGAAAAATATACTGTAAAACAAGAAAAGTCGTCTGACCCTAGGTGGGATGCATTAAAAGATTTAAAAATAAAATAGTAAAAGAAAGAAAATGGCACATCCTAAAAGAAAAATTTCTAAAACTAGAAGAGATAAAAGAAGAACGCACTACAAAGCTTCTGCTACTACCATGTACTCCTGTCCCAACTGTAGTACTCCTGTTCAATATCACAGAGTCTGTGAAGAGTGTGGCGCTTATAGGGGGAAGGAAGCAATAGAAAAGCAAGTATCTGTATAGCGCTTTAATAGATTTTTGTAGTTTTATCCCGCTTTAAATTGCAAGCTATTTATGAGAATCGGAATTGATATTATGGGAGGAGATTATGCTCCTCAAAAAACTGTTCAAGGGGCTATTCTAGCTCTGAATGAACTCCCGTCTGATACTAAAATAGTTTTATTTGGAAGAAAAAGTGAAATTATTGCCGCATTAAAGCATCGCGACAGCCTACAGAATAATTTTGAAATTATTGACTGTAAGGATGTTATATCTATGGGAGAACACCCAACAAAAGCATTTAAATCAAAACCAAATTCAAGTATCGCAAAAGGCTTTGAATATTTGTCTAAAGGGCTTATTGATGGCTTTGCATCTGCCGGAAATACTGGGGCTATGTTTGTGGGAGGTTATTATTCTGTAAAAGCAATACCTGGTATATTACGCCCAGCAATTTCTTCACTAATCCCAAGAGAAGATGGTGGAGCTACTGTTTTGTTGGATGTTGGAGCAAATGCTGATTGCAAACCTGATGTATTATATCAGTTTGGCATCCTTGGCTCACTCTTTTCAGAACATGTTTGTGGAATTAAAAAGCCAAAAGTAAGTCTCTTAAATCTAGGAGAAGAAAAAACAAAAGGGAATATGCTAAGCCAAGCATCCTATAGTGTAATGGAAAACAATCCTGATTACAATTTTATTGGTAATATTGAAGGTAGAGATATTTTTGATTCGGAAACTGATGTTATTGTTTGTGATGGTTTTACAGGAAATATAGTGCTAAAACAAGCAGAAGGGATCTATTCAATTATGAAAAAAAGAGGGTTGCTTGATGAGTATTTCAAACGATTTAACTACGAGAATTATGGGGGGACTCCTATCTTAGGGCTTAATAAAACTGTAATTGTAGGACACGGAATTTCAAGTGAAATTGCTATAAAAAATATGATTACCTTAACTAAAGATGTCGTAGGGGCAGAATTGACAAGTAAAATAAAAAACCACCTTAACTAATGGGGGAAATAAATGCTGCAATAACAGGGGTTCAAGGCTATGTGCCTGACTATATATTAACTAATAAAGAGCTGGAAACTTTAGTTGATACTAATGATGAATGGATTACCTCAAGAACTGGGGTCAAAGAGAGAAGAATTTTAAAGGGAGAAGGAAAAGGATCCTCTGACCTTGGAGCGCAAGCAATAAAAGGATTGTTAAAAAAAACTAATACTTCCGCAAAAGATATTGATTTAATCATTTGTGCAACCGCTACTCCTGACATGATTTTCCCTTCTACTGCTTGTATTATTGCAGATAAAGTAGGTGCAATAAATGCATTTGCATATGATTTAATGGCAGCATGTTCAGGCTTTTTATTTGCATTATCAACTGCTTCAAAATTTATTGAAACAGGGACTTATAAAAAAGTAATTGTTGTTGGGGCAGATAAAATGTCATCTATTGTTGATTATACCGAAAGGACTACTTGCATTCTTTTTGGGGATGGAGCGGGAGCAGTATTATTAGAGCCTAATAAAGATGGGTTAGGGATACAGGATGCAATACTAAGAAGTGACGGTGCTGGAAGAGAATTTTTACATCTGAAAGCCGGAGGATCTGTAAAGCCCGCATCTCATGCAACAATTGATGCTAAAGAACATTTTATCTTTCAAGATGGGCAGCCTGTTTTCAAAGCAGCTGTAAAAAGTATGGCTGATGTATCAGAGGAAATTATGAATAATAATAATTTATCAGCTGATGATGTGGCTTGGCTAGTCCCTCATCAAGCAAATAAAAGAATAATAGATGCTACTGCCAGAAGAATGGGGATAGGAAACGAAAAGGTAATGTTAAATATTGAAAAATATGGAAACACCACCAATGCAACTATTCCTTTATGCTTATGGGAATGGGAAAGTCAACTGAACAAAGGAGATAAGATTATCCTTGCTGCCTTTGGGGGAGGATTTACTTGGGGCTCAATTTTTATTAAATGGGCTTACGATTCAAAGAAATAATTACTTTTGTATTATAAATAAAATTTTAGATATGGATTTAAAAGATATTCAAGAACTCATAAAATTTGTTGCTAAATCAGGAGCAACTGAAGTAAGTTTAGAGATAGATAACATTAAAATTTCTATAAAATCTCCTACAAAAAAGAAAAGAGGAAGCTCAGATGAAGGTGAGCCCACTACCATTATTCAGCAAGGACCGGCGCAAGTTATGGCGGCTCCTATTGTTTCATCTGCACCCGTAACGGTAATTGAAACTAGTACTCCAGCTCCTGTTGCAGATGAAAATTCAAATTATATTACAATTAAAGCATCAATGATTGGCACTTTTTACCGTTCAACATCACCTGAAAGTCCACCTTTTGTAAGTGTAGGAGATACGATTAAAGAAGGAGATACTTTGTGTGTTATTGAAGCAATGAAGTTATTTAACGAAATTGAATCAGAGATTTCAGGTAAAATCATAAAAGTTTTAGTGGATGATTCTACTCCAATTGAGTTTGACCAAGCATTATTTTTGGTTGATCCATCATAATTAATTCTTAAAAGTATTTATTATGTTTAAGAAAATCCTAATAGCCAATAGAGGAGAAATTGCATTGCGTATTATCCGTACTTGTAAAGAGATGAATATAAAAACTGTGGCAGTTTATTCTACTGCTGACAAAGATAGTTTACATGTGCGATTTGCTGATGAGGCTGTTTGTATTGGTCCTGCTGCAAGTTCCGCATCCTATTTAAAGATTCCTAATATTATTGCTGCTGCTGAAATTACTAATGCTGATGCTATCCATCCTGGCTATGGATTCTTGGCTGAAAATTCTAATTTTTCAAAAATTTGCAGTGAAAATAACATCAAATTTATTGGAGCGTCTCCTGAAATGATTGATGGAATGGGGGACAAAGCGTCTGCCAAAGAAACAATGAAAAAAGCTGGTGTTCCAACTATCCCGGGTTCTGTAGGGGTAATCCCTAATTTTAAAACTTGCAAGAAATTAGCTGTAGAAATTGGTTATCCCGTAATGCTTAAAGCAACTGCAGGAGGAGGGGGTAAGGGGATGCGTTTGGTTTGGGAAGCGAAAAATTTAGAAGATGCTTGGAATAGTGCACGTCAAGAATCAAAAGCAGCCTTTGGAAATGATGGTATGTATATGGAAAAATTCATTGAAGATCCTAGGCATATTGAAATTCAAATTATTGGTGACCGTACAGGAAAAGCCGCACACCTTTCTGAAAGAGACTGTTCAATACAAAGAAGACATCAAAAATTAGCTGAAGAAACTCCTTCTCCGTTCATGACTAAAAAATTGAGAGAAGAAATGGGAAAAGCGGCTATTATGGCTGCTGAATCAGTAAAATATGAAGGAGTTGGAACTGTTGAGTTTTTAGTTGATAAGCACAGAAAATTTTTCTTTATGGAAATGAATACGCGCATTCAAGTAGAGCACCCAATTACCGAGGAGGTAGTTGATTATGATTTGATACAAGAACAGATTAAAGTAGCTGCTGGAATTGAGATATCTGGGAAAAACCATTATCCTAAATTGCATGCTATTGAGTGTAGAATTAATGCGGAAGATCCTAAAAATGATTTCAGGCCTTGCCCTGGCTTAATAACTAACTTTCATGCACCTGGAGGTCACGGTATTAGAATTGATACTCATGTATATGCTAATTATATGATCCCTCCTTTTTATGATTCAATGATTGCTAAAGTAATTGCAGTTGCGCAAACAAGAGAAGAGGCAATTGCAAAAATGGAAAGAGCATTGGATGAATTTATTATTGAGGGAGTAAAAACAACAATTCCTTTTCATCAAAAACTAATGCAGGATGAAAATTTCAGAACAGGGAATTACACTACAAAATTTATGGAAACATTTGAAATGTAATTGTTAGCCCTTTTAAAAAGAGGGCTTTTTTATTACTACATTTTTCATACATTTAACCCATGAATCAATACCTTGTAGAATGTTGTGCTAACTCTGTTCGATCTGCAATAAATGGAGAAAAAGGTGGTGCTAATCGTATTGAGCTTTGTAGGGACTTAGAGTTAGGGGGGATTACTGCATCAAGAGAAAATATCCAAAAAGCTAAAGGATTATTAAATATCCCTTTATATATTTTAATTCGTCCAAGAGCAGGAAATTTTATCTATACTAGTAAAGAAATTTTACAGATGATAGGGGATATTCATTTTTGCAAAAAAGTAGGATGTGATGGGGTGGTTATTGGAATGCTAAAAGAAGATGGTTCTATAAATAAAGAGCAAAGCAAACAATTAGCAAATATTGCAAAACCAATGCATGTTACTTTTCATAGGGCTTTTGATGAAGGTAGTGATTTAGTGAAAAATCTAGAAGATGTAATTGCTTATGGTTTCGACACCCTTTTAACTTCAGGGCAAGCAAAGAATGTTTCCTTAGGGCTTAAAAATCTGAAGAAACTTGTTAGAATTTCAGCAGGGAGAATCAATATTTTAGCAGGCAGTGGCGTGAATCATACAAATGTAGAAGATCTTTTCAAAATTGGTGTTAAAAACTTTCATCTGTCTGGAAGTGAGAAAAATAAGCATGGAGTTTTAGAAACAAATAGCAAAAATATTCAAGCTGTATTAGAAAAACTAGAAGGCTTTGTATAAGTACTTATTCATATTATTAGTATTTTTTTCTTCTTGTAAAAAACAAGAAAAAAGCAACTTATCACAAGAAATAAGCAATTGGGAATTTGAGCATGAAAATGAGTGGTATAAGGCAGAAATTCCGGGAAATAATTTTTCAGATTTACTAAATCATAACTTAATTTCAGACCCATTTTACGGAACTAATGAAGATAGTGTGCAGTGGATAGCTGAAAAGAATTGGAACTATCGTTCAAAATTTAGTGTTTCAAAAAAAATACTCACAAAGAATAATCAACTTTTATGCTTTCACGGTTTAGATACTTACGCAAAAGTCTATTTGAGTGATTCGCTTATTCTTCAAGCCAACAATATGTTTCGAACTTGGGAGATAGATGTAAGTGATATCCTAAAAAAAGACAATACGCTACTCATAAAATTTGATGCAGTTTCAAAAATTGAAAATAAAAGACAAACAACTTTAGGATACAGTCTTCCTGGTGGTGAGAGAGTTTTTACACGAAAAGCAGGCTTTCATTATGGCTGGGATTGGGGAGCAAAAATATCCCCAACAGGAATTTGGCGAAAAGTAGAACTACAAAGCTGGAGCGATTGCAAGATAAAAGATATTTATATAGTACAAGATCATTTAACAGATACGCTTGCTAATTTAACCATTGGAATTGAGATAGAATCTTCAGTTGAAAAACTAGTTACCCTTAAGGCTTATAATAAAGTATGGGGGAATTTTAAATTGAAAAAAGGGAATAATAAACTTTCCATTATCATTCGTATTCCAAACCCTGAATTATGGTGGCCAAATGGCTATGGGAAGCAGAAATTATATGATATCCCAATTTCTATATCGGATGAAAATGGAATAATTGATAGTCAGAAAAAAAAGATAGGATTACGAAAAATAGAATTAATCTCTGAGCAAGATTCAATAGGAGAAAGTTTTTATTTCAAAGTAAATGATAAACCTATTTTTATGAAAGGAGCAAATTATATTCCACAAGATAACTTACAGAATAGAGTAACAAAAAACCATTATCGCAACTTGCTAAATGATGTGATTAAAGCTAATATGAATATGCTCAGAGTTTGGGGAGGAGGGATTTATGAAGAAGATATTTTTTATGATTTGTGCGATTCTTTAGGGATTTTAGTCTGGCAAGATTTTATGTTTGCTTGCGCTATGTACCCTTCTGATTCTTTATTTTTGAAAAATGTACAAGAAGAGGCTATCCAAAATGTAAAGCGTTTACGCCATCATCCTTCCATAGCACTTTGGTGTGGTAACAATGAAAGTTCAGAAGGGTGGCACAGATGGGGGTGGCAAAATGCATATCCCCAAAAACAACAAGATAAAATCTGGGAGGGATATCAGAAAGTATTTCAAGAGATACTTCCAACTATAGTAGATGAAAATTCTCAATCAGACTACTGGGAAAGTTCTCCAAAATTTGGAAGAGGAAATCCTAAGCATCAGTTTGAAGGAGATGCGCATTATTGGGGGGTTTGGCATGATGCAGAGCCCTTTGAAAATTTAGAAAAGAAAGTGCCAAGATTCATGAGTGAATTTGGCTTTCAATCTTTCCCTCAGCTTTCCACCATTGCCACTTTTGCTGATAGTTTGAATTGGGATTTAAATTCGGCTGTGATGAAAAACCATCAAAAACATCCTAGGGGAAATGCATTAATTAAAGAGTACATGCAAAGAGAGTACAATGTTCCTGAAAAGTTTGAAAAGTTTGTGTACGCAAGTCAAATTCTGCAAGCTGAAGGTATGCGGATAGGTTTAGAATCGCATAGGAGAAGTCAACCCTACTGCATGGGAACTTTATATTGGCAATTGAATGATTGCTGGCCTGTTGCCTCTTGGAGTGGTCGGGATTATTACGGCAATTGGAAAGCACTTCACTATACCGCTCAAGATGCTTTTGCTCAAATCTCTCTCTCTTTAGAAAAAACTGAAAATAACAGTTTTAATATTTGGGTAATCTCAGATACTACAAATTGTTCTGACACTTTGCTTATCAACACTTATTCCTTAAAAGGGGAAATATTGTCTAGCAGTAAACAATTTGTTAAAATTCAAGCCAAATCACAACTCATTGCTTCTATTCCTTTTTGTAAAGATGATGAATTTATCATTTGTAAGCTAAAACAGCAAAAAGTACAATCAAAAGTTGGATTTACAAAAGCAATTAAAAATTATGATTTTCCAAAACCAACTATTCAGTATCAATATCTTGATAATAATCTAAAGCTCAGTACGGACGTGCCCACTTTTCAGCTTTATTTACATGGAGTAAAAGGAAAATTCTCTGATAATTTCTTTACCCTTTTGCCCGGAGAAGAAAAAATAATAGAGATTGAGGCTTCAGGATTTAACCCAAATAATTTATTAATTTGGTCGCTATACGAATTGAACAAAAATTAAACTTATGTCAAACAGAAGAAATTTTATAAAAGGAGGGGTTTTAGGAGCGGTTGGAACAGCTATTTTTCCTAAATTAATTTCTGCCATAGCACAGAACGCAAATCCTAATTCTGAAGAAGGTCACCCAATGGTTATTTCTACTTGGAAACATGGAATGCCCGCCAATGTAGCTGCTATGGCAGTGCTGCAAAGCGGAGGCAAGGCAATTGATGCTGTTGAGGCTG
Source organism: Flavobacteriales bacterium (assembly GCA_012960805.1). GTDB lineage: Bacteria > Bacteroidota > Bacteroidia > Flavobacteriales > BACL11 > UWMA-0277. Next base: position 7,754 of record DUAO01000050.1, on the reverse strand, counting down.
GTGTAAAAATACCAGAAGCTGATCCGGAATCTATGTCGGTTGGATTAGGAGGATTGCCAGATAGAGATGGAAAAGTAACTCTTGACGCTTGCATTATGGATGAAACAGGAAATTGTGGTTCAGTTAGTTTTTTACAACATATCAAACACCCAATCTCAGTAGCCAGAAAAGTAATGGATGAGACACCTCATGTAATGCTATCTGGGGAAGGCGCATTACAATTTGCATTAGAACAAGGATTCCCTAAAGAAGATTTATTAACTGAAAAAGCTGAAAAAAGATGGAAAGAATGGTTGAAAGAATCAAAATATAAACCAATAATAAATGTGGAAAACCATGATACTATTGGACTTTTAGCATTGGATAAAAAAGGTGATATTTCTGGGGCTTGCACTACATCAGGTCTTTCTTGGAAAATGCACGGTAGAGTTGGAGATTCGC
>DUAO01000050.1:0-7123 GCA_012960805.1 Flavobacteriales bacterium | reverse complement strand
ATCAATAAAAAAGGAGAGCATGGCGCTTATGCTGTACATCCCTGGTTTAATTATGCTTTGTATCAAAAAGGTGAAAACCGTATGATTGATTCCTTATCTTTTTTAAAATAATGAGATATTTCATACCAATACTCTGTTTATTATTTGCTTGTACTGATCAAAAAGTACAAGAGGTAAATCTTATCCCCAAACCTCAAAAATTAGAGATAAATGATGGTGTGTTCTCACTAAGTTATAACACAAATTTGATGGTTGACAGTCTATTTTATACTGCGTCAGACTACTTAAAAGAGATTCTCAATCTTGAATTAAAAGGGAACGGAAATACAATTGAATTATTAAAAAAAGAAGGATTACAAGAAGAAGAATTTTTTCTAAATATTTCAGAAGAAAAATTAAAAATAGAGGCGTCTACCCCTAAAGGAATAATGAGAGGGATACAAACTTTAAGGCAGTTAATCACGACTAAAAAAGGAGTAGTAAAAACAACAATTCCTTGCTTAAAAATTCATGATTTTCCAAGATTTTCTTGGAGGGGAATGCTCCTAGATTGTTGCCGTCATTTTATGAAAAAAGAATTTGTAATGCGCTATATTGATTTGTTGGCTTATCATAAAATGAACGTGTTACATTGGCATCTTACGGAAGATCAGGGTTGGAGAATTGAGATTGATAAATATCCAAAACTGACTGAAATTGGGGCTTGGCGCACAGAAAAAGATGGTAGTATTTATGGTGGCTTTTACACTAAAGAGGACATTAAAGAAATTTTGGCTTACGCCAAAACAAGGCATATTACGGTAGTTCCTGAAATTGAATTTCCAGGGCATAGTGTTGCAGCAATTGCCTCCTACCCTTACCTTTCTTGCACAGGCGATAGCATAAATGTAGGAACTGAGTGGGGTGTTTATAAAGATATTTACTGTGCTGGGAACGATACCGTTTTTGCTTTTATGGAAGATGTGCTTACGGAAGTAATGAAACTTTTCCCTTCTAAATACATTCATATTGGAGGAGATGAGTCTCCAAAATACAGATGGGAACATTGTAAGAAATGCCAACAGAGAATGAAAGAGGAGGACTTGCATGATACACACGAATTACAATCCTATTTTATTACAAGAGTTGAAAAATTCTTGAACGAAAACGGAAGACAACTTATTGGTTGGGATGAGATATTAGAGGGTGGTTTAGCTCCCTCAGCAACCGTGCAATCTTGGAGAGGAGAAGAAGGTGGAATTGCTGCAGCCAAAAGTGGACATGACGCTATTATGTCACCAACTTCCCATTGTTATTTTGATTATGGTCTGGACGCAACAGATTTGAAAGAGGTTTATCATTATGAGCCAATTCCTGCAGAATTAACAGTAGAAGAAGCCAAACATATTTTAGGTGGAGAATGTAATATGTGGAGCGAAAGAGCGCCACAAGAATTGGTAGATAGCAAAGTATTTCCAAGAATTTTGGCTATGAGTGAAGTCCTTTGGAGTTCCTCTGAAAAAGATTATGAGAATTTTTATGCGCGTGTACAAAAGCACTATCCTAAACTGGATGCACTAGGCGTAACTTATGGGTTTGAAAGTGTACCTATTACCTCAACAGTTGTTTTTAATGCCGATAGTTTTGCTGTATCTCTTTTTAAAGGCAGCCCTGATATGCGTTTGGAATACAGCCTTAATAATAGTACTTGGCAAAATTACACCACCCCTTTTGGTGTAAATTCAACTAGCACTTTAAAAGCCAGAGGATTTAAAAATGAAAAGCCCTACGGAGATTTTGAGCAAGAAATAATCAGGCATATTGCCACTGGGAAAAAGGTAAATTATACCATTCCTTTTAGTAGACATTACAAAGGAACAGGTGATAATAATTTGACAGATGGACTTTTGGGAAGTATTGAAAATTTCCGTGATGGCTACTACCAAGGATTTTCTGGAACAGATTTTGAAGTTATAATTGACTTAGGAGAAACAACACCTTTTTCTAATATTCAAACTACTTTTTTCCAATACTATTTATCTTGGATTGTATTACCGACCTCTGTGAATTATGCTGTTTCTGAGGATGGCAAACACTTTACCGAAATTGAAACAATAGCAAACGAAATACCCTTGATGCAAGAGGGGAAATTCAAGCATACTTTTAAGATTGACAGCCAAGATTTAAAAGCAAGGTATGTAAAAGTATATGCCAAAAATGTTGGTAAATTACCTAAAGAACATCCTGCTGCTGGCTCAGATGCTTGGATTTTTGTAGATGAAATAATTATTAATTAAACTGATGAAAAAAATACTACTAGTTTTATACTTCTTGCCACTTTTTGCAATGGCACAACAAACTTATGTTCCTGATGATAATTTTGAGCAAGAATTAATTAACCTTGGTTTAGATAATTTGTTAGATGATTATGTATTAACCTCTGCTATTGACACACTAACTTATTTAGATATTATAAATAATAATATTAATGATTTAACAGGTATTTCTGATTTTAATTCTCTAGTAGTTTTACATTGTGGCGGAAATAATATTACTTCTCTTGATTTAAGTGGTAATATAAATTTATTTGGATTATCTTGTTCAGGAAACCAATTAAGTTCATTAGATGTTTCCCTTAACACTCTTTTGACAATATTTATTTGTTCATATAATCAACTGACTAGTCTTAATGTTAGTAACAATTCTAATCTTGAGTACCTAAGCTTTAATGATAATTATATAAGCGCTATTGATTTAACAAATAACATATTACTTACATCTCTAAGTTGTTCTAATAACCTTTTAACAAATATTAACCTCAATAATAACTTTAACTTAGTGACTTTACTTTGCTTTGAAAATAGTATTTCTAGTTTAGACGTTTCTAATAATACCTTTTTATCAGCTTTAGATTGTTCAAATAATCAAATTAGTTCTTTGGATTTAGTAAACAATAATAATATTACTCAATTAAGATGTTCTTCAAATCAAATTCAAAATTTAAATTTAAGCAATAATCCTTTACTCTCAATCCTAATATGTTCATATAATCAAATAACCACTTTAGATTTAAGTAATAATCCTTTGTTAGAATATATAAACTGTAGCACTAATAATTTATATGATCTAGATATAAGAAATGGCTTCAATTCAACCACTATTAATTCTTTTTGGAATTTGGATAATCCAAATTTAACTTGCATTAATGTTGATGATAGTGTTTGGTCTACAAATAATTGGACAATCATTGACTCACAACATTATTTTAGTAATAACTGTAGTGGTTCAACATCAGTTAATGAATTACAAAATTCAAATAAATCTCTCTTAAAAATAACAGATGTTTTAGGAAGGAAAACAAAAGAAAAAAAGAACACTCCCCTATTTTACATCTATGATGATGGTACGGTACAGAAAAGAATAATTATTGAATGATAAAAAAAATACTTCCCCTTTTACTTCTTATTTTTATTGGCTGCAAAAACGAAAATAAACACTTAATTGATTATGTAAATCCTTTTATCGGTACTGGTGGGCACGGCCATACTTATCCAGGTGCAAGTGCTCCTTTTGGAATGGTGCAACTCAGCCCAGATAGTCGTTTGGATGGTTGGGATGGCTGTGGCGGGTATCATTATTCAGATTCTATTATTTATGGTTTTTCACATACCCACCTAAGTGGTACTGGTGTTTCGGACTATGGCGATATTTTGCTTATGCCTACAGCAGGAGAAATGCTTTTAAACAATGGTGCTGATGGTAATCCTGGATATAGCTCTAAATTTTCCCATGAAAATGAAACTGCTAAAGCAGGTTTTTATCAGGTCTTTTTAGAAAATTATAATGTGGATGTTGAGCTAACTACAAGCCAAAGAGCAGGATTTCATAAATATACTTTCCAAAAAGATGAAGCAGCCCAAGTAGTGCTAGATTTAGAGCATAGGGACAGATTATTGGATTATAAAATTGAATTGCTGGACAGCAATACGCTACAAGGTATTCGTTATTCAGACAATTGGGCACGCAAACAGAAAGTACATTTTTACATGCAATTTTCTGAACAATTACAAAGCATAACATTTAATGAAAAGCAATCAGTTGCAGGTATTTCTTTTGGAAAATTAGAAGAGCCTCTACTTGTAAAAGTGGGGATCTCAGCTGTAAGTACTGAGGGAGCAAAAGCCAATTTACAAGCTGAAATACCACATTGGGATTTTGAAAAAACCAGAGTGCAAACAAGAACACTTTGGGAAAAGGAACTTAATAAAATTATAGTGGAAGGAAAGTCAGAAACACAAAAAGAGATTTTCTATACTGCACTTTATCACTCCTTACTCAACCCTAATTTATATGTAGATGTAGATGGCCATTACAATGGTACTGATTTAGAAAAACACCATACTAACGATAAGCACTATACCATCTTCTCACTTTGGGATACATTTAGAGCAACACATCCACTTTTTACTTTAATTCAGCAAGAGAGAACTAATGAATTTATCCGTACCTTTCTAAGACAATATAAAGAGGGGGGACAATTACCTGTTTGGGAGCTTGCTGCAAACTACACAGGATGTATGATTGGCCATCACTCTATTCCGGTAATTGTAGATGCTTATATAAAAGGCATTACAGGTTTTGACACAAAATTGGCGCTAGAAGCTATGATTCATTCAGCAACTCAGAATCATTTGGGGTTAAAAAACTACAACGAGAACGGATATATTTCTGCTTCAGACGAACCAGAATCAGTTTCCAAAACTTTAGAATACGCTTATGATGATTGGTGTATTGCGGAATTTGCAAAACAAATTGGAGAAGATTCTGTTGCGTCTATTTTTTACCAAAGAGCACAGAATTATAAAAATCTATTTGATCCGACTACAAATTTCTTCAGAGCAAAAAATGCTTATTCTTGGTTTTCTCCTTTTAAACCAGAAGAAGTAAATTTCAACTATACAGAAGCAAATGCTTGGCAATATTCTTTATTTGTTCCACAAGATATTCAAGGACATATTGAGCTAATGGGAGGAAAAGAATCTTATGAAAATCATTTGGATAATATGTTTACTGCTTCTACTGAAACTTCTGGCAGAGAACAGCCTGATGTAACTGGATTAATCGGACAATATGCACATGGAAATGAGCCATCACACCATATGGCATATTTGTATAATTATATAGGAAAATGTTCTAAAACTCAAAAATATGTTAAACAGATTCTAGAAGAGCAATATACAAATCTACCAGATGGTTTATCTGGAAATGAGGATTGCGGACAAATGTCATCTTGGTATGTACTTAGTTCTTTAGGATTATACTCTGTCACTCCAGGTCTCGACTACTATACAATAGGAACGCCTCTTTTTGAAAAATCTACCCTAAATCTGGAAAATGGGAATACCTTTACAATAGTAGCAAATAATGTTTCTGATAAAAACTTCTACATACAATCTGCTACTTTAAATGGTAGAAAATATAATAAATCGTACATCAATCATTCTGAAATAACAAAGGGGGGAGAAATTATTTTTGAGATGGGAAGACCTCCTTCTAATTGGGGAAATACTGAAATTCCTGTCTCTAAAATTGAAAATAACATCATCACACCTATTCCTTATTTTGTTGCTGAAAGTCAGACTTTTTCAGATAAGACGAATATAGAATTAGCCTCTGCAATTGGAGGAGATATTTATTACTCAATAAACGGTAATAAGGAAACAAAATACACCTCTTTTATTACAATTAATAAAGATTCAGAAATTAAATGCAGAACCTTAAAAGATAGTAAATGGAGTAAATATATTTCTGCTAACTATTATAAAATAGACAATAATAAAACAATAAAATTATATAGTGAATATGCCAACCAATATGCCGCAGCAGGCGATAAAACTCTAATTGACCATCTTAGAGGAGGAGAAAACTACAGAACTGGCAATTGGCAAGGTTACAGAGAAGATTTAAATGTTACTGTTAATTTAGGAGAAATAAAAGAAATATCTAGTATTAGTATAGGGTTTCTACAAGATATAAAATCATGGATCTTCTTCCCAACAAAAATTGAGATTTTAACTTCAGAATATGGGGATATTTATAATCATTTGGTGTTTTTAGACAATACTTTCCCGGATGATAAAGAAGGAACTTTCACAAATGATTTTACTTTTAATAAGCACAAAATAAATGCAAGATATGTTCAGATAAAAGCAATTAATTATGGTGTTTGTCCTAAATGGCATTTAGGTGCTGGTGGCAAAACTTGGCTTTTTGTGGATGAATTAACAATAAAATAACATGACTAAAAATAAATTTATCCCTTATAAAATAGCAAATTTTTCTTCTGAAGAGTTAATTAAAAAAAGTAAAAAGTATTTCCAGGAAATAAATAAAAGAAGGTCGGTTCGTGATTTTTCAAATAGAGATGTTCCAAAAGAAGTCATTGAAAATATCATCAAAACGGCTGGAAGTGCACCATCAGGCGCTCACAAACAACCTTGGACATTTTGTGTAATTAGTGATGCAAAACTGAAATCTGAAATCAGAAAATTGGCTGAAAAAGAAGAATATGAAAACTACCATGGAAGAATGTCCGATAGCTGGAAAGCTGATTTACAACATTTTGGAACCGACCACATAAAAGAATTTTTGGAAGTTGCTCCTTTCCTTATTGTAGTTTTTAAAAAGGTATATGATTTGGATGAAGACGAAAATAAATCACAGAATTATTATGTAAACGAATCGGCAGGGATTGCAGTTGGCTTTTTAATTGCCGCAATACATCAAGCAGGTTTGGTTACGCTCACCCACACGCCAAGCCCTATGAAATTTTTGCAAAAAGCCCTTGGTAGACCAAAAAATGAGAAAGCATTTTTATTGCTTCCTGTAGGTTATCCCTCTAAAGATTGTATCGTTCCTGATTTAGAAAGAAAAAAGTTGGAAGAAATTAGTTTTTGGTTTTAAACAATTTACTCAATAACTATTTTCTTTACTGCTATTCCTTTTTCGGTAATTATCTTAATAAAGTAAATGCCCTTTGTTTTAATATCTAAAATGGTGTCAGTTGTAGTTGAAATTAATTTTCCATCTGCCATATATAAATTAATTTGCTGAATTGTCAAATCACTTTTTACTTGTACTACTC
>DUAO01000049.1 GCA_012960805.1 Flavobacteriales bacterium | reverse complement strand
CTATATAGTTTTGATGTATAAAATAGCGAGGGACCTATTCGGGGACCTTTTGAGTTGTCATATCTAGTAGGATCTAGTACTGCTACCCCGACTTTTTTCTATTCAAAATTCTTCTGAATTTTTTTGTAGGTTTGCTTTGTGAAAAAACTACTACTTATATTACTCTTCTTGCCTTTATTAATCAATGCGCAAACTACCAAAAAAGTATTACTCATTGGTATTGATGGCTGCAGGGCAGATGCCCTGAAATTAGCAAATACACCAACAATTGATAATCTTATAGCAAATGGTGTTTACAGCGCAGATGCGCTAAATGATGATATTACTATAAGTGGACCTGGTTGGTCGGCAATATTATGCGGGGTATGGTCCAGCAAACATTTGTCAATTGATAATAGTTTTGTTGGTACAGATTATATCAATTACCCTCCCCTTTTCAAACGTATTGAGGATTTTGACAATAACTTACATACAGTTTCTATTTGTAATTGGAATCCAATAAATGATTATATCGTTCAGAATTATGCCGATTACAAACTTAATGTTTCGTCAGATTCAGATGTAAGTTCAGAAGCTTCTACTTATCTTACCACAAACGATCCGGACATGATGTTTCTTCATTTTGATGATGTGGATCATGCAGGGCATGCTTATGGATTTTCTCCAAATGTGAGTCAATATATTACAGCCATTGAAGGAGTGGATGCTTTGCTTGCTCCTATTATGCAATCTATTTCCCAGCGCCCAAATTATACCAATGAAGATTGGCTTGTGCTTATTACAAGTGATCATGGTGGGGTTGGCACTTCTCATGGAGGTACAAGTATTGAACATCAGAATGTGGTAGTAATTGCAAGTGGGAATACTATTACTCAAGAAATTATCAGAAAAGATAGTAGTTTGATTTTTGATAGTGTTTATAATTGTTTGTCAGATACTGTAGAGTTACAATTTGATGGAGCTGATGATTATGTGCAAATCCCTTCAGATCCTGTTTACAATTTTGGCGCTAATCAGGATTTTACCATTGAATGTAGAGTGCGTACCAATACCACAGGAGATGTTGCCATAATTGGCAATAAGGATTGGGTCTCAGGGAATAATGCTGGTTTTGTTTTTTCATTTAAATATCCGGCAGGACCAGAATGGAAAGTGAATATTGGAGATGGTACAAATAGGGCGGATATCAATACAGGGGGATTGATTGCAGATAACCAATGGCATACCCTTAGTGTAAGTTTTGATAGAGATGGATATATGAAAATGTATGAAGACGGCATCCTTTTGGATTCTGCTAACATCTCTTCTGTAGTGGATATTACAACAAATGCTGGTCTATTTTTTGGGATGGATATTAATCAAAGTTATGCATACAATGGATCCATAGCAGAAGTAAGGGTTTGGAACACTTTGATAAATAATCAAAATATCCAATCTTGGCATTGCAGTCATTTGGATAATACGCATCCTAATTTTAATAATCTTATTGGATATTGGAAATTAAATGAAGGTGCAGGTACTACTATGGCTATGGATTATTGGGGAGGATTTGGGATACCAAATGGAACTATTAATAATTCAACTTGGTATAGCCCTGATTCTACATGGATTTACGATTACACAAATACGCCAAGAATTGCAGATGTCCCAGTTACTGCACTTACACATTTATGTGTTCCAATAGATAGTAATTGGCAATTGGATGGTGTAAGTTTGATCACCGATTGCACAGGCACAATACTAGAAGAAATTAATGGTGAATCAAAGGGTCTTATTAAAATAACTGATATATTAGGCAGAACTACAAAAGCTACAAAAAACAAACCTCATTTCTACATCTATGATAATGGAAGGGCAGAAAAAAGAATAACAATAGATTAACAATGAAAAAACTACTACTTATATTACTTTGCTTGCCTATGATTGGGTTTGGGCAAAACCTATACAATCCTCAAGATTTATATGATTCACCTACCGGATTTTTTGATGAAGATTCTATTAGAAGCATTCATTTAAATTTTTATAATCCAAATTATCATTCATACTTGGTTAATTCATGGTACTATTCTCCAGATGAAAGGATTCCTGCCACATTAACATTGAATGGCACTATTTATGATAGTGTCGGGGTAAGATATAAAGGTAATTCCACATTTTGTTTACCTAATGACAATTTTAATCCTAAAGTACCCTATAATATTGATTTCAATTATTTTATAGACACTCAGACAGTATTGGGATATAAAAAAATGAAGTTAGCTAATGCGTGGATGGACCCTACTTTTGTCAAAGATATTACAGCAAGTAATATTTATAGAAATTATCTGCCTTCTGGTGAAGCAAATTTAGTGAACCTTTATGTACAAGGTAATTATTTAGGAGTATATGTTAATGCAGAATCAATTAATAAACAATTTCTAAAAAAACATTTTGACGAGAAGTCAGGACCACTTTTTAAATGTGATAATATTGATCGTTTTTGTGATACCGCTGGTGCTCCGCAGGCAGGGCCACCTAATTTAGTGTATCTTGGAGATGATAGTACTTTATATTATAATAGTTATGACATGAAATCAGATAATGGATGGGGAGAACTCATTGATTTCATTACAACCCTTAATAATAACTTTAGTCAGATAGATAGTGCTCTAAATGTAGACAGAACTCTTTGGGCGTTTGCTGTAAATACTGTAATTAGTAATCATGACACTTATAATGGATTTTATATTCATAATTATTATTTATATCAAACTAAGGATGGGCTTTTCCAAATGATTCCATGGGATTTAGATAATAGTTTTCTTGGAGCATTATTAGGATTTACGAATCCAACAACTCTTTATGAAAGAGATCCCTATTATTGTGGATCTCCTGGAGAAAGACCTCTTGCTTATAATCTATTAAATGATCCTTTTTATAGAAAATTATATACTACTCATATAAGAACCGTTGTTAACTCACTAGATACTTCAGTAATAAGAAATGATATTAACCAATTACAATCACTAGCTCATAATGCTGTGGACTCTGACCAATATAGACAATACACTACGAATGAGTACTATAGTAATGTTGAAGATCATATTGGTTCGTGGTGGAAAAATGGCGGAATAATGGTTACTATTGATGAAAGAAAGAAATATTTATTGTCTCATCCAGAGATTGCTTTATTACCCCCTACTATTTATGGGTTAAATATTACTAATAATTTAGTTACAGTAACTGCTATTAGCGCATCAACTTTGGAGTTAATGGCAACCACAAGTGAGTATAATTCAAAATTTCAATCCTTTGTAATGTTAGATGATGGCACTAATGGTGATGCAATGGCTAATGATGGTATTTATTCTGTAGAATTACCATTTCAATCTAACGGACTTGATATTAAATTTTATATTAGAGCTCAAAATAATGATGCAATGGCTCTATTGCCTGAAAGAGCCGAATATGAATTTTATACTTATTCTGTTGTCTCCGGTCTTTTTGACGTGCCATCAACTACGCACAAACAACTTATAAAAATTGCTGATTTATTAGGGAGGACAGTTACTAATTCTAAATCATTAACAAATACTCCTTTATTCTACATATACAATGACGGAACAGTTGAGAAAAGAATAATTATTGAGTAAATAAAAACTACGCTTTCTTAGTAGGTTTCTTTTTGATGGGTCTTACGGTCCCAGTTTCGAACTTTTTTAGAAAATTATTAAGTTTAAAATTTTAATCCCGCTACTCCGACTTTGAACAAAAAAACCCACTTTTCAGTGGGTTTTTTTAATTTATATTTTCTTTAAATAGTACTCTTACTGAAGTATCAACTTCTTATTAATAACCCCATTATTTGTTTCTATCTCTAAAAAGTATAGTCCTTTAGCGTTATTAGAAAGATCAATCTGTTTGGTGTACTCGCCAATGAACTCTTGCAGGTTATCACTTATTAGCTCCTCTCCCACTATATTAAGTATTCTTACCTTTAAGTTCTGAACTTCTA
>DUAO01000048.1:23471-24284 GCA_012960805.1 Flavobacteriales bacterium | reverse complement strand
TAATAATTATCCATTATAAAATTACGCCACTGTCCAATAAAATGATCGCTGACCGGATCTTTAATATTATTTACTTTCAAAACTGGAACAATAAGATGTAGGTCGGGGTGAGATAAATTATTATACTTCAAACATGAAGAACAAATACCGCAAGAATCGTTTTTGGCTCTGTTTTCACAATTCAAAAATTGAGCATAAGCAAGCGCTAAAACTAATTTAGCACTGCCACTTTTACCAGAAAACAGCTGAGCATGACTAACTCTATTGTTCTTAACTCCTTCAAACAGTTGCTTTTTTGTATTTAAATTTCCTACTATCTCCTTAAATAACATTCAAAATTTCTTTATGTCAAATATAAAAAAAATGTGTTGATTTTTAGCATTTATTTTACTTTTGCAGTATGAAAAATATTAGCAACATCTCCTTATCTGGAAAAAAAGTTTTAATCCGTGTTGATTTTAATGTCCCGTTAGATGAATATTTTAATATTACTGATGATAGCAGGATACGAGCAGCTCTTCCTACAATAAAAAAAGTTATTCAAGATGGTGGCAAAACTATTATTATGTCACACCTTGGGCGGCCAAGAAACGGATTTGAAGAACGCTTTTCATTAAAACACATAGTAAAACATCTATCTGATTTACTAGAAACCTCAGTAGGATTTAGTGGCGATTGTATAGGAGAAAACACAAGTACTGATATTAGTAATATGAAAAATGGAGATGTCTTAGTTTTGGAAAATTTACGATTTTATCCTGAGGAAGAGTTGGGAGACCCTGCTTTTGCAAAACAATTAGCAAAACTTGCTGA
>DUAO01000048.1:0-23443 GCA_012960805.1 Flavobacteriales bacterium | reverse complement strand
GCCTTTGGCACTGCTCATAGGGCGCATGCTTCTACCGCTATTATTGCTGATTATTTTCCGAATGAGAAGTATTTTGGGCTACTATTAAGAAAGGAAATAAGTAGTCTGAAAACGGCTCTTGAAAAACCTAAAAGACCTTTTACTGCTATTATTGGGGGTGCTAAAATAACAGGGAAAATTGATGTTATTACTTCATTATTTGATATAGTAGATAGCCTTATTGTTGGTGGTGGAATGGCCTATACCTTTGTAAAAGCAATAGGAGGAAATATTGGTAATTCTTTAGTTGAAGAAGATAAAGTTGAATTAGCAAAAAGTCTAATTGCTACCGCTAAAGAAAAAGGGGTTCAGCTATTGTTACCCACTGATTCGATAAACGCAAACGCTTTTAATAATGATGCGACCATTCAGAATTCTGAAATAACAAGTGTGCCTGCTGGTTTTATGGGCTTAGATATTGGCCCTAGAAGTATTACTCAATTTTCTAAAGCTATTCTTAATTCAAAAACAATAATTTGGAACGGACCGATGGGGGTTTTTGAAATGGAAAATTTTTCAAATGGAACCAAAAAAATAGGTGATGCTGTTTGCAGGGCAACTGAAAATGGTGCTTTTTCATTAGTGGGTGGTGGTGATTCTGTAGCTGCTGTTACGCAATTTGGCTTGGCTAAAAAAGTAAGTTATATCTCAACAGGCGGTGGAGCAATGTTAGCATACTTGGAGGGGAAAACCTTGCCAGGAGTTGATGCTATTCTTTCTTAATCTTTTCCTTAATATCCTCTTTTACTTGCTTTGTTTTTTCTTGAAAGTCTTCTAACGCCCCTTTGTATTTTTCAATATGTGGACTAATTAATTCTACTAAATTAGTTATTGGCCTGTAAAGTTGCGCGCTTTGTTTAGTGTCTTGTGGAATGAGCTCAAATTTCAATTCAGTCATTAGTAAAAAACTAATTATTAATGCTAATTTCAGCATGCTAAATATTCCTCCTAATATCCTGCTCAAAAATCCCAACGCAAGTGCTTTTGTCAATTTATCTGTTAAATGTCCTAATAATTTGATGAGTAATAAAACAGAAATAAAAAGAATAGCAAATGCCAATAAGGGTTTGAATTGCTCATAATTATCAAATATTTCTGAAAGGTGGGGGTCTAAAAGTATAGAAAAATTAACCGCTATATAAATTCCAATAATTAAGGATAACAGGCTTGTAATTTCTTTTATTAAACCATTTGAAAAGCCTTTTACTAAGCCATATAAAAGTGGGGCTATAATTGCAATATCTAAATAATTCATAGGTGTAAAGATATTAAAACTTTACTTTTGCATTATGGAAGAGGTAAATAAAAAATGGAGTGCTTTGGTGATAAAATTGGAAAAGCAATTTGATGATGAAATGACTTTAAAAGGCATCCTTTATTTAATAGGTGTGCAGGAATTAAATATGGGAATAAAGCGCTTTGGTCGTGAAGAAAAACTTGACATTCTACATGTTGCTGTTTGCAAAATTCTTACTCCTTTTGGATTTTATAAATTTGACAGAATTGATGAGGAAGGTTGGCCGCATTGGATAGAACTAAAAGCACTTAAAAACCTAGACGAAAATCAGCAAGGACTACTTGTGAAAAAGGGTATAATAAAATATCTTAGTTAATTTCTACTACTTTAGTTACTGTTTTTTCTTTTAATAGGCGAATAATATTAACTCCGGTATATGTTGAGTTTCCATCTATTTTTGTTACTTCAATATTTAAAATTGCTTCCAACTCGTAAGTAAACTCTGCTTGACCATTTGCGTCAGTCCACTTTGATTTAGTAAGTGATGGGTCAGGGTAAACCCCGCTGGGAGAGATGATTTGGTCAGGAAACAATGTTACAGACGCATTTGGGACAACAACACCATTACTATTTTTAACAATAATTACCCCTGTTGTTTCTTTTTCTTTTTCACATGAAGTAAAAGTTACAATCATTACTAGAGCAAAAACCCCTATTAATCCTGATTTAAAAATCTTATTTAGCATAATTATTGTTTCTTTGTAATTGAATTAGCAAATATATAGAAATAATTAAGATGTTAGAGGAAGTAAAGGAATTACTACTAGAAGTTGAGAAATTTGTTCCAAAATCTGCAATAGAGCTGGAAGGTTTTCGCCTTTCTTTTTTGGGAAAAAAAGGAAAGACAAATGAATTGTTTGCTGCTTTCAAGGAGGTTCCTTCCGATCAGAAAAAAGATTTTGGAGCTGCTATAAATAACTTAAAACAATTGGTTCAATCCAAAATTAAGGAGCATAAAGATAGTTTTGAAGTAGAGGCTGAAAACTCTGAAATTGATTTAACCAGGCCTGTTGCTTTGGATAATTTAGGAAGCAGGCATCCAATTTCATTGATTCGAAATGAAATTGTTGAAATATTTACCCGTATTGGCTTTACTATTTCTGAAGGGCCTGAAATTGAAGACGACTGGCATAATTTTTCTGCACTTAACACCCCTAAAGAACATCCTGCAAGAGATATGCAGGACACTTTTTTTATTCAAACTAATCCTGATATTTTATTAAGATCTCATACTTCTACTGTACAGGTAAGATATATGAACGATAACAAACCTCCAATCCGTACTCTTTCTCCTGGTAGAGTATATAGAAATGAGGCGATTTCAGCAAGGGCACATTGTATTTTTCATCAAGTTGAAGGACTTTATATTGATGAAGATGTAAGTTTTGCTGATTTAAAACAATGTCTTCTTTATTTTGCAAAAGAGATGTTTGGAGAAAAAACAAAAATACGGTTAAGGCCCTCTTATTTCCCATTTACAGAGCCCTCTGCTGAAGTAGATGTAAGTTGTAATATTTGCAATAGCAAAGGGTGTAATGTATGTAAAAACACTGGTTATTTGGAAATTTTAGGTTGTGGTATGGTGGACCCAAATGTGTTGGAAAACTGTGGTATTGACTCTAAGAAATACAGTGGTTTTGCTTTTGGAATGGGAATTGAAAGAATTGCAATGCTGAAATATGGAGTAAAAGATTTGCGCCTGTTTTTTGAAAATGATGTTCGATTCTTAAAACAATTTTCTGCTTTATAAAATTTATTCTATTATTATCTTCTTCTCTACCGTTCCATCATTATAGATGTAAAATAATAGCTCATTCTTAATGGCTTTTGTTTCCCCTCCTAATATGTCTGTTATTTTCAGGATTTCTTTAATATGATAATTTGATGTTTCTGTAATATCTGTAGGGGAAACTCGCTTGCGCTTAAAGTAGATAAAGTCAAATAATCAGCAAGATTTGATCCTAGAGGATATCCTGCTTCAATAAAAGCACCATAAAAAGTAATATCACCTGTTTCTGCTATAGGTGCCACCCAATTAAAACTCCAAGTGCCCAAGCTATTTCCTGCTGTAGTATGTGTTACAGCACTACTATTATTAGTAAATTGTGTGGAAGTTGGGTTGGTTATTCCAAATGACCCAGATTTTGTATTAGTGGTATTTTCTTCACACGTTATCTCAAAGCCAGCTGGATCTAATCCTACTACAGGATTTAACACTACTGTTATATTGTATGTGTTTCCAGGGACATATCCTGTAGAAGGAATATTTGAGGTACTATTTGTTGTTGTCACGTCTGTATTTAAAACAGAATAGCAAGACGTACAATCTGAATTATCCATTGGAGGCCCTGTTTTCCCTCCAGGAGACCCTGTAAGCTTACCAATTGTTACTTGTGGATAGAATAAAATTGCCGTCACAATAATTGCTCCAAAAATAAATATACTTTTTTTTCATCTTTTTTTTATTTAAATTTCCAATTGTAAGTATGTAAGTTTTCTACTGAATGGCGCAATAAATCTATTGCCCCTCTTACATCTTCTTTATGTACCATTTCAATTACTTGGTGTATGTGTCTTGTTGGTATAGAAACTGCCCCAGCAATACTTCCTCCAGGGTTCATTCTTTGTACTCCTGCGGTATCAGTTCCTCCTGCTGGTAAAATTTCCAATTGCGTTTTTAGTTTTTTCTTTTTTGCTAATTCCTTCATGTATTTTACCATACGGTAATCACAAACTGTGGAAGAGTCCATTACTTTAATACATGCTCCTTCTCCCAGTGCAGAAACTTGTTCTTGTTTAGTGCTTCCTGGAGTGTCCCAAGCAATAGTGGTGTCTAATCCGAAACCAAAGTCCGGATTTATATCCATAGAAGATACATTTGCTCCTCTTATTCCAATTTCTTCTTGTACGGTAAACACTCCATACACATCATAAGGAGGTTTCTTTTTCATCTCACGGAACATTTCAATTAGGATAAAAACAGAAACCCTATTGTCTAATGATTTACAGTTTAGACAATCTCCCATCTCAATCAATTCTCTTTCTCTGGTAATAGTATCGCCAACTGAAATGATTTTGTCTAATTCTTTTTTTGGCCTTCCGGTATCAATAAAGTAATCCTTAATTGTCGGAACTTTTGCTCTATCTGCGGCATTCATCAAATGAATTGGCTTAGACCCCATTACTCCAATTACATCTTTTTTTCCATGAATAATAACTCTTTGGGCAGTTAAAGTTTTAGGGTCAAATCCTCCTAAAGTATGAAAGTAAATAAACCCATTGTCATCAATATGAGTAACTATAAACCCAATCTCATCCATATGAGCGGCTATCATAACTTTTTTACTCTCTTTCCCTTTTTTAATTGCAACAACATTTCCCATGTTGTCAATTTTTATTTCATCTACTAAGGGTTTTACTTCTCTTAGCACTATTTTTCTTACTCTTTGTTCATGTCCTGGTGCTCCTGCCACCTCACAAATCTCTGCTAATAATTTTGTGTTTATCATTTTTGGTCTTTATTTTACTTTGCTTAATTTCATCATATTAGTCATTCCTCTTTCTTGTGCAGGCATGCTTGCTAAGTTCACAACAAGATCTCCCTTTTTAAGGAATTTTCCTTTCTTTAAACTCTCTTTTGTTTCTTGAATAGTTTGATCTGTTGTGGCTCCCCTGTCATAATAAAAGCCTCTTACTCCCCAAACCAAACTTAGAGTGTTAAGAATTGTGTGATTATTAGTGAATGCGTAAATAAATGCATTAGGCCTAAAGCTTGCTGTTTTTATAGTATTAAATCCCGAATAAGTAACGGTAATTATTGCTTTAGCCCTTGTGTTTTCTGCAATGTCGCAGGCATGCGAACAAATCGCATTTGTCAATAATCGCGTGTCATCTATTACCACTTTATTTCCCCTGTTTCTTGATATACTATGCTCACTCCCTTCAACATCTCTAATAATTTCTCGCATAGTCTCCACCGCCTTTAAAGGGTGTTTTCCCACTGATGTTTCTCCGCTTAACATTACAGCATCAGCCCCATCAATTACCGAGTTGGCCACATCATTTACTTCAGCTCTTGTTGCTGTTGGGTTTTCTGTCATACTTTCCAACATTTGTGTTGCAATTACAACTGGTCTTGCTTGTGTAATGCATTTTTCAACAATCATTTTCTGATAAACAGGCACTTTATGTGGTGGAACCTCAACCCCTAAATCTCCCCTTGCAACCATAATTGCATCAGTCGCTTCAATTATTGCATCAATCTGTTTTATTGCCTCTGGTTTTTCAATTTTTGCAATTACCTTATGGTGGAGCTTTTGTTTTTCAATTATCTTTTTTAAGATTTTTACATCATTAGCTGATCGCACAAAAGACAGTCCTACCCATTCAATCTTTTCTTTTAAAATGAACTCTAAATCCTTATGGTCTTTTTTGGTTAAGCAGGGTAAGGATATTTTTGTGTTTGGTAAATTAACTCCTTTTCTTGATTGTAATAAGCCGCCAAAAACTACTTTTAAAATCACGGAATCTTTCTTATTTGTACTTATAACCTTTAGCGCTACTTTTCCGTCATCCAAAAGAACTCTGTCATTTGTTTTTACGTCTTTTGCGAAACCTTTATAATTAATCTGAATAGTATCTTTTTTCTTTTTTGAACAAAAAGTAACTTCTTCTCCCTTTTTTAATTGTATTGGCTTGTTAACTTCCCCAACTCTAATTTTAGGACCTTGAAGATCGGCTAAAATTGCTGTGTGTACATGTAATTCTTGATTTACCTCTTTAATTGACGCTATAATTTCCTTGGCTTTTTCATGGGATAGGTGTGAGAAGTTTAGCCGACAAACATTAACCCCTCTTTGAATTAGCCTTTTAAGCATCTCTTTTGAAGATGTTGCTGGGCCAATTGTTGCTATTATTTTAGTCTTTCTTGTCATTAAAAATAAACCTGTCTATGTATTTGCTTTTTTCAACATCTATCTCAAAAACCAATAATACTTCTTTATTTTCTTTTAATTTACTAATAAACTCCTTTTTTTCGGCTGCCCAATTTTGATTATTAATAATCAGAAAATAATTTACACTTTTTTGATCTGGAATGAGGTATCCTTTTTTGGATCGATTGGTTACTATGTTGTATTCTATATTTTCATCAGTAGAATATTTATACCTTGAAAACGTCATTTCATTTTCAATAGTTTGGTCTTCTACCTTCTCAAAATTCATGTGCATAAAATTATTAATATTCCAACATAACTTATACCCTTTTGCATGGCTATTTATGGCCAAAACACTAAATTCAACTTCCCTAGAACAGTCTAATGTAAAACGTTTTTTCATCAGTGCTAAAATACACTATTTAAAGCTTTTTTAGCTGCTTTTTGTTCTGCTTCCTTAATGGATGATGCTTTTGCTTGGGCTATATTGACACCATCAATGTATACCGCAACATTAAACTCTTTGTTGTGATCTGGGCCGTCAGTTTCTACTAATTTATATTTTATTTTTTGTTTATTTTTTTGAATTTGTTTTTGTAATTCACTTTTAAAATCTGTTCCGGAAAATTCTTCAATAAATTCAGAATTAATTATGGTATGAATAATAAATTGTTTGGTTTTTTCGATTCCTTTGTCAATATAAATTGCTCCAATTATTGCTTCTAAAGTATTCCCAAATACGCTTTCGGGTATGGTTTTTAAACTGCTTTTTATTTTGGAGGAGTTTATTGTTTTTTTGCCTACTTTGTTTAAATGTTTTCTCCCTACAATTATTGCTCTTTGTTGCGATAAAAACCCCTCTTCTTGATTTGGGTTTTTACTAAATAAGCATTCTGAAACTACAAAATTTAAAATCGCATCTCCTAAAAATTCTAATCGTTCGTTATTATTAATATTATCGAACGATTTGTGTTTTAATGCTTGATTGTGGATTTGCTGATTTCCTGGTCTGAACCCTAATAATTGAATCAAAAAAGATTTTCTTTTTTTTAAAAAAGTGAGCCTTTTACTTATGATTTCAATCCAGTTTATGATTTATATTTTTTAAACAATACAGATGCGTTATGCCCTCCAAAACCAAAAGTATTACTCAGCGCATAATTTATTATTCTTTTTTGGGATTTATTAAATGTTAAATTTAATTTCTTATCAATTTCAGAGTCATCTGTTTGGTGATTAATTGTAGGAGGAACAACATCATTTTTTACTGCCATTATACAGGCGATTGACTCAATTACACCGGCCGCCCCTAATAAATGTCCTGTCATTGATTTGGTGGCGCTTATATTTAGATTGTACGCGTGTTCTCCAAATAAGCTTTTAATTGCTTTAGTTTCAGCAATATCTCCTAATGGGGTTGATGTCCCGTGAACATTTACATAATCAACAACTGATGCGTCTACTCCCGCATCTTCAATGGCTAATTTCATAACATTTTTTGCTCCCAACCCCTCTGGGTGTGGGGCGGTAATATGATGCGCATCAGCAGTTAAACCGCCACCCACTATTTCTGCATATATTTTTGCACCTCTTTTTATCGCGTGCTCATATTCTTCAACTACCAAAGCGCCACCTCCTTCACCCATAACAAAACCATCTCTATTTTTATCAAAAGGACGTGATGCTGTTTTTGGATCATCATTTCTTATTGATAATGCCATCATAGCATTAAACCCACCTATTCCTGGCTCAAACACACAAGCCTCCGAGCCTCCTGCAATAAATATATCTGCTTTATTCCATTTTATGTAATTAAAGGCGTCAATTAATGCGTTGGTGGAAGATGCGCAAGCTGAAACGGTAGTAAAGTTTGGTCCTCTAAAATTATATTTTATTGAAATGTGTCCGGCAGGAATGTCTGATATTAGTTTGGGTATAAAGAAGGGGTTAAACCTTGGGGTACCATTTCCTGAGCCAAAATTAACCGATTCGTTATAAAAGGTGTTCATCCCGCCAATTCCAGAGCCCCAGATAACTCCAGCTCTATCAGAATCAATATCATCAACAATTAAAGCCGAATCATTAAACGCTTCATCAGCAACAACCATTGCATACTGACTAAATAAATCTAATTTTCTTGCTTCTTTTCTATGGATAAAGTCTGTAACTACAAAACCCTTCACCTCACATGCAAATTGTGTTTTAAAGTTTTCTGCATTAAAATGAGTAATTGGTGCGGCTCCACTTACTCCGTTTTTTAAGGCAGTCCAATAATCGTGTAAATTATTACCGATAGGTGTTAACGCTCCTATTCCGGTGACAACCACTCTTCTGGTTTTCATTTTGTATTAAGTTAAGGCTCCATCAATAAATGAAACTGCATTACCAACTGTTTCAATCGCCTCAGCTTTATCATCTGGAATTTGGATGTCAAATTCTTTTTCAAACTCCATAATAAGCTCTACGGTATCTAAAGAATCTGCTCCTAAATCATTAATAAAATTTGCGTCATTAGTCACCTCACTTTCATCAACTCCTAGCTTATCAACAATAATTGCTTTTACTTTTTCTGACACATCAGACATATCTAAATGGTTTTAATTATTAAGGTGCAAATAAAACTATAAATTAAAGAAATTGCAACCTTTCTTGTTTTCTATTTTAACATATCTTTGTTTATATTATTTTTGATAAAAATTTATAATGCCTAAAAAACTCGCAATATTCGCTTCTGGATCAGGATCAAATGCTCAAAATATTTGTAATTATTTTGCAAATCACTCTGATGTTAAGGTGGTTTTAATCTGCACCAACAACCTAGATGCTTTTATTGTAAAAAGAGCTAAAAAACTTAATATCCCGATAACTTTTATCACCAAAACTGAACTTAATTATTTTATTAATTTATATAAAAAACTTCAAAACGCTGAGGTTGATTTTATTATATTAGCTGGTTTTTTACTTAGGCTGCCAACTATAATGGTGGAAAAATACCCAAATCACATCATAAATATTCACCCTTCTTTGCTTCCAAAATATGGAGGTAGGGGGATGTATGGTGATATTGTACATAAAGCTGTGTTGAAAAATAAAGAAATCGAAAGCGGAATTAGTATTCATTTTGTCAACCAAAATTATGATGAGGGAGAGTTAATTTTACAAGAAAAATGTTCTGTTTCCGCAAATGAAACTTTGGAAACATTGGCCGCCAAGATTCATCAATTGGAACGGAAACACCTTCCTCTTACTATTGAAAAAATACTAAAGAACCACAATCTATGAATTTGTCATTATCAGAAACATTATCAATAACAATAATTTTGCTTGCTATAAAATTATTTAGTAGCTGTATTGGTGTTTTGTTTAACTAATGAGCATTACAGTATATACCGACGGTTCTGCCAAAGGAAACCCTGGAAATGGAGGGTATGGAGTGGTGATGATAAGCGGACAATATAGAAAAGAATTGAAACAAGGGTTTCGTTTAACTACTAATAACCGCATGGAGTTATTGGCTGTTATTGTGGCTTTGGAAAACATAAAAACAAAAGGATCTACTATTGCTATTTATTCTGACTCAAAATATGTGGTTGATGCTGTAGAAAAAAAATGGGTATTTGGTTGGGAAAAGAAAAATTTCAACAAAAAGAAAAACCCTGATTTATGGATTCGTTTTCTAAAAATATACCGAAAACAAAAAGTAAGTTTTATTTGGGTAAAAGGGCATGCTGATAATAAAGAAAATGAAAGGTGTGATGTTTTAGCTGTACAGGCTGCTGATGGTAAAAATTTGCAACTAGATCAATGGTATGAAGATAGCATTGAAAATAGTGACAGCTCTTTATTTTAATGGAATATCAAACTGGGCTAAGCTTACAAATTCATTTATTCTAGAATCAACATCATCTTTATTTATTTCAAGTAGTCTTTGTGTTCCAAATTTTTCTACACAAAATGACGCCATAGCAGAGCCATTAATTACTGCTCTTTTCATGTTCTCAAACGAAATGTCGTTTGTTTTAGCCAAATAACCAATAAAGCCCCCTGCAAAAGAATCTCCTGCTCCGGTTGGATCAAATACTTCTTCCAAGGGAAGTGCGGGCGCAAAGAAAACTTCATTATGATTAAACAATAAAGCCCCGTGCTCTCCTTTTTTAATAATTAGGTGTTTAGTGCCCATTTTTAAGATAATTTTGGCTGCTTTTACCAAAGAATATTCTCCCGAAAGCTGTCTTGCCTCTTCATCATTTATAGTAAGCACATCAACTTCTTTTAAAGCCTCTTTTAAATCATCCATAAAAAGGTCCATCCAAAAATTCATAGTATCTAAAACCACTAATTTTGGTCTTCTTTTCATTTGATCTAATACTTTTTTCTGCACACTTGGCATCAAATTTCCTAACATCAAAAATTCTGATTTCTGGAACTGTTCTGGAACCATTGGATCAAAGTTTTCTAATACATTTAATTGTGTGTCTAAGGTGTCTCTGGTGTTCATGTCATTATGATACTTCCCTGACCAAAAAAATGTTTTTTCTCCTTTTTTAATCTGGAGGCCTTTAGTGTCAACCGATTTGTTTTTTAACATTTGTATAGCTTCATTCGGGAAGTCTTCTCCAACAACAGAAACTAAATTTAATTTTTTTGTAAAAAAAGACGCCGATAAACAAATGTAGGTTGCTGCTCCTCCAACAATTTTATCTGTTTTTCCAAAAGGCGTTTCTATTGCGTCAAAAGCTACCGTTCCTACTACTAAAACACTCATAATTATTATTTCTGCAAATATATTTTATTATTTCAAGCATTGTGTTATTTTTGCTGCCGTTTTAAACAACACTCCTCCTTAGCTCAGCTGGTTAGAGCATCTGACTGTTAATCAGAGGGTCCTAGGTTCGAGTCCTAGAGGGGGAGCAACAAAAAGTCCAGCTAGTTTAGCTGGACTTTTTGCGTATTAATCAAAATTATGTTATTACATAACTCCTTCTGATTTCTATTTACTTACCACAACACTACTTTCGTTTGTATTATTGTTTTTAAACTCTACTCCTTCCGAATTATATATTGTTACTCCTTTGGATGTGCATATCCACTTATTATCAAAAGCATCAATAAAAATCCTGCTTATTAATTCTTTTTTATTTTTTATTTTTTGCTTTTTCCAATCCTCACCGTCATAAGAAATAATTTCGCTTTTTGTGCTCACCCAAATTCTGTCATAATCATCACAGACGATAGATTTTATAACATTTGTTTTTAGTGGTGTGTTTTTCTTATTAAACAGCGCCCATTCTTCATCAGCAACAACAACGATTCCATTTTTTGTTCCTATCCATTTTTTGTTTTGGGCATCTACCACTATGCTCCAAACATGATTGTTTGGTAGTTTTGAGTTTTGAGATGTAAAAGCCCTCCAAATACTTTCTTTATAATTGTATAGTCCGGTTCTGGTTCCTAGCCAAATCATTTCATTATTATCAATATTTAAAGAAATGAAGTCATCATCATAAATACTGTTTTTTAGTTTGCTGAGCACGACTTCAAAATCATCTTTATACTTAACCAGCCCCGCTGAAGTTGAAATCCAAACTATATTATTGCTTGCTTTTATTTGTCTTATTTTATTAGATGGTAGTGCGCTATTTTCAGATGTATAGGTTTCCCAGTTGTTGTTTTTTATAATCACCAACCCTTCTGTTGTGCCGATGTAGTTTACATTGTCTACTATTTCAATACATAGAATTTTGTCAGATGGTAATTTGCTGTTTTTAGTGTTTAGTGTTACCCACCTCCTCCCGTTATAGCAAATTAGTCCTTCTAAAGTGCCTATCCAATTAAGTCCATTAATATCGGTAGCTATTGCGGTTATATTGTGTTCTGGAATTGGGGGGTTAGAATGTGTAAATAATTTTTTTTGTTCTGATTGTGCAGACAGAATCATTGGAAATATAAGTATTGTAATTAAAAAAAATCTCATGGTTGTTTTCCTTGTACTTGAATTAACGGCCATGAACTAATCTTGGTTACAAAATATTAGTTTTTCTTTTTAAAAAGCCTGCTTTTTCCTTTTTTTGATTTACCTCCAATTTTATTTCCGTCTTTATAAAGCACCAGTCTCCATTTAGATTTTTTCTTTTCTTTTATCGCAGATTTTGATCCATCATAATCAGCACACTCTAATGTTGCTGTTCCGTTAAATGTTTTTTTTGTTCTGCAGGAGCTTAATATTAAAACGCTTAACATTAAGATAATGATATGTTTGCTTTTAATTTGTTTCACTTGGTAAAATTAAACATATTTTTGCCCATATAGATTATGAAGAAAAAGAAAAAGAAGAAAAACCACCATAAGGAAGGTTTTTCAAAATCAAAATTATTTGATTTAATCCTGGTTGTATTTAGGAAAAATCCTAACAAAAAGTTAAATTATAAAGAGCTGAGTAAAAAATTAGCCGTTAAGGATCTGGGTGTAAGAATCCAGATCATTGATGTGATGAAAGAAATGACATTATCTGGTATTTTAAATGAGGCTCCTGTCGGTTCTTTTAGGTTGGTTGAAAAAACAACCACCTTAATTTCAACTATTAAAAATACAAACAGCAGGGGTGGGTATGTTGAGTTAGGTGTTGAGAATGAGGTGTTTATTCCAAAAGAATATAGTCGATTTACTCTTACTGGAGATGAGGTTGAAATATTGCTTTTCCCTAAAAAGAAAAACAAGCAGGAAGGAGGGGTTGTAAGGGTAATTAATCGCAAAAAAACTGATTTTGTTGGGGTTATTGATACTTTTTCATCCAACTACTTTTTAATTTCAGATGATAAAAGGGTTTCTTTTGATGTATTTATTCCTCCTAAAACAATAAAGAAAGAATACTTGAATAAAAAAGTAGTTGTTCGGGTTGAGGGGTGGGATGAAAAGTATAAAAATCCAATTGGTAGGGTTATTGAGGTTATTGGAGAAATTAATGATCATAACACAGAAATTAACTCTATTTTGTATAACTATGGATTTGCTCCAAAATTTCCTAAAAAAGTAGAAAAGGAGGCTAATAAAATCATAGAGAAAATTTCAGAAATTGAAATTAATAAACGTCTTGATTTAAGAAAAACTTGCACCTTTACTATTGACCCTAAAGACGCAAAAGATTTTGATGACGCGTTATCGGTTAAACAACTAAAGAGTGGAAATTGGGAAATTGGTGTGCATATTGCAGATGTTTCGTATTATGTAGAAAAAGGTGGGGTAATTGATAAAGAGGCTGCTGAAAGGGCTACTTCCATTTATTTGGTAGATAGGGTTATTCCTATGCTTCCAGAGGTGCTTTCTAATAATATTTGTTCTTTAAAACCAAATATTGATCGTTTGGCTTATTCTGTGCTTTTTGAAATGGACGAAAGGGCAAATTTGATTGATTATTCAATTCATAAAACAGTTATTCATTCTGATGTAAGATTTACCTATCAAACCGCTCAAGATGTAATAGATAATAAAAAAGGAGCGCTAGATACTGAGCTTTTATTGTTGGATAAATTGTCTAAAATATTAAAAAAGAAAAGACAGGAAAACGGCTCTATTAATTTCGAGAGTTCTGAGGTGAAATTTATTTTGGACAGTAATAATAATCCTATTGATGTTTATTTTAAGGAAAGCTTGTCTACTAATCATCTGATAGAGGAGTTTATGTTGTTGGCCAATAAAACGGTTGCCAAACACATTGGTTTTCCTAAAAAAGAAGCTAAAAATTTCGTGTATCGAGTGCACGACACCCCTGATAGTGATAGAATAGCTACATTAAATAATATTGTGAAAAAGTTTGGGTATTCTATTAACAATGATTCTTCACATAAATTATCCCAATCCTTGAATGGTTTGCTTAAAAATGTGAGGGGTAAAAATGAACAGAGAATGGTGGAAACACTAACTATTAGATCAATGGCTAAAGCGGTTTATACGCCTGATAACATTGGTCATTATGGGTTGGCATTTGATTACTATTCTCATTTCACCTCTCCTATTAGGCGTTATCCCGATTTAATTGTTCATAGATTGTTATCACGCTATATTGATGGTGGTAAATCAACCAACAAAGAAGCTTTAGAAAAAACCTGTAAGCACTGCTCCGAAATGGAAAAAGTGGCTTCATCGGCTGAGCGAGATTCTATAAAATACATGCAGGTAAAGTTCTTAAAAAACAAAATAGGTGAAGTTTTTGATGGGGTGATTTCTGGCGTAACAGAGTGGGGGTTATATGTTGAAATTACAGAAAATAAATGTGAGGGGTTGGTAAAAGTAAGTGGTATTAAAAACGATCATTATGTTTTTGATGAAAAAAAATGTGCCCTAATTGGATGCCGAACAAAAGCCAGCTACCAACTAGGGCAAAAAGTTAAAATTAAAATCCAAAAAGCTGACTTGGAAAGAAAGCAAACTTTATTTTAGTTTAATTACTTTTTAATTAATTTTCTTGTTTCACTCCAATCTTTTCCTTCAAATTTAATTTGATACATCCCTTTGGATAAGTTTGAAATATTTACATATTCTTTGTTTGAAACTTTGTTTTCTAAAACTAATTTACTATTTATATCATAGATTTTTAGTGTAGCATTCTCAATTAGGTTTGAAATATAAATATTATTTGTTGCTGGGTTGGGGTAAATATTTATTCTATCTGGGCCATTTAATTCGGTGGCGGTTGAAGCCGGTCCTCCACAATCAGAATAACCTGTAAAAACAGCCTCATCAATACTTTGAGAAGACGCGTTGTCTATTCTGTTCTGATGGTTTAATAGCATTCCTACAATATGAATTTGAGATTGATCCCAAGAAGGGTCTAATGTAAACTCATAACAAATCGTTTCTGTGTCTCCTGAATTATAAGATGTTGCGCTTAACGGTCCTCCTGTAAAAGACGGTGAAATACTTCTGCCAACATGACGATAAATCATTGATGATGCTGGAACATTTGATGGTAAATTAGCCCAATCAGTTCCGTCTACATCTACTAGTGGGCCTGCTCCGCCCCCACTATAAGAATTGGCCTGATAATAATCAGGTCCTGTTCCGGTAACCGAATCTTCTACTATAATGCACGCTAATTTATAGTTTCCGCTTACCGCTGTTTGAAAATCAACCGTTAAAGAAACTTTTAGTGTGTTTCCGTTTAACTCAGCTCCATTTGTAATTATTCCACTTGGTGGAATTGCTATTCTTTGTAAAAAATCTTGTTTAAAGTCTGCAGGGTTTATCTCTGATCCTCTATCAACCAATCCGCTTGGATAACCACTAATTAAAGGGGCTATTCCATTATCATAATCAAAATCAGCCATATCATCTCCATTATGTACTGCTATTCCCTGCCAATACCCTTTATAATCATGATCCATCCAATTAAGCGCAACCGCACCCCTTGGACACCAACCACACCAAGTACCTGTAGCTTCTTCTCCAATTACAAGTTTACCTACAGCTGGAATAATGGCTGTTATTTGTGTTGTTATTATATCGTCAGTTGGATCATCATCAATTAATGCTCCGTTAACATTTGAAATTGTTGCTGTTCCTGTATTTGTACCTGCAATTAATGCTATTGAGTTGGCAAAATCAACTTGCATGGAATTTAGAGATAAAAGTCCAAAACCAGCACCAATATTGGTTAGATTTTCTGTCATTTGTATTCCGTTATAATCGAAAGTTACATCACATGAGTAAATAGGATCTGTTCCAAAATTCCTTATCTCCACTGAAGGGTATCTTGTTTGACCTACAAGGCCGGTAATAGTTGATATGTTTGATGCCTGTCCATTATTAACCGGTAGTATTGCTGGAGTATAAGAATAACAAACATCATCTACATAAAATTCATCACCTGTTCTTGGGAATAAGTCCAAAGAGGCAATTTTATTTATAGCATTTACAAATGATCCATATGATTGACCATCAATTAATATTTCCCAATTATTATTAGATAAATCTATTTCAAACTTTATTTCAAACCAAGTATTAATTGGATATTCTGCAGTATAATATGTATTAAGAGTATTACTCATTTCAATATCACCCATTGGGGTTCCATTATCTGTAAAATAAACCTCTAATGACCAGCTTGACCCCGGAGTGTTTTCGGCTTGAAAATTAAAATACGCCCCTGCGCCTCCTCTTATATACATCATTTGGGAAAAAGTAAAACTCCCCGCAACATAAGGAGTTAATAGTGTTGGTAAAGTAGCTTGTGTAATATTTGGAATTGGATCAAACATTAATACAACATCTTCGGGTCCATTTACCGCAGTAGGTGGAAAATACAAAGAATTAAGCCCGTTGGCTGCTTGAGTAGAACTTATCATTGCATCATCAATAAAAGGAGCTGTTGCTCCAATCATAAGTTCGTCCCAAGTATTCCAATAAGGAGAGGTTTGTGCAATAGGGTCTCCTATAATTAAAGCTTCAAAATCTTCACAAAAAGTAATTTGTGCATTGATACTTACTACTGATAATAAAGTAATATATAAAGTAAATAGTTTTTTCATAATTATATTTTTTTAATTAAAAAGCAAAGGTATCAAAATTAATTTAAATTGAAAATTATAAAATGATTTATAATAATATAGATAATTGTTTTTATTTTAAAAATAGAAAGAAAGATGATTAGTATATATACTTGTTAGTTTGGTTTATAATTATTTATTATAAAAATAGGATTAATTATTTTTTAAAATAAATGAACAATAAATAAACATGAATGTTAATTTTTAAATTTTATAAATCAATAACTTAGATATTTAATTAACTATAAAATAAAATTGTTAATAAATAGAACTAACTATAAAATACTAATAAATAATTATAAATTTACAATCAAATAAAGTTAATAATAACACTTAAAAATAAAACATAAATAATAATAAAATAACTTGACTTTAATTTTTGTTAGTAGCTTAGTTTTTAAAAGCAAAAACTAAGATTTACTTATTGTTTTTGACTAGATATTTATTAACAACTTAAATATATATATTATTAATAACTTAATATAAATCACTAGAGAAAAAATATAACTATTAACACCCTGTTAAAACAATAAATTATGAAAATAGGATTAGCATGCGATCACGCAGGATTTGAATATAAAGAAAAACTAAAAGAACTATTATCTAGTAAATACAATGAAATAAATGATTATGGATGTTATTCTTTGGAGAGTGTGGATTATCCAGATTTTGCACACAAATTAGCCGAAAGTATTGAAAAAAATGAGAACGAACTAGGTATTCAGTTTTGCGGAACAGGTAATGGTATTAATATGTCGGCTAATAAACATCAAGGAATTAGAGCAGCACTTTGTTGGAATACCCACATTGCAGAACAAGCTCGTTTACATAACAATGCAAATATACTAACGATTCCTGCTCGTTCTTTAAAATGGGAGGAAGCTGTTGTAATTATAGATGCTTTTTTAAGTACAGACTTTGAAGGAGGAAGGCACGAAAGAAGGGTTAATAAGATTAGTATTTAGATAATAAAAGTTAAAAAAAGTACCATAATAGAATGTTTGTTAATAACAAGAGTAATTAAAGAAGAAAAATAATGAAAACACTACTTATACTTTTTATAGGATTAACAACTACAGTATTAGCACAAGACAATATTAAATTTGCTGAAACTATAAACATTCAAGAGCTGGAAAGACACCTTAACGTTTTAGCGTCAGACTCTTTAGAAGGAAGAGAAACAGGTAAAAGGGGGCAAAAAATGGCGGCTGATTATATTGCAAATCACTTTAGAAACATAGGGATACCCCCATATAAAAAAAACACCTATTATCAGAAATTTAAAGTAAAATCAAGTAGGCACATTTGTAAGTGTGAGGATTGTGATGTGAATTTTGTAAAAAAATTATTTGGCAATAAAAAGAAAATAAAAGGAGAAAATGTGTTGGGTTATATTGAGGGGGCAGACTTAAAAGATGAGCTTATTATTATTACCGCCCACTATGACCATTTAGGAAAACACGATAGTCTAATTTTTAATGGAGCAGATGATGATGGCTCAGGAACAGTGGCGGCTCTAGAAATTGCAGAAGCATTTATGCTAGCTAAAAAAGCAGGGTTTGGCCCCAGAAGATCGGTACTTATTATGCCTGTTTCAGGAGAAGAAAAGGGGCTTTTGGGAAGTAAATATTATACCAACCACCCTATTTACCCTTTAAAAAGTACTGTGGCTAATTTAAATATTGACATGATAGGAAGGCTTGATGATTGGCATGATACCGCTAACTATGTGTATCTTATTGGCGCGGACAGGTTAAGCCAAGAATTACATGATATAAGTGAAAGAGTAAATAAAGAGCATGTCGGTTTAGAATTAGACTATACGTTTAATGAAGAGGATGACCCCAACAAATATTATTATCGATCAGATCATTATAATTTTGCAAAAAACAACATTCCGGTAATTTTCTATTTTAATGGAGTGCATGAGGATTATCATAAAGTAACCGATACAGTTGATAAAATTGATTTTGAAAAAATACAGACAATTACACGCCTAGTGTTTTTAACCGCATGGGAGCTGGCAAATAGAGATGAGAGAATTGTAGTGGATAAACCTACTAAAAAGTAGGGGTGATTGAAATTATTAAAAAAAACCAGCAGGCTTATGGAGAGTTTAATAATGGAGAGATAGTTGAAAACAAACCTATTGGATTTCCTCTTGAGGGAGGAACACTAAAACCCTATTCGAATATTTTTTATTGGGCTCATGCAAAAGCAAGTGTTGATAGTGTTATCGGTTTACATCCCCATAAAGGATTTGAAATAATTTCAATAGTTTTAAAAAAAGGGATCAAGCACTATGACACCTTAGTTAAAAAGTGGATTGATTTAAAAAAAGGGGATGTTCAAATAATACAATCAGGTTCAGGAATTTCACACTCAGAAGCGATAAATAAAGATGCTGCTATTTTTCAAATATGGCTAGACCCTAATCTTGAAAAATCCCTTTCCCAGCCAGCCACTTATAAAGACTATTCGGAAGAAGAGTTTTTTGCTATAGGAAATAAGAAAGTATTAATTGGAGAAGGATCTCCTTTAGAAGTAAAAACAGAAGGGATTGAAATGTTTGAATTAAATTTAAAAGAAACATTTACCATGAAGTGTAATAAAGAAAACTACTACTCTTTTTATGTTTTATCGGGAAACCCAACTATTAATAACAATAGTGTAGAGCAGGATGATTTTATAAGAATTAAGCATGAGCAAGAATTAATAATTAACCCAAAAGGAGAAACAAAATTATTTTGTATTATCTCCCCAACAGACGTTTCCTACCCTACTTATGCAGGATAAAAAATAAAAGAGCTATTTCATTTCTGACTTACTAAAAGTACCGTTTAAAATAATCATAAATTGGATTAACGAAAAAATAAAACAATCATATTGTCTCATAAAAAATCCAGGAATCTTTCTTTTTACATCCAGCAACAAAACAACCCTATGTTCTGTAGTGTTGTTTACTGCCTCATGAGTATAAGCATCATCAAACAATACACTTTTACCCTCTGTCCAAAAATAAGGAATTCCACCTACAAAAATTTTACACTCCCCATTTTTAGGAACTTTTAAGGCAAGCTGATACCGTATTATTCCTTTATAAGGACCTTTGTGGGGAGGAATATGTTTACCGGGAGCTAAAACAGAAAAGTAAGCACCAACAACACCCTTCATGTTTTTCAATAAAGAAGTTGTTTTTGGACAAAGCCCTGCATTTTTCTTATACCACACACCATAGAGCATCAAATTTAATAAACTCCAACTCAAACCATCATTATCCGAAATATACTCTTGCCCATCATCTACTTCATGAAATTTTGGCAACACTCCACCAGAATCCATAACCCCCAATATTTCTTTTTGTATTTCTTTCCAATTATTCTCTAAAATAGAGTGTTCAGGAAAGTAGGTTTCTAAATCTAAATAAGCCCCTGTTTTTATTTTAGAGTTGTATAGTTTTAGATTAGAGTCTCTAAAATATTTAAACAAACAACCTCTATTATTCTGCATAGGTTAATTTTTTTTCAAAATTAAATGATTAAAAATTAAATACTATGCTTAGCATAGTAAACAAGAAACCAACAGAGATTTAAATAAATCCCTAGAATAATTTTATACTCTACAAATCAAACTTAATACCTTGCGCTAAAGGTAGTTCAGAGGTATAATTAATCGTATTTGTTTGCCTTCTCATGTAAATTTTCCAAGCATCTGAGCCACTTTCTCTTCCTCCACCGGTTTCTTTTTCACCACCAAAAGCACCACCAATTTCAGCTCCAGAAGTCCCAATATTTACATTTGCAATACCACAATCACTCCCTGCAGTTGATAAGAACATTTCAGCCTCACGCAGATTAGTTGTCATAATTGCAGAAGACAAACCTTGTTTTACGCCATTTTGCATTTCAATAGCTTCCTCCAAATCAGAATATTTCATAATATAAAGTATTGGAGCAAATGTTTCGTGTTGAACTATTTCAAAATGGTTTTCGGCTTCAATAATTACAGGTTTTATATAACAACCACTCTCATAGCCCCCACCCTCTAAAACACCACCCTCAACCAAAACATTACCACCCTCTTGTTTTGCTTTTTCAATAGCGGCCAAATACATATTTACCGCATCTTTATCAATTAACGGACCAACATGATTATTTTCATCCAATGGATTTCCAATACTTAATTGAGCATAAGCTTCCGCTAATTTATTTTTAACCTCATCATAAATAGACTCATGAACAATTAACCTTCTTGTAGAGGTACATCTTTGGCCACAAGTACCAACAGCGCCAAATAATGCGCCAATAATGGTGATTTTTAAATCTGCATCAGGAGTAATAATAATTGCATTGTTTCCTCCTAATTCTAATAACGACTTTCCGAAACGCTCAGCTACTTTAGTTCCGACAATTCTTCCCATCCTAGTTGATCCTGTTGCTGAAATCAAAGGTAGCCTATCATCCGTAGTCATCATTTCACCTACTTTATAATCACCATTTATAATACAAGAAATCCCTTCTGGTAAATCATTTTCTTTTGCTACCTCATTCCAAATATTTTGACAAGCAATACCGCATAAAGGTGTTTTTTCGGATGCTTTCCAAACACAGGTGTCGCCTGAAATCCAAGCCAAAGCGGTGTTCCAATTCCAAACCGCAACTGGGAAATTGAAAGCAGAAATAATACCAACCACACCAAGTGGATGATATTGTTCGTACATTCTGTGTCCTGGACGCTCAGAGTGCATGGTAAGTCCATGAAGCTGGCGAGATAATCCGACAGCAAAATCACAAATATCAATCATTTCTTGCACCTCACCCAAACCCTCTTGCAAGCTTTTACCCATTTCGTAAGAGACTAATTCTCCCAAAGACTGTTTATAAGCCCTTAATCTTTCTCCATATTGACGAACAATCTCACCCCTTAATGGAGCTGGTTTTAATTGCCAATCTTTAAAAGCGGCAGTAGCTGATTGTATTACTTTTTCATATTCTTCAGGGGTGGTTGAAGTAACCCTTCCAATCAAAGTTCCGTCTACTGGAGAATAGGATTCAATCTCTACGCCGCCCCCAAAAGAAACAGACCCTGTTGAAGTCCCATTGTTAGATGGTTTAATGCCCAATACGCCCAATGTTTTTTTAATATTAATCATGGTAATTTGTTTTAATAAATTTAGGAGCAAAATTAGGAAAAGAATTGATAAAACACCGACAATAAAACACTAATCCCCTAGGGATTTTCTGTATTTTTTTCTTCAAGAATTATTCCTGTTTCTCTCTCCTTATTTTCTAATAATTCAACCTCTTCATCTTCTTTAATTTTCAAAAGTTTGTTTTTATGGGTAATTAAGGACCACGTCATAATAAGGCAGCTTCCTAAAATCACAAACAAAAGCACTCCTTTAAAATCAATTTCTGATTCAATACTTAATTTATCAGGAATAGCGAAAAACAGTAATATAGTAATCAATCCTCTTGGCGCTAAAAACAACTGAGGAATAACATCTTTTCCGTTAAAAATGAATAAAATGATTGCCCTTACAACATAAATAATAGCAATAATTATTAAGCCAATTCCAATTACTTTAAAACTAAGTAGAGAGCCTAAATATACCGACCAACCAAAAATGATAAAAAAGAATGTTCTTACAACAAAAGCAGATTCTGCAGTAATTATTTTAAAATCACCCAAAACCCCTTCCACTCTCTCCTCATCTAATAATTTCCTCAACCTTCCCTTGAAAAATATTTTATAGTTGTTCAAAATCACGCCAAAAATAAGAATGATAATAAGGGATGGAAAATGGAACATTCCTCCCACCGCATACAATAACAAAAGAATAGCAATCAGCAAAAATAATTTCACATACCCTTTTATATTTTGAAGTATATATATAAGAATATAAGAAATGATAACAGAAAAAACAACCGTTAGCGCTAGGTTACTAAACACATCACTATAAATACTTTCACTTGAATCAGGACCCACCATAGCAAGCACACTATAAAAACTAATTATTCCAATTATGTCCGAAAAAGTGCTTTCATAAATCATAAATTCACGCTTATCTTCCTCAAATTCATCAATACTAGGCAAGATGATGGCAGAACTTAAAACAGATAAAGGAATAGTGTATAGTAAAGCATTCAACACCTCAACCTCCATTATGTAATTTAACACCAATGCAGCTAAATAAGCGGTTCCCCCCAATCCTAAAAGGGCCACCAAAAAAGATTTTATAATAAGCCCTATTTTTTCTTTTTTCAGCTTTAAATCCAGAGCCGCCTCCAATACAATTAAGATAAGACCAATAACACCTAAAACCTCAAGCGGTCTCGCCAAATCAAGAGATTCTTCCCCAAACAACAAAAGTCCATAATGGATAATTATACCCAAACCAATCAACATTAAAACCGCGGGGATACCTGATTTTTTAGCGAAAAGATTAAAGAAATAAGAAAGGATAATTGTTAGCGAAAAGACAATAATTAAACCATATGAGTCTAAAAAATCCACCTAAAAAAGTTTTAAAATATCATTTCCATTAGCAAAAACTAAAAGCCCTAAAAGTAAAATCATGCCAACCCCTTGCGCGTATTCCATCACTTTATCTGGAGCTGGTTTACCTACAG
>DUAO01000047.1 GCA_012960805.1 Flavobacteriales bacterium | reverse complement strand
AGAAGTACCTGTTTACGCTTTTTTAAAAGAACCGCTTATTCGAAAATATGGAAAATCTTGGTATGATAAATTATTGAAAATGATAAAATAGTAGTTAATAAATTATAGTTTCTTTCTTCTTTTTCTTTGAAAAAAATATTTTTTAAGAATTTGAAAAATATTAATATATTCTTAGTACATTTGGAGATACTTAAAAAAATCTAAATCATGAAAAAATATAATTTATTATTTTTGTTATTCTTTGCGATTGCTAATCAAGCTCTTGGTCAGGGTATTTTTGAAAAAATTAAAAATAGTTATTTAGATCAGTTATCGCAAGGACAAATCTTTTTAAAAGTAAATGCTGTTCATTATGAGAATGGTTATGGAAGAAATCTTGTTAATCCTACAAATAGTGAATTGTTAAATAATCTTTCAGTGGGATATATATTTCATGACGCTCTAACTTTAGGAGTCTCAAGTATAAATTCACATGTTGACATTAGGGAAGATGGCTTTGAACCCGTACATAATGGCATAGCACTTTATGGTAAAATTATATTTTTGGAATACTCCATTTTTTCTGCAAATCGTTTTGACTCAGTTGGTGTTTTAAATAACTATCCTATATTAAGAAATATTTATTTTAGTATGTCACGGCCATTTGGAAAAAATCGTGTACACAATTTTAGTGAAAACCAAAGCATAAGAATTGGTTTTGGATTAAGATACAAGATATATAATAGGTTTAATGCTGATATTAATTATAACAGACTTTTAGATGCTGAGATTAACCAAGGACATCATAAAGGAATTTTAAGTCTTGGATTTGGTATTATTTTATTTTAATGTCATTTTAGATATTTAAAGTCTACATAAAAGGTTCCAAATGGAAGAATTGAAGCAAGTATAATAATTCCAAAATCTTTATTTTTCCATTGCTCTCCATTCTTAATTAAAAAAGCTAAAATGATGTAGGAAATAAAGAGTAGTCCGTGTGGCATTCCTAATAATTTTACATAGCTAGGATTTCCTAGTTGGTATTTAAAATACAAACCAACACTCATTAATAAGATATAAGAAACTCCTTCTAAAAAGGCAACTACTCTAAAAAAAGTCTTCATCCTATTTAAAGGCGCTTTCGCCAGTTATATCAAATCCGGTAATAAGTAAGTGAATATCATGAGTTCCCTCATAAGTAATTACAGATTCTAAATTCATCATATGTCTCATAATAGAATATTCACCCGTTATTCCCATAGCTCCTAATATTTGCCTTGCTTCTCTGGCAATTTTAAGTGCCATATCTACATTGTTACGTTTACACATAGAAATTTGTGCAGTAGTTGCTCTCCCTTCATTTCTCAATACGCCTAAACGCCAAGTTAAAAACTGAGCTTTAGTGATTTCAGTAATCATTTCAGCCAACTTTTTTTGTTGTAATTGAAAAGAAGCAATTGGTTTCCCAAATTGAATTCTCTGTTTTGCGTATCTTAAAGCAGTATCATAACAATCCATAGCAGTTCCGATTGTTCCCCAAGCAATTCCATATCGAGCAGAATCCAAACAACCAAGCGGAGCACTCAAGCCATCTTTATTAGGTAAAATATTTTCCTTAGGAATTTTTACATTATCAAACACTAATTCTCCAGTTGCAGAAGCTCTCAAACTCCACTTTCCATGTGTTTCAGGAGTGGTAAAGCCTTCCATTCCTCTTTCTACTAATACTCCTTTAATTCTACCTTCCTCATTTTTTGCCCAAACCACAGCAACATCTGCAAATGGAGCATTTGAAATCCACATTTTAGCTCCATTAAGCAGGTAATGGCCACCCATATCTTTGATGTTTGTTGTCATTCCACCTGGATTTGACCCATGATCAGGCTCTGTAAGTCCAAAACAACCAATAAATTCGCCAGTTGCTAGTTTTGGTAAAAACTTCATTTTTTGTTCTTCACTTCCGTATTTCCAAATTGGATACATTACAAGTGATGATTGCACAGATGAAGTAGAACGAATTCCACTATCTCCTCTTTCTAGCTCTTGCATTATTAGTCCATAAGAAATTTGATCTAATCCGGCTCCTCCATATTCCACAGGAATGTATGGTCCAAAACCTCCAATTTCACCTAATCCTTTTATAATTTGTTTTGGGAATTCGCACTTTTGGCACGCATCCTCAATAATAGGAGAAATTTCTTTTTTTACCCATTCTCTAGCGGCATCTCTAATTAATTTATGTTCTTCCGTAAGGAGTTCGTCCATCAAAAAATAATCAGGAGCTTGGTATAAATCTTGTGACATAATTATTGTTAATTTTTTAGCAAAAGTATATATTTTATAGATAAAAGATGAAATATGAAAACTTATATTTGCATTCGGAATAACTTCTCTAATGATTGCACTAACAAAACCTTTTTTTAATCAGGATATCATATTTGTATTGCTTACCATCTCTTTTTTACTGATAGCGATATTAAGAGCTTCTTATTGGAAACATGCTAAATTACTTTTTATGGGAGTATTTGCCCAACGTTATGCTAATCAGTATTTAAGAGAAGAAAATGCGTTTACTGAACGAGTAAACTTTATTACATTTTTACTTATGACGATTAATTTCTCGCTAATCTTATTAAAAGTTATTCCACAGACATCTTTGTCTGAAGTTGTCTTTTTAATTGGAGGAGTTATGCTCTTTTTTATTTTAAAAACAGGCATTATGCTTTTTTTTGGGAAGATATTTATGTTGCAAGATGTTGCTAAATTAGGGGTATTTTTTTCATTTCTATTTGATAGGGCCTTGGGGTTTTTTCTTTTCCCTTTAGTAGTAATGCTTTATTTTTTTGCTTTTGATATCACAATAACTTTATTTATTATCATCAGTATAGTTTGCATACTACTATTACTTTTGAAATTATTCTGGATGTGGAAGATTGGAACAAATGCATTTGGGCTTTCTGAGTTCTATATTTTTTTATATCTTTGTGCGCTAGAAATTTCACCACTTCTATTACTAGGGAAAAGAGTATTTTACCAATAAAAAGGAAAAGGAATGACGGAAACAAAGAAGAAAGTAAAGTCAATACTAATTTCACAGCCAAAGCCAGAATGGAAATCACCATATGCAAGAATTGCGAAGAAGCATAAATTAAAGATAGATTATCATCCTTTTATGCATGTTGATGAAATTTCCGCAAAAGAATTTAGAGAGCAAAGAATCTCAATTCTTAACCATGATGCAGTAATTTTTACATCAAAAAATGCAATGGATCATTATTTTGGAATGATGGAAAAGTTGAGATTAAGAATCCCTGATTTTACAAAGTATTTTTGTGTCTCTGAAGCCATTGCTCATTATCTGCAAAATTTCATTAATTATCGTAAGCGTAAGATATTTACTGGGGAACAAGCGCTTACTAGTTTGATTCCGGTAATGCAAAAACATAAAGAGTCTAAATTTTTATTTCCATGTTCTGATGTGCTTAAAAAACAAATGCATAAATCTTTAGAAGAAAGCGGCTTAGATTATACAAAAGCTCAAATGTATAAGGTTGCTTGTTCTGATTTATCTGATCTAACTGATGTAAAATATGATGTATTGGTATTTTTTAGCCCTACAGGAATTAAATCGTTATTGGAAAACTTTCCTAACTTTAAACAAGGAGAAACTAGATTAGCGGCTTTTGGTCCCACAACAATAAAATCTGTTGAAGAAAATGGTTTGAGGGTAGATATTTCCGCCCCAAATAAAAAAGCCCCCTCCATGTCAATGGCATTAGACCAATATATTAAAGAAGCGAATAAAAGAATAAGATAAATACTTTTTATAATATATTTAACAAAGGAGCCGTCAAGCTCTTTTTTGTATTTTTACCGAATGCAAACTTTCCAAAAAAATGAACGATTATGCGGAAAAATTACTATTGATAATTTATTCACAAACGGTAGCTCTATTAAAGATTCCATCTTTAGATTAGTGTGGAATACTGAAGAGTTTGATAATGATATTATAGCAAAAACGTTAATAGTAGTTCCGAAAAAAAACATTAAAAATGCTGCTAACAGAAATATCTTGAAAAGAAGAGTGAGAGAAGCTTTTCGTATTTATAAATCATGTTTGTACGCAAAAATTAACAGTAAAAAACAACAACTAGCAATTGCAATTATTTATCAGGAACAAGAAATATTACCGTATAACGTGATAGAAGAAAAAATTAAATTAATTTTAGATCGTTTAAGTAAAGAAATATGAATGTTATTTTTTCTTTTATTTTCCGAGCCATTATTATTATTTATCAGAATGTGATATCTCCTTTATTGCCACCAAGATGCAGGTATACACCTACATGTTCGGCGTAT
Source organism: Flavobacteriales bacterium (assembly GCA_012960805.1). Classification (GTDB taxonomy): domain Bacteria; phylum Bacteroidota; class Bacteroidia; order Flavobacteriales; family BACL11; genus UWMA-0277. The sequence continues at coordinate 19,962 of DUAO01000047.1, read as the reverse complement.
GGGTTAGAAGCAATAACAAAATATGGCCCTTGGAAAGGAGGAGGATTAACCTTAAAAAGAATATTGACTTGCCATCCATGGGGAGGAGAGGGACATAATCCAGTACCATAAAAGTGAAACTATGAAGAAAAAAGTTAAAATTATTATTTTAGGAATTGCATTAGCGATTACCTCAATAGGATCAGTTGGGTTTATTGATGATTATTTTGAAATTTCAAAAAATCTAGACATTTTTACTACTCTATATAAAGAACTAAATACTTTTTATGTAGATGAAACTGATCCTGGAAAATTAATGAAAGAAGGGATTGATAAAATGCTAAAATCATTAGATCCTTACACAGCCTATATCCCTGAATCAGAAATTGAAGATTTTCGTTTTATGACAACAGGACAATATGGTGGGATTGGGGCTATGATCACAAAACGAGCAGATTATGTATATGTCAGCGAACCATATGAGGGATATCCAGCACAAAAGGCAGGATTGATGGCGGGTGATAAAATTTTAGAAATTAATGGCCAGTCGGCCAAAGGGAAAACTACTGAAGAGGTAAGTAAAGTACTAAAAGGACAGCCAAATACTTCTGTTACCGTACTTATTGAACGTCCTCATTTGGAAAAGCCATTTGAAGTTACTTTTGACAGAGAAAAAGTATCTGTGAAAAGCGTGCCTTATTCAGCATATATTCAGGAGGGGATTGGCTATGTAAAACTTAGAAGTTTTACCAGAAATTGTACTAAGGCTATTAAAGAAGCAATTCAAGGATTAAAAGATGAAGCGGAATTAAAAGGATTAATTTTAGACCTAAGAAGTAATCCTGGAGGGCTTTTGAATGAATCAGTTGATATTGTAAATCTGTTTGTTGAAAAAGGAGAGGAAGTGGTTAGCACAAAAGGAAAAATAAAATCATGGGAAAAATTATATATAGCAGCCAATAAGCCATTCGATACTGAGGTTCCTTTAGTAGTTTTAATTAATTCATCTTCTGCTTCCGCTTCAGAAATTGTTTCAGGAGCAATACAAGATTTAGATAGAGGAATTGTTATTGGACAAAGATCTTATGGTAAGGGCTTGGTGCAACAAACCCGAAAGTTATCTTATAATGCCCAGCTTAAACTTACTGTTGCAAAATACTATATGCCTAGCGGAAGATGTATTCAGGCATTAGATTATTCTAATAGAAATAAGGATGGAAGTGTGGGTAAAACGCCTGATTCTTTAATGACTGCTTTTCAAACCAAAAACGGCAGAGAAGTGTTTGATGGTGGGGGGATTAATCCAGATATTGTAACAGAAATAGAAATGGTTAGCAATATTGTAGTTTCGCTTTTTAAAGAAAGATTATTTTTTGACTATGCAACTGACTTTAGATTTGGACATGATAGCATTGCAGAAGATTTTATTTTTTCTGAAAGTGATTACGAGCATTTTGTAAACTATCTTTCAGGGGAAGAATACTCCTACAAAACAAAAACAGAAGAAGCGCTTGATAAGTTAAAAGAAAAAGCTACGGATGAGCATTATTTTGCATCTTTAAGTGATGCATATGATGCCTTAGCTGTTCAGTTAGCTACAAATAAAGGTGACGATTTATTTGCTAATAAGCAAGAAATAAAAGAAATACTTACGGGAGAAATTAGAAGTAGATATTTTTATCAAAGAGGAAGAATTGAGGCGGCTTTAAATTTTGATCCTGAATTAGAAAAAGCGATTGAGATATTGCAAAATAAAGAAAAGTATAATCAGATTTTAGGAAATGAATAGAACAAGAAATCAGTTGCAACAATTGTTGTTTATTTTATTAGGGGTTTTTATTCCAACTTCAATAGCAATTTCTAATTTTCTTATTGGAGGCTTAGTGTTATGCTGGATATTGGAAGGCGATTTCTTAAAAAAGATAACTCAGACAAAACAGAGTAAGTGGATACTTTCTATCTTTGGATTAATAGGCTTATATGTGTTAGGCTTGTGTTGGGGGGATAATCACTTGAATGCAGAGTGGCAATTTCAAAGGCTGGCATTGTTGCTTGTTTTCCCTATTTTTATTACTACAGAGTTAAAGCAAAAAACTATTAAAAGGGCAGTAATCGCATTTTTGGGTACAGCTGTTATTTCTGCTTTAGTCGCATTAGCAATTAATAGTAATGTTATTAGCCCTTTGGGAGAATACTTTTCATTTATTGGTATTAAGGATAATTCGGCATTTCTAAAGTATAATTATCATAATGTGATATTAGCCCTAGCCTTTTCTCTTTGCTTATATATATTGATTGAGAAAAAAAGCAAGTACCAATACTTACTTTTGTTTTTTCTTCTTATTTATGCGCTTAGCATTTTTACTGAACCAGGAAGAGCGGGTCAAGTAATTTTTAATTTATCAGTGGTGTTTTATATTTTGTATTACAATAGAAAACATTTTCTAAGGTTATGCGCTCTTTTGGTATTGTTATTTTCCTTCCAATTTATAGTGTATAAATCAACTGAGGTTTATAAAAATAGGTTTGACGCACTATCTAATGTTATTCAAAATAATGGGGAAGGAGGAGAAGGAAAAATTGATGATATTCGGTATATTTTTGTAAAAGAATCTCTAGATCGAATAATAAAGAACCCTATTTTAGGATACGGTACAGGCAGTTTCGGGACAATATTTAATCATGAAGTAAAATCCGGACATGTTTTCGATACACATACCACTCCGCATAATCAGTATCTTTATGTTTGGTTTGAACTCGGGATATTTGGCTTACTATTATTACTTTCTATATTCTTTCATCAGATAAGAGAATTGTTTAAAAAGAAAGATGGAATTCACAGGATTTTACTCCCGTTATCTTTTATGTTTTTAATGCTTGTAGACGCCTATTTTTTTATTTTTATCCTTACAAGCTGTTATATTTTCCTATTTACTATTTACACCAAATATCAACAGGCATAAACCCTCTTAATTCTTCTATTTAGAGTTGAGAAAATTTCATAAGGAATTGTATCTAACTTTTTAGCAATTGCTAAAACCGTATTCTCTTTCCCAAAAATAATCACTTCATCTCCTGCTTTGGCAGCTGTATTGCTTAAGTCAACTATACAGGAATCCATACTTATTTTTCCAATGATAGGGCAATGCGTATTATTGATAATTACCACTCCATTTTTTATGCTTAACTTTCTATTTAGTCCATCAGCATAGCCAAAAGGAATAATTCCAATTTGCATATCTGTTGAAGCAACAAAGGTAGCGTCATAGCCAATCTGATCACCTTGCCTAATCTTTCTAACTTGAGAAACAATACTTTTTAGTGTGCTTATTTGCTCTAGATGATTGTCATTCGCAACTCCATAAAGCCCAATCCCTAATCGGACCATTTCACATTCATTTTTTGAAAAACGCAATACTCCATTTGTATTCAGAATATGCCGATCAACTTCATATCCTAACTCCTGAAAAAATGTTGTACATATTGTATCAAAAACAAGACATTGTTTATTTGTAAATTCATCTTTTTTAGGATTGTCAGTAGCGGCTAAATGCGAACAAATACTTTGAAGTTTTAGCTTTGGATATCTTAATAAAGTTTTAGTAAGAAGTTTTATTTCCTCAGGATTAAATCCATAACGATTCATGCCTGTATTGAACTTAATATGGATACAGATTTCTTTATTTAGCTCACCATATAATTGCAATAATTTAAAGTTGTAAATTACAACATCTAATTTATTATCAATAATTTTTCTTGTGCTTTTTGTTCCAGGATTAGCAATTATTATTGGGATCTGAATGCCACTTTCTCTTAAACGACTTCCTTCTTCAAAATCTGCTACCCAAAGAGCGTGTACTCCAATTTCTTCCAGCTTTTTTGCAAGGATTATATCTCCATGCCCATAAGCATAAGCTTTCATTACTGCAATAATTTTAGTTTTTGCTTTTAATTTGCCTTTAAGGTAGCTAAAGTTACTTTTTAAGCGATTAATATTAATTTCTAGTATGGTTTCATGAATAATTTCCATAAGCTTATTTCATTTTGTTTGAAAAACAATTTCTGCACAAGGCTTTGTATTCTTCTTTTTCGCCCAATTTGACTAAAGTTGTATCAGTAGTCTTTCTGTAGGAATGGTTAGCAATTGCACTACAATCAACACAGATAGCATGAACTTTGGTAATATGTTCCGCAATAGCTAAAATCTGAGGAATTACTCCAAAGGGCTTTCCTAAGAAATCCATATCCAATCCAGCAATAATTACTCTAACTCCGGCATTAGCTAGTTCATTGCAAACAGTTACCAAATCGACATCAAAAAATTGAGCTTCATCAATAGCTACAACCTGAGCTTTATCAACTAACTGTAAGATGTTTTTAGCACAATCCACAGGAATAGCGTTTATCGTATTTTCATCATGCGAAACTACTTTTCGAGTGTCGTATCTTTTGTCAATTTTTGGTTTAAAAACGGCTATGTCTAATTTCGCAAATTGCGCTCTTTTTAGTCGCCTTAATAATTCCTCAGTTTTTCCAGAAAACATTGATCCACAAATCACCTCTATACCTCCTTTTTGTGTAAGATGATTTATTTGTGATTCTAAAGACATTTGGCGTAATTTGTTTCATTAATTTTGCTAACAAAAGTATAAAAAGCAATTCCATTTATTATGAATTTCAAAAGTTTGTTTATTCTCCCGTTCTTAGTACTATTTTCGCTTTCTCTTTTCCCTCAGCAAGACACAAATAAGGTCAATAAAGGAAAAATGCTTGTTGTTAGCAGTACATTAGGGCTCGCTTTAACCGGTTCCTATTTATATATTGAAAATTCATGGTGGGCTGATAAACAAATCCCTTTTCATTTTGATGATGGTGCAGATTTGAAATACGCTTTGAATGTAGATAAAGCGGGGCATTTTATGGGGGGAATAGAAGCTGCAGATTTATTTTCAAATTCAATGCAATGGGCAGGAATGAATGAAAAAAAATCACTTTGGTATGGCGCTTTTTTTGGTTCTGGACTTCAATTAGCAATAGAAATGAAGGATGCTTATGCCCCTTACTGGGGTTTTAGTAAATGGGATTTAGCTTTGGGCTCTACAGGAGCATTTTGGCCAGTTGCACAATACTATAATGATGATTTGAAGGCTGTAAATTTTAAATTTTCCTATTACAAACGCTCTAACATCTATTGGGAATTAGACAAGCAAAGAGGTAAAGAAACAAATAAATATGCTTGGCAAGATGATTATCCAAATCAGACTTATTGGATAACATTTGATGTAAATCATTTTTCAGAAACTTGTTGTTGGCCCGATTGGCTGAATGTTGCTATAGGGTTTGGTCTTGACGACACTCAATATTTGAATGAATACAATACCAAAACAGGAGGGAATAATGAATGGTATATTGCCTTAGATTATGATATTCCAAAAATGTTAAAAAAATGGAATAGTCCAACGGGGAAAACCGTAAAACATTGGCTTAATTATATTCATTTCCCCGCTCCAACAATTAGAATCAGCCCAAAATTAGAATTTTATCCATTATTCCTATAAATTTGTAAGATGTCAAAATTATATTTAATACCAACCCCAATAGGAAATTTGGAGGACATAACACTTAGAGCGTTACGCTTACTCAAGGAGGTGGATATCGTATTAGCAGAAGATACCAGAACTACCAAAAAGTTATTTTCACATTATGAGATAACTACTCATTTAGCTGCTTTTCACATGCATAATGAACATAAGGTGCTAGACAAATGGATGGTAAGATTAAAAAAAGGAGAAAGCATTGCATTGGTAAGTGATGCAGGAACACCTGCTATTTCTGACCCTGGATTTTTACTAGTTCGAGAATGCATAAAAGAAGGTATTGAGGTAGACTGCTTGCCAGGGGCAACCGCTTTTGTGCCCGCTTTGGTTAACTCCGGACTGCCATCTGAAAAATTTATTTTTGAAGGTTTTCTTCCCGTAAAAAAAGGAAGGCAGACGAGATTAAAATTGCTTGCAGAAGAGGAAAAAACAATGATTTTTTATGAATCTCCTCATAGAATTGTAAAAACATTGACTCAATTTTGTGAATATTTTGGAAAGGAAAGACTAGTGTCTATTTCTAGAGAAATATCAAAAATGTTTGAAGAAACTAAAAGAGGGACTATGCTTGAAGTTTTGCAATATTTTGAAGAGAAAAAACCGAAAGGAGAATTTGTAATTATAGTTGCTGGTAAATAATGGAGATTAAAAAGTTCATATATAAAAAACCATATTTGATTGCAGGCCCTTGTAGTGCTGAATCACAAGAACAGCTTTTAGCTATTGCAAAATCAGTTGAAGGAACTGCTGATGTATTTAGGGCAGGTATTTGGAAACCTAGAACAAAACCAAATTCATTTGAAGGAATAGGAGAAAAAGCATTAGAATGGATAAAGGTGGTAAAACAAGAAAGCACATTGAAGGTTGCTACTGAAGTAGCTACCGCGAAACATGTTGAATTGTGTTTGAAGTCAGGCATAGATATGCTTTGGATTGGCGCAAGAACAACCGTAAACCCTTTTTATGTACAAGAAATTGCAGAAGCTTTAAAAGGAGTAGATATTCCTATTTTTGTTAAAAATCCGATACATCCTGAATTAGGATTATGGATGGGGGCTTTTGAGCGCTTAAATAAAGTGGGGATAAAACAATTAGCCGCAATTCATAGGGGTTTTTATAGTTATGAAAAATCAGTTTTCAGAAATGATCCTAAGTGGGAATTACCAATAAAATTAAGAAAAGAAGCTAGGGATTTACCAATTATTTGTGACGCTAGCCATATTGCGGGAAAAGCGATATTAATTGAGGATATTGCACAAACCGCTATGGATATTAATTTGGATGGATTGATGATAGAAGCGCACAATAATCCTCCCTTAGCATTAAGTGATGCAGAACAACAAATTACCCCTGAATCATTAAAAAAAATGATGCAAAATTTAGTACTGAGAGATACTAAATTAAGGGACGAACAATTCAAAGAGCAGTTAATTAATTTCAGAAATCAGATTGATACTTTTGATAAAAATATTATTGACTTACTCAATAACAGAAAAGGAATAGTTGAGCAAATAGCTAATTTTAAACATGAAAATAAATTAACTATTTTTCAGATAGAAAGATGGTTTGAAATTTTAAAGACCAGAAAAGAAAATGCAAAGTTATTGGAATTAGACGAACAAATGGTAGAAGAAATTTTTACTTTAATCCATAAATATTCGATTCTTACTCAAACCAAAATAATGCGGAAGTAATGCAGAGAAATTGGAATATATTAAGTTCAGATAAAGCAGTAGTAACTGAATTAGCTAAAGAGTTAAATGTAAGTGAAATTGTTGCACATCTTTTGGTGCTAAGAGGGATTACAACTTTTGAGGAAGCTAAATTATTTTTTCGACCAGAAATATCACATTTACATGATCCATTTTTGATGAAGGATATGCAAAAGGCAGTAGATAGGATTGAATTGGCTATTGTTAAAAAAGAAAAAGTTTTGGTGTATGGTGATTATGATGTTGATGGTACAACTTCAGTGGCTATGATGTATTTATTTCTAAAAAAACAAGGGGTTGAAATAGAGTATTATATTCCTTGCCGTTATGATGAAGGATATGGGATTTCGTTAAAGGGAATAGATTATGCAAAGGCAAATAATTTTCGGTTAATAGTTGCGCTAGATTGCGGTATTCGCGCTGTTGACCAAGTTGATTATGCTAATGAAAAAAGTGTAGATTTTATCATTTGTGATCATCATAATCCTGCAGAAAAAGTACCACAAGCAATTGCTATTCTTAATCCAAAACAAACAGATTGCAGCTATCCTTATAAGGAGCTTTCAGGATGTGGAGTAGGCTTTAAATTGATTCAGGCTTTTAGTCAAAAGAACAATATTGACTTTTCAGAAATTATAGAATATCTGGATTTATTAACCGTTAGTATTGGGGCTGATATTGTTCCAATGACGGGCGAAAATAGAGTGTTTGCATTTTATGGTTTACAATTGATTAATAAATCCCCAAGAGTAGGGCTTAAAGCATTAATGGATGTTGCGCAAAAAACGAAAGATGTAACAATTTCAGATGTAGTATTTGGTGTTGCTCCAAGGATAAATGCTGCCGGGAGAATTGAGCATGCAAAAAAAGCAGTTGAAATTTTGGTGGAGCAAGATTATGCGAAAGCTAAATTATTTGCAGATAAAATTGAGGAAAATAATATTACCAGAAGAGGCTTGGATAAAAGTATAACAACTGAAGCGCTTGAAATGATAGATGCTGCCAAAAAATCAACAGTGGTGCATAGTGAAAATTGGCATAAAGGAGTGGTGGGTATTGTTGCTTCAAGGTTAATTGAAACTCATTATAAACCAACTATTGTTTTGGCTGAAAAGGATGGTATTCTGACAGGTTCTGCTCGCTCTGTTCATGATTTTGATTTGTATGCTGCAATTGAGAAATGTTCTTATTTATGCGAGAAATTTGGAGGACATAAGTATGCGGCAGGATTAAGCATTAAGAAAGAAAATTTAATTCAATTTATTGAAGAATTTGAAAAATCAGTATGCGAAACAATTACAGAAGATCAGTTAATTCCTAAAATTAATATTGATAAAGTCATTGATATTGATGCAATAGATGATAAATTATATAGAACAATTAAACAATTCTCCCCATTTGGCCCTAAAAATCTATCTCCTATTTTTATTAGCAAAAATGTAGTAGATAATGGTTATGGCAAAAGAGTAGGAGAGGATAAAAGTCATTTACGGATAAATGTAAAACGGACAAGCAATTCTATTGCTGGAATTGGGTTTGGCATGGGAAATCTTTTTGAAAATATTAAAGACAATCAATCTTTTGATATCTGTTATTCCATTGACGAAAATGAGTGGAATGGTAAGAAAAGTTTGCAGTTGCGATTGCGAGACTTAAAGCCGAATAGTTAAGTTTAGGGTTGGGGTTTTTTCAAGGTACCCAATAGCTAATCCTGTGCTCTTAAATGGTTTTGTGAAAATATAAGCACTCCCATTCCAATAACTACTCCTCCAAGGACATCCCATTTATCGTGTTTATTTGCCTGAATGCGAGTCCAGCCAACATAAGAAGCTAATAAATAAGAAGGAATTCCGTATTTGAAACCATATTTTCTTTCAATAAAAGCGGCACCTGTAAAAGCTGCTGAGGTATGTCCTGAGGGAAAACTATAATCTCCTCCATTCGGCCTTTCTTTATTTATAATTCTTTTCAGGCTATGAGTAATAACAAGAGACATCCCCATAGTTTTAATAAATTGCAGCGTTGGTTTTTGTTTATCTTGCCAAATGATAGTTGAAGCAAAAGCTGAAACGGGTAATGCAATTTGGATTATATCTCCTGATTTCTCAATGTTAAAATCTTGTGCCTTTAAAGTTGTTACTATTAGCACACAAAGTATTATTGATAAATATTTAACCAACATTTCTTCCTAGAGATTTTGAAATTTGTGTTTTAATTTGTGTGAGTTGACTCAATAGTTGTATCCCCTGAGCATCAATGGTGCCTTCTTTTATTTCTTTTTGCAAATCAGTAATTTGTTTATCAACATGCCCTTTTTTTAGTGATAAAATAGCTTTTTCAGTAGTTTTCCGCATTTTTTCATCTTCTCTTCCTGTATATATTTTATGTCGGTCCACCCAATTATTACTTATACTATGTTTGTTGCTAATTAAATCAATTGCTTTTTTACTTACCTCTTGTTTCGGATGGTTGATAAAATGCTGTAAATCAATAATTCCTTTTTCTTCAATCACATGAATAATTTCCTTATACATTTCAGAAAAATCAGAATGTGTAAATGTAATATTATCTGCCTCAAGCTCACTAATAATTAAAGTAGCAACATTTTCATTTTCACCCTCCAAAGTGAAAGAATCATTTCCATAATTTATTAAGATGCGCAATACCTCTTCTTCTAGTTTTAATAGTTTGGTTGTCGTATTTAATTTTTCTTGTTTCTTTTTTTGTGGCTGTGAAGCAGCCTCACTTCTTACTGTTAATGGTTCAAATGTATTTATGCTAGCCCTTGCTTTTGCTACTTCACTTAAGAGCACCTCTTCAGCAATATCAAGCTTTTTGCTATATGTTTTACAATATTGCGAGCGATTTAAACTATCAGGAATACAGGAAATAGATTTTATAATATCACGCTTAATGGTTGTAATTTTTGTCGGGTCATTAGCGTAATTTAACTGAGAAACATTAATTTTATAATCAATAAAATCACTAGCTTCAGTAGTTAGGAATTTTTTAAACTCATCAGTAGATAATTTTTTAGAAAAAGAATCAGGATCATCTCCTTCAGGGAAAGCAACAATCTTCACATTCATCCCCTCCTTTAAAATCATATTTATTGATTTGTAAGTAGCTTTTATTCCGGCATTGTCTCCATCAAAAAGCAAAACTACATTTTGAGCCAAGCGATTTATGAGTTTAATTTGCTCCAAAGTAAGAGCGGTTCCTGATGCAGAAACTACATTTTCAATTCCATTTTGATGCATTGAAATTACATCTGTATAGCCCTCAACAATATAACACATCCCCTCCTTGCCAATGGCATTTTTAGCAAAGTTGAGCCCGTATAATACTTTACTTTTATGATAGATTAATGTTTCTGGAGAGTTTAAATATTTTGCTTTTGCATTTTGATTAAAAGATCGTCCGCCAAAACCAAGAGTACGTCCAGAATAGGATTGGATAGGAAAGATGGTTCGCTCACTAAAGCGATCAACAATTTGCCCAGAAGTTTCATTGATTAAAGACAATCCCGCAGCGACAAGTATTTGTTTGTCATAAGCTTTTTTAACTGCAGCTTTGCTAAAAGCATCTTTAGCTTTTGGGCTGTAGCCAAGCTCAAACTTCTTTATGGTTGCTTCAGAAAATCCTCTTTCTTTAAAATAGCTTAACCCAATTGATTTCCCTTCTTTAGAATTCCAAAGCATATCTTGAAAATAATCATTAGCAAAATTAGACACGATAAACAAACTATCTTTTTCATTAGCTCGTTCCACTTGCTCTGAGGTCATTTCTTCCTCCTGAATTTCTATATTGTATTTTTTAGCTACAAATTTTAGAGCTTCAGGATAATTGAAATGTTCAATTTCCATAATAAAATTGATGCTATTCCCCCCCTTCCCACAACCAAAACACTTGTAGATTCCTTTGGTAGGAGACACGGTAAAGGATGGTGTTTTTTCATTATGAAAAGGACAATTCCCAATGTAATTAACACCTCTTTTTTTAAGAGACACAAAATCACCAACGACTTCTTCAATCCTAGCGGTTTCAAATATCTGATCTATGGTATCTTTAGGTATCATTTTTTTCTATTTACAACAAAGTCTAACAATAATATTAATGCGTTTTTGGCTTCATTTTCCTCAAACTGATTTAAAATTTCAATAGCAGAATTATGATAATTATGCATTGCTTTTTTAGCATATTCTAGCCCTCCATTTTCCTTTACAAGCGCAATGACTTCAGCAACTTTTTTATCATCTTTATGATGATTTTTTATAATATTAATGATATAGTTTTTCTTTTTTTTAGTTACTATATTTAAGGTGTAGATTAAGGGAAGCGTCATTTTCTGCTCTCTAATATCAATTCCTGTAGGCTTTCCAATGATTGGGCTTTGGGTATAGTCAAAAAGATCATCTTTTATTTGAAATGCAATTCCTGCTTTTTCACCAAATAAGCGCATTTGCTCTATTACTTTCTTACTTTGCCCAACAGAGTTAGCTCCACTGGCACAACAAGCAGCAATTAAGGTTGCAGTTTTTTTGCGAATGATATCAAAATAAACTTCTTCAGTAATATCTAGTTTGCGTGCTTTTTCAATTTGCAAAAGTTCACCTTCACTCATGTCCTGTACTGCCGTACTCATTATTTTTAAGAGAGTAAACTCTTCATGTTTTACTGCTAACAGCAAGCCTTTACTCAGTAAAAAATCGCCTACTAAGACGGCAATTTTATTTTTCCAAAGTGCATTAATTGAAAAAACCCCTCTTCTGAAATTTGCCTCATCAATTACATCATCATGAACTAAGGTTGCTGTATGCAATAGCTCAATCATTGAAGCAGCACGATAGGTGTTCTCTTCAAATTTACCAAATAGTTTTGCTGATAGGAAAACAAACATGGGTCGCATTTGCTTTCCTTTTCGCTTTATGATATAATGCATAATCCTATCTAGTAAGGAAACATTACTTTTTAAGGACTCTTTGAACTTTTGTTCAAATAAATCCATCTCCTTTTTAATGGGGGATTTTATATTTTTAAGTACAGGCAAAATAGATGTAAACTAAGAAGTGCGAATATACAATTTTTGTGGCCTGGAAAATGGGGCGAAATACTTTGTTAAAAAGTTATTTTAGTTTGTTTACCAACTGTCCACAAGCAGCATTAATATCTTTCCCCTTGCTTTTGCGAAGATTGGCTATAATATTCTTTTCTTCCAGATAAGCAATAAAACGTTCGGTTACTTTATTGCTTGATTTTTCGTAAGGCAAATCATCAACCGTATTGTATTCAATAAGGTTAATTTTACAAGGACTTGCTTTGGCAAATTGAGCTAATTTTCGAGCATCTTCAATGCTATCGTTTAAATCCTTAAATAAGATATATTCATAAGTTACTCTGCTCCCCGTTTTATCATAAAAATAACGAACAGATTCTCTAAGCTCTTCTAAGTTAATTTTTTGATTAATTGGCATTAAAATATCTCGTTTATTATCGCTTGCGGAATGCAATGAAATAGCCAAATTAAAACGAACACCATCATCTCCAAGTTTTTTAATCATTTTGGATATTCCAGCAGTTGAAACAGTAATGCGTTTTGGTGACATTCCTAATCCTTTTTCAGTAGTTATAAGATTAATGCTTTCCAATAAGGCTTTGTAGTTCAATAGCGGTTCGCCCATTCCCATAAATACGATATTGGATAGGGGTTTCCCAAAATTAGAAATAGCTTCTTCATTAAGAATAAATACTTGATCGTATATTTCAGCCGCTGTTAGGTTGCGTTCTAATTTCATTGTTCCTGTTGCGCAGAATTCACAGGCCAAACTACATCCTACTTGTGAAGAAACACAAGCAGTTAATCGTTTTTTTGAAGGAATTAAAACCCCTTCTACTAACAATTTATCATGAAGCTGCAAACTATATTTTATAGTGCCATCTGCACTTCTTTCCCCTCTGTGTAGTTTTGCAGGCTTTACACTGAAATGTTCGGCAAATAAATCGCGCATTGGTTTTGATAATGAAGTCATTTCATCAAAAGAAGTTGCTCTTTTCCCCCACAACCATTCTGTAATTTGGTTGGCGCGGAATTTTGGTAATTTATGTTTGTTACAGAATGTTTGTAAATCTTCAACACTAATATCTCGGATGTCTGTTTTTTCTTTCATTTCGTTTGCAAAGATATATTACTTTTGTGCTATGCGATTTTTAACGGCTGATTATTTATTTCCTTTATACAAAGCCCCAATTAAAGAAGGGGTATTGCAAGTTTCTGATAAGGGAGAAGTAATTGCACTTTTTGAAAATAGAAATGAAATTCCTCAGGATAAATTAGAAGTATTTGATGGGATAATTTGTCCTGGATTTGTGAATGCACATTGTCATTTGGAGCTCAGTCATCTTTTGGGAATTGCTAAAAAAGAAAAAGGATTTCTGGATTTTTTAGCAACAGTTCAGAAAAGAAATAATTTTACAAAAGATGCAATTCAAATTGCAATTGAGAATGCAGAACAGCAAATGATTGCTAATGGAATTGTTGGCGTAGGAGATATTTGCAATACTGCTGACACTCTTTTGCAAAAGCGAAAAGGAAATTTACAATACTATAATTTTATTGAGATTTTTGGTGCGCATGAAAATAAGATTGAAGCTATTTTTAATGATTCAATTGATTTAAGAAATCAGTTTAGAGATGCAAAAATACGAGCAACTATTGTCCCTCACGCTCCTTATTCGGTTCCACCTAAAATGATGAGAAAAATTGCAGGCTTAATAGATGAAAAGGATGAAGTACTCGCTATTCACATGCAGGAAGCGTTAGCGGAAAATGAATTGTTTGAAAGTAAAAAAGGCGCTTTTTATAATTGGCTAAGCAATATTGCTGCTAGCTCAGAAATTTGGAAAAAAAGAAATAGATCAATAGATATTCTTGCTGAATTAGGAAATAATAAAATACTATTAGTACACAATACATTTTCTAAAAAGGAAGATATTACAGATAACTATTATTGTACTTGCCCAAAAGCAAACCTGTATATTGAAAATTCTTTACCAGATTATTTTATTTTTAATTCAGAAAAATTATGTGTGGGGACGGATAGTTTGACTTCCAATAATTCACTATCTATTTTGGAGGAATTACAAATTATAAGAGAAAACACAGATTTTGATTTAAACACGCTACTTAAAATTGCCTCAAAAAATGGTGCAGAAGCTCTAGGATTCAAACAATTAGGAACTTTTGAAAAAGGTAAAATTCCTGGAGTGAATTTGATTAAAGGCTTAAATGAGATTAAAGTTATTGAATAAATTCTGAAATTCTCAAATCCTCCTCTGTTGTAATTTTAATATTTTTATTTTCTCCTAAAACGGTAGTGATTTTACCTCCGATACTTTCAAAAACGGAAGCATCATCTGTAAAATACTTGGAGAATGTTTGAGCATATGCCTTCTTAATATCGGAACCGAAAAAACATTGCGGGGTTTGTACTTTATATAATTTACTCCTATCTATATGTGTAGAATTTTCCTTACCTACTATTCGGATAGAATCCTTTATAGGAACAATAGGAATAGCCCCAGCTCCTTCTTTAGCTTTGGAAATTAGACGATTAATTAATGATGTAGAAACTAATGGGCGTACCCCATCATGAATAGCAACAATACTATTGGCGGTCACTTTTTTTAATCCATTTTTTACAGAATGAAAGCGAGTTTTTCCTCCTGCAACTAAAGTGTATTTTAGTGTAAAATTATATACGCCGCAAAGCGAATGCCAATAATCAAATTGTGTACTTGGTAGAATTAAAACAATTTTTTCAAAATGAGAAAATTGTTTTAGTGTGTGGATTAAAATAGGAATCCCTTTTAATAGTAAAAACTGTTTAGGAATGATAGTGTTCATGCGATCCCCTTTTCCGCCAGCAACTATTAAGGCAATTTTTTGCATCTTATAATATCAGCATTGCATCTCCAAAAGTATGAAAATTATACTTTTTCTTTAAGGCTTCTTTATAGGCTTCTTTTAATAAATCTAATCCAGAAAATGCTGCTACCTGCATCATTAATGATGATTTTGGTAGATGGAAATTAGTTAGCATACAATTCGCAATGCGGAAAGTATAAGGAGGAAACAAAAAGATATTTGTCCAGCCTGTGTAGGGAATTATTTCATTTTTGGTTGACACCGAACTTTCCAAGACACGCATAACGGTAGTTCCTACGGCACAGATTCTTTTCCCCGCATTCTTCCCATTATTAATTTTAGCAGCAGCTTCTCCTAAAATGATAATTTCTTCTGATTCCATTTTGTGTTTGGAAAGGTCTTCTACCATAATTTGATTAAAAGTACCCAAGCCAACATGTAAAGTGGTTTCAGCAAATTCAACACCTTGAAGTTCCAGTTGCTTCATTAATAGTTTGCTGAAGTGTAGGCCTGCAGTAGGTGCTGATACGGCTCCCTCATGCTTTGCATAGATAGTTTGGAATCTATCCGTATCCTCTTTTGTTGGATTCCTGTCAATGTGCTTTGGTAAAGGAGTTGACCCTAAAGAGGTTATAACTTCTTTAAATTCTTCGTGCGTTCCATCTAATAGAAAACGCAATGTTCTCCCTCTTGAAGTTGTATTGTCAATCACCTCAGCAATTAACTCTTCATTTTCCCCAAAGAATAATTTATTTCCAATTCTGATTTTTCTTGCAGGATCCACTAGCACATCCCAAAGTCTATTTTCTTTGTTTAATTCTCTAAGCAAAAAAACTTCAATTTTTGCGCCAGTCTTCTCTTTCTTAGCGTATAATCTTGCGGGGAATACTTTAGTATTATTTGTTACAACAACATCTCCATCGTCAAAATAATCACCCAAATCAGAAACATTCTTATGCTCTATTTCTCCTGTCGACTTATGCACTACCATTAATTTTGCATCTTCACGGTTTTCATTTGGGGTTTTAGCAATTCTAGTTTGTGGCAGGTCAAAATTGAACATTGATAACTTATATTTCATATGCTTATGATTTGTTTTTATCTTTGGGAAATTTCTAAAGAAGAAATTTTAAGCCGGCAAATATAAAGTATTAGCAAGCTGAAGTCAAGTGATTTAGCTACTTAGTTGTTTTTCAAAGGAAATAATATCAATGGCATTCTGTAATCTATAGTCACCAATAGCGGTGCGACATAATCTTGAAAGGTGGGCGCCACTGCCTAGTGCGATTCCAAAATCATGAGCTATGGACCGAATATAAGTACCTTTACCACACATTATCTCAAAACTAATTATTGGCATTTCAATTGTAGTAATTCCAAAAGAATGAATATTTATTTTTCTTGCTTCAATTTCAATCTTTTCACCTCTTCTTGCTTTTTCATAAAGTCGTTCCCCGCCTCTTTTTAATGCTGAAAAAATGGGTGGTTTTTGATCTATTTCACCTGTAAACTGCAAGATTGTATCTTGTATTAACCTTTTAGTGATATGAGAGATTTCGTATCGAGTATCTACCTCAGTTTCCAAATCATAACTTGGGGTGGTGCCTCCTAAAGTAATCTCACCAGTATAGACCTTGGCTTGTCCTTGAATTTCTGAAATTCGTTTGGTAAATTTACCGGTACAAATAATAAGCAGACCTGTTGCTAATGGATCTAAAGTGCCCGCATGGCCTACTTTTATTTTTTTCAAGTTATATTTTGTTCTGATGAGGTTTTTCACCTTTTTCACCAAATCAAAGGAGGTCCACCCTATAGGCTTGTCAATCAAAAAAATCTGTCCTACCAAAAACTCTTCTGCGGTTTCAGGAAAATTTGACATATTAAATAAGGGTTGATGCAATTACAATACTTCCTATTATAAAGCAGTAGTATGCAAAATATTTCAATTGACTGTTTTTCACCAATTGTATCATCCATTTACAAGCTACCAGACCAGTAATAAAAGCAAAAATAAAGCCAATGAGTAAGGGAAAAAATGATGCGCTTTCATACTGAATATTTCCTGAGAGTACATCTTTCGCCATTTTCCCAAATATTAATGGAACAACCATTAGAAACGAAAATCGAGCTGCTTTTTCTTTATCTATTCCTAAAATTACTGCAGTTGAGATAGTGGCTCCTGAACGAGAAATTCCAGGTAGTATTGCAATAGCTTGAGAAATACCTATAAGGATAGCTCCTTTTATTCCAACTTGTTTTGAAGACGCTTTGGCTTTATCGGCCAAAAACAACAATAAACCTGTCGCTAGTAGCATGCCTCCAACTAATGTTAACGCTCCTCCAAAAAGCGCCTCTATTTCATCATTAAAAAATAACCCTCCCATAGCAGCTGGAATCATAGAGAGCACAATTTTTAAAGAAAATTTAAAAGATTCATTATTTTTAAATTGTAAAAGTCCTTTAAAAATTTCTGCTAAATCTTTTCGGAAAATAATGAGTGTAGATAAGGCGGTTGCAAAATGTAATACTACTGTCATTAGCATGCTTTCTTCACCAATTGCTCCTTCACCTAAGATAGTTTTTGCAATTTCTAAATGCCCACTACTACTAACGGGTAAAAATTCAGTTAATCCTTGTATAATGCCAAGAATAATAGCGTTTATAACATCCATATACTAAGCCCTTCCTCCTTTATACATTACAGCAAAAATTTCAACAATAAAGCCAATTGCCAGTAATATGGGGGATAATGTTAATCTTTGAAAATTAAAGATTTCATCACTAAATTGTGTTGGATCTTCTGACCCTCCTCCAACCATCAGAATAAGTCCGCTTGCCATAAATGCTAAGCCAACAAATAATAAAATGTAGTTCTTTTTTGAAAATGCAAAATCCATAGGTAATGTTTTAGTTGTAAAGTTCGTTTTCGTTTTGGTTTATAAATTTTCTTACTGCAAAAAATGTAGACACCCAACTGAGTAAAAATCCTGAAATAAATATTATAATAAAGATAAGGCCAATTATTTTAAGGTCAGTAATGTTTAGCATGCTTGCTGTTTCACTTTGTATAAGTTGAATGGAACCGATAAGCATAAAAATAGCAAAAATAGAGCTATATGCCCCCTGATACATTCCTTTTATTAAGAATGGTTTTTGAATAAAACTATTAGTTGCACCAACTAGTCGCATGGTGCGAATCAAAAATCGCTTGGAATATACTGAAAGCCGAATTGTATTATTGATAAGCGCAAAAGCAATAACAAATAACAAAAAACAAAATGAAAGCAGAAAAAAAGTAAGTTGATTAACATTACTATTGAGCTTATCTATTAAATTTTCTTGATAAAAAATATCATGCACAGCTGTACTTTTACTCCATTCTTCTTTGATAACTGCTAAGCTATCCGTATTTACATAACTTGCATTTAGTTTTACATCAACTGAAGCTGGTAGAGGGTTGTATCCTAAAAAAGACACAAAATCTTCACCTAAATCTTTTCGTAAGTCCTCTTCTGCTGTTTTTTTTGAAACAAAAATGCTGCTTTTTGAAAACTTTTCAGCAGAAATGATTTTATTAAAATTCTTTCCTTCCATTTCATTCACTCCTTCCTTTAGCGCAATGGTAAAGCCAATATTTTCCTTAACAAGATTGGATAATCTTTGTGCATTTATCAGAACTAAACCTAGCAAACCAACCACAAATAAAACAAGTGACAAGCTAATAATAACTGAGGCTGAAGAAGAGATTAGCCTTCTGTTTAATGATTTGTTGATCCCTGTTTTCATATAGGTGGCTAAAATATAAAAATACAAATTACTAATGGATGTTATTTATTAACTTTGCATACTGAATAATAATAGGGATGGATTACAATTTTAATGAGGTAGAAAAGAAGTGGCAAATTTATTGGCGTGAAAATGAAACATACAAGGTTTCAGAAGATGCAAATAAGGAAAAATATTATGTGTTGGATATGTTCCCTTATCCTTCAGGAGCAGGGTTACACGTAGGACATCCGATAGGGTATATTGCTTCTGATATTTTCGCTAGATATAAAAAATTAAAAGGGTTTAATGTATTGCATCCTATGGGATACGATTCTTTTGGCTTACCTACCGAACAATATGCTATTCAAACAGGAATCCACCCTGCAGTTGCAACCAAAGACAATACAGATAGATATAAAAAACAACTCGATAAAATTGGTTTTTCGTACGATTGGAGCAGAGAGGTGCAAACTTCTGATCCGAATTATTATAAATGGACACAATGGATTTTTAAGCAATTATTTAATTCTTGCTATTGTAATGCAGAGGATAAAGCCATGCCTATTTCTGATTTAATAAACCACTTTGAAAAGAAAGGGAATTTTACTTCTGAGGCAGTTTGTGATAGTAATACACCGAAATTTACCGCAGAACAATGGAATAATTTTTTGGAAGCAGAAAAAGAAAAAATGTTATTGAATTATCGTTTAGCTTTTTTGTCGGATACTTGGGTAAATTGGTGTGAAGGGTTAGGGACCGTATTGGCTAATGATGAGATAAAAGAGGGAATTTCGGAAAGAGGGGGGTTTCCGGTAGAACAAAAATTAATGAAGCAATGGTCCTTAAGAATCACAGCTTATGCCGATCGTTTAATTTCTGGTTTAGATACGGTAGATTGGTCGGAGTCTATTAAGGAGATTCAAAAGAATTGGATTGGAAAATCTAAAGGCGCATTTGTAAGTTTTAAGTTGGAAAATTCTGA
>DUAO01000046.1:3540-4125 GCA_012960805.1 Flavobacteriales bacterium | reverse complement strand
TAAAAAGGTTATTGTATCATTTATATTGATAATGTTCAACTAATGAACATACTTTATTTGAAGGCAAATATGGTTTAAATATATTATTAGAAGTGCCTTCTCTTTTTATGTTTCTTAAATATACTAATTAACGATGCTCTATAATTAAACAAAATTTAATAAACTATGATGAATAACAAAATAGATTTCAACAATAAAACTATTCTTATTACAGGTGGTGCAGGCTTTATAGGTAGTAATTTGGCCTTTTATTTTCAGGAAAATTTCCCAAAATCTAAAGTTACTGTATTTGACTGCTTTAGAAATGATGAAACCTTTAACAATGGAAACCTGAAAAGTTTTGGTCATTACAAAAATTTAATTGGCTTCAGAGGAGAGATTATCTCTGGAAACATCAACAATAAAGATGATTTAGGTTTATTGGATAAATATAACTTTGATTTCATTTTTCATCATGCTGCAATTTCAGATACAAGAGTATATGATCAAGAAATTATAATGAAAACGAATGTAAATTCATTTTATGATTTATTGGAAATAGCAAAAAAAGACGAATCTGTGATGGTTTATGCAAGTTCAGCGGCA
>DUAO01000046.1:0-3476 GCA_012960805.1 Flavobacteriales bacterium | reverse complement strand
CCTGAAAACCCTTATGGTTATAGTAAATACATTATGGACCAGATTGCTATTAGATATTCATTGGAAAATCCAGATTTGACAATAGTTGGATTAAGATTTTTTAATGTCTACGGACCAAGAGAATATTACAAAGGTAATACATCATCTATGGTAGTTCAGCTTGGACATCAAATTTTAGACGGTAAGGCACCACGTTTATTCAATAATTCAAACCAAATATTACGTGATTTTATTTATATTGATGATGTGGTTCAAGCCAATATAAAAGCTTGCGCACCCAAGCAAAATGGCACCTATAATGTAGGGACAGGCATCGCAAGAAATTTTCAAGAAATTGCTGACTTTTTACAAAACGAATTAGATACTGACTTAGGAACAGAATATTTTCCTAACCCTTACGATGGTTATCAAATGAATACTAAAGCAGATATTTCGAGCACCAGGGAAAACTTGGGTTTTAAGCCTAAGTTTTCTTTAGAAAAGGGGATTAAAGCCTATATTCCTGAAATTTTACGCTTGCATGGAACCGATATTTCATGATTGATTTGCAAAACAAAACTCCTAAAATTTTAGTTGTTGGTGATCTAATGATTGATCACTACCTATGGGGTTCATCAGAACGTATCTCTCCAGAGGCTCCTGTGCCAGTAGTTAATGTTGATAGTGAAAGCACTGTTCTAGGTGGTGCAGGCAATGTAATCAATAATCTTAATGCACTCGGCGCGGTGGTTGATGTCATTAGTGTAATTGGAGAATGTGAAACTTCAAAAGAACTAAAAGATTTACTATGTGATATTAAAATTGAAACTCAATACTTAATCACTCAAAAGAATCGAGTGACGAGTAAAAAAAGTAGAATTATTGCTGCACAACAACAAGTGGTTCGTTACGACCGTGAAAGTACTTCAGAGATTAATAATAAATCACAAGTCGCTATTCTTAAAGTTTTTAAAAAGATTGTTAATAATTATGATGTTATTCTCCTTTCGGATTATGGCAAAGGCGTATTGACTTTTGAACTAACTCAGTCATTAATTTCTATTGCTAATGAAAACAAAAAGAAACTATTGGTTGATCCAAAAGGACTAGATTATTCTAAATACAAAGGTGCTTATCTGCTAACTCCCAATAAAAAGGAAGCTAGCGAGGCAACAAATATTATTATCAAAGATAATGAGAGCCTTACTCAATCCATCAGAATTCTTAAAGATCAAATTGATTTGACAGTATCACTTATTACCTTAAGTGAGAAAGGTGTAGCTATTTTTGATAATGAATTACGCATTCACCCTACTGTCGCAAGAGAGGTATTTGATGTAACTGGAGCTGGTGATACTATCCTCGCTTCATTAGGCTTTGCATTATCATGCAATAAAGATATAGACGAAGCTATTAAATTTGCTAATCTAGCTTCGGGCGTTGTAGTTGGAAAAATTGGTTCAGCTACTGCGACACTTAATGAAATTATTGAGTATGAGTCAAGTCTTAATAAATCTACTAGTGATGAACATATTAAAACTTGGGATGAAATATCTTCTATTATTAGTGAATTAAAAAATAATGATAAGAAAATTGTATTTACCAATGGGTGTTTTGATATTTTGCATATTGGACATGTAAAATACTTAGAAAAAGCCAAAAACTTTGGTGATATATTAATTTTAGGCCTTAACTCGGATGACTCAACTCACAGACTTAAAGGTAAAAATCGCCCAATAAATACTCAAGATGATCGCGCGTATATTCTTGCCTCACTTGAAGTGGTTGATTATGTAGTAATATTTAACGAAGATACACCTTTAGATTTAATTAAGCTCATTAAACCAGATGTGCTTGTCAAAGGTGGTGATTATGAAGGCAAGGAAGTAGTAGGTCAAGATATTGCCAAAGAATTAAAACTAGTGCAATTTATTGATGCTAAGAGCACCTCAAAGACGATTAAAAAGATAAGAAACTCGTGAAAGATATTATTGAAAATGAATTTAATGAGCACATAAAAGTTGCAAACTCAATTTATTGTTTGACTGATGCTGTTGCCATTTCTGCTCAGCTATGCATTGATTGTCTAAAAAGTGGTGGAAAAATTTTATTATTTGGTAATGGAGGGAGTGCAGCTGATGCTCAACACATTGCTGCAGAGCTAGTTGGTAGATACAAAGTTGAACGTAAAAGTTTACCAGCTATTGCCCTAACTACTGACACTTCAGCTCTGACCGCAATTGGCAATGATTATGGCTATATTCATGTATTCGACCGCCAAGTTGAAGCATTAGCAAATAAGGGTGACGTAGCTATTGGCATTAGCACTAGTGGTAACAGTATCAATGTAATTAATGCCCTTAAAGTGGCATCAAAATTAAACTGTAATACTATTGGATTTAGCGGTCAA
This sequence comes from Flavobacteriales bacterium, assembly GCA_012960805.1. GTDB lineage: Bacteria > Bacteroidota > Bacteroidia > Flavobacteriales > BACL11 > UWMA-0277. Next base: position 1,087 of record DUAO01000046.1, on the reverse strand, counting down.
GATGGTGGAGAAATGAATAAGATTTGCAATATCAATCTAGCTGTACCTTCTGAGGATACTCCTCGAATTCAGGAAATGCATATCCTTATTGGTCATACAATTTGCCATTTAATTGATCAAGAATTTACAGGCTAATTAAAGGTCTTAACTGCTCTCAATACATCTGATGCCACAACCATCTTCATACAATTATGATGCTTAAGAGGACAGGTACGCTTCATACATGGTTGACATTCTAAATTCTTTTTAACTATCATGCTCTTTTCATTCATCCATTGCGAAGTTTCATTGTCTTTAGTTGGGCCGAAAATTGCAACCGTTGGGATTTGAAAAGCGGCTGCTAAATGCATTGGACCACTGTCACCAGTAATAAATAAATCAAGATTAGAAATTTGAGTAATTAGTTCATTAATAGTGATTTGGGCTGCTAAATTTTTATAATTATCAACACCTTTTTCAATCAAATACTTCTCAATATCTTTTGCAATATCTTTTTCATCAGGTCCACCAAAAATAATAATGTCATACTGACTTGATAAATCAATGGCTACATCAGCAAATTCTTTTGGATACCAACGTTTGGCACTTCCATAAGATGCACCTGGATTAATCCCCAACAATTTATTTTTTCCATCTGTATTTTTCTCTTTAGTATGTAATATCAATTTGCTTGCAAAGGTATTAATATTAAGACTATCGTTAATAAAATTATTATATTTTTCTACTTGATGGTCTTTGATATATTTTTTTTTATCAAATTGATACTTACTTTTCGATGAAATGTAAAATTTAATAAATTTTGAACGAAGCGAACTTCTAAAAGAGAAAAATACATCAAATTCATCAAAATCCTTTAAAGTTTTATACAAATTAATATATTGTTTATCTAAAACATATGTTTTAAGAACTTTAGGATGGTTTTTGAGAGCTGCAATTGCCACAAATGAGCCTAATAAAGTAATTTCTACATTATTATAGTGATTCACTAGGTTTTCTATAGCTGGAGTAGCCATTACTGTATCACCTAGCCAAGTAGGGAGTTCGATAAGGATTTTCATTTCACAAGCTTATAGTGCTTTTTACTTAA
>DUAO01000045.1:958-24863 GCA_012960805.1 Flavobacteriales bacterium | reverse complement strand
GATATTCTGAACCATTGGAAGGAATCTCAGTCACTGGATTTACATTATCTTGTAAATAAATCTTTATAAATACTACGTCTCCTGAATTAAAAGACGACATATTAAGTGTATATTTATGGTAAAAATTATCTGTTGTACTTTGATAGAAACCTGTTTCTATTATTGGAGGCGTAATTACTTCCAAAGAATAAGCAGGCTGAGAACTAAAGTTAAATAAATTCTTTGAAAATTTAACCTTATTATATGTTAATTCAGATGAATTTTGAATATCATCCAAAACACTGAACCAAAAATCAACAGAGGTAACGTTAGAAGGAATATATATAGTGCCTCTAGGCTGCTCTCTACTTAAGAGGGTGGTTTGACCTGTTACAAAAGCGATACATCCCCTCATTTCTGGAATTTTATTTGGTTCTAATGGTATATTTCCAAAAATATCTGTTGCTCCATTATCAATCCAATCTTTTATATTGGGAATCAACTGATCTTTGACTCCATGCCAAATATGAGATTGATCTGGATCATATGCTATATCAGCAGTAAGAGGCATAACTTGAGAATTAGGATCAAAAGTAGATGCGCCACTAGCATCAGCTAAAAGCCTAGCATAAAGGACACTCTTTTCTGATTCGCCTGGTTTAACTCTATATTGATAGGTCTCTGCAGGACTATTTTTAATTACTGGTTGATAGACAAGTGTACTGTAAGAGCTCTCAATAGTTCTGAAATCGGGCTCAAATGTTCCATCATGACAACCAGAATTATTACAATAAGGTTGAAAAATATTATTTTGTAGTGCTGCAAATGAACTAGGGTTATTAAAATAATTTGTATCATTACTTTGTGGAGGATCTAAGCTAGGATCATCATATGGATTTAACATATCTTTCTGACATGAAAAGGAAAAAATAACTAAAATAACAAAAAAGAAAACTCTCATGATATATCTATATTAAATCAAACAAAGATTGATTTGTTGCTGTAAGTCCAGAACTCATCATATCTTCTTTGAACCCTAATATTTCAGCGATTGTTGGGGTGATATTTAATAGATCCCCTTGTGAATTATTTTCACCTCCTAAAGAAAGATTAGACTGAATACCAGGACCCGCCATCATACCAAATACTCTTTTTGTATTTGCATCACTATGATCATAAGATTTAAATCCATTTGCATCAATAATATTATTGGATTCAAGGTTTCTGCCTTGCTCTGGAGCTAAAATAATTGCAGTATTACCCGCCATCTCTGGAATCTGATTCTGAATATAATCCCAAAGGTGACCAACGCCATGATCCGCTCTATGTAAATTTTGAACATAAGAAGTAAAATTACTATGGCAAGAATCAACTGAAGATAAATATACTACAGATAATTTTGGCTTAAACCTTTTCATTACTTCGCACGCATATCCAATGCTATCAAGTTCACCGCCACTAACAGGAGGATGAGCAATAATACCTTGTTCTGTTTTTTCAAACATATCTTTAAAAAACTGCTTAATTTCATATTTCTCCTCATCTGTATTGCCAATATCTGGCATGGCTTTCCCTTGTGATTTCCAAACATTATCTAAGAAATACTTCATTTTGTACATAGGATCAAGCTCCTCCTCAGGATGATATACTTTTGCGTTTTTAAGATGTTTAACGCCATCAGAACCAAATGTAATTGTAGGGGCTAAAAAATTAGCGCCATATTGAGATCCGTAATCAGGGTGAATACTATAATCGAGTAAGGGTATGGAATTTCCAATTCCATTACCTATATACCAAACTTTTGAGGCAGGAACTCCTAAATGCCTTCTTACATACTCAAAAATTGTTGGCATCTGACTTTTACTATTAAGACCTTGTGTGTACTGATAATTTCCTGTCAAAAGTGTATTAAGCCCACCATAATGACCCGCATGAGAAGAAACCATTTCCTTAAAAATTGTCCCTTGACTCTCTAATGTTTGATTAAGAATCTTTGGAATAGGAGTATCTCCACTTACAGTTCCCTCTGTACCATAAACAATCTTATCTGTAGGCGAATTACCATTAAGTAAATTATACATTATATTTCCTTCGCTAGGATAATCTTGACTATCAAGTAAATATCTTTGTAAAACTGATTCCTGTTGTCGTACACCTCCAGCAAAAGCAACAAATACTAAATGATCAGCCATTGCCGAGCCTGAAGCAGCAAATAATCTACCACTTGATAAGATAAAAGGCATAGTTATTGCAGTAGTTCCTAGAGCCGTATTCTTTAAAAATTTTCTTCTTTTCATGTTTTTAAGTTTTAATAAAACTGATATTCATTAGATAATGAAAATGCGGTGTAAACCATCTCAGATGAAACATTTGGATGTGATTCAAAGAAATTTAAAAAATATTCTCTTTCTGCTTCTGTAATATCTCTAACATAGAATCTCTTATATGTTTCTTCTATAAATAAGTCTAAATCTGCACGCATTAATGAATCGCTAGGGACAGTCACGCCTTCTTTATTCATAAAATTACTTATTATAACTTCATGAACAATCTCTTTATCTCCAACAGATTCAATACACCGAGTAATCTCCACTAATTCATTTGACGAAAGAGCTTGTTGAAATAGATTTGCATATAAAATAGAAATATATTGCCCTGGAGTTTTAAGTTTGGTTTTATTCGCATTATATGAATTAGATTGTATTTGATTAATGTCATAAATAGGATCATCTTTCTTACAAGAAGAAATTGATATAAAAACAGCAAGTACTATTAAAATTGTTTTTCTCATAATCTTAAATTTAAAAATGTGCATATTCATCAGTTTGCATTATTTGTCTTTGAATCCATTGAAAATCATGATTCTGATAAAAACTCTGCATTAAAATATCTATCTCCTGAGCAGATGGCTCTCTTGCTAATAACGTTCCATAAGCCCATATTATAACTCCTTCATAGAACTCTCTTGAAGTGCAAATGATATAACTAAAATTCTCTTTATTATTACCCGAACTACCAAGTACAATTTGAGCTGTATTATCATTAATCATTAAATACACTTCATTAAACTCATATTGCGTAGGATAACGAAATAATAAATTATCAAACGTAGCATTAATATAATTAAAAGTATTCATATTTATCTTATCATATACTGAATTATATATCATTCGCCTATGCATTTCATTAATTTCAATAATTCCATTATAATACTGAAGTTCAGCAAGTAACACATTATTAAGGCTATGATATTGTAATAGTTTCTTATTTGCATCTAGCATATTACCATTAATAGAGTCAATCACATAGCTACTATAATGATTTCCTAAATCCTGTCCTATATAAGCATTTGAAGCTCCCTCTAGCAATCGCACTTTTACCATATCATACATCCTATGAAAATACGCAGATTTATATGAAGAATCACCCTCAATATAAGTTGTATCAAACTGTAATTTATAAAGTAGCGAATCTCTGCTCTCTAAGGTTATATCAGTATCTTTTAAGTACCGAACATCATTTAACATTTCATTATCAAGAGGCTCTCTGCCAATTAAATCAATATAAATTCTATTTACATAATTTTCCACCAAGATTGTTGGAATCTCCGCATAATAAGGAGCATTATTATTAGAGATAATATCCGAATCTTTTTTGCAGGAAAAGAGTCCTAAGGTAAGAAAAAAGACATATGAAATTCTGATGTTCATTTTATCGAAATACTATTTTTTACTAATAATTGCATTCGTAAATTTTAACTTAATAATAATAGGTCTCTTTTGTAATTTCATTATTAATTACATACATTGTTGTACATTACTTAGCTATAGTAATTTTCTTAACAGTAATTGTATTATTAGTATTGATGTGTATAAAATAAACGCCATTGATTAAAGCTACCACATCAATAGTATTTTGGAAATTAGTAGTTAATACTACTTTTCCAAATACATCATAAATAGTTGCTGAAGTATAATCTCCATCAATTGTTAATGTATTTTTAGTAGGATTAGGATATATTAATAGCTCTAAAATTTCTTCATTTATAGCATTTGCTGCACAAGCAATATTACAAGCAGATAATGAAGCATAGAGTCCTTGCCCCGTTCCAGGATCATAACATCCCTGTATAGGATTACAATCCCAAGATGGTGCAACACAAGCAGTGACGCATGCATTATAAATAGTAAAAGCACCTTGTCCTGTTCCTGGATCAAAGCAAGAGTTATTTACACAATCCCAAGTTGAAGCAATACAATTAGCATTACAAGCATTATAAGTAGTAAAAGCACCTTGTCCTGTTCCTGGATCTATACAAGCTCCATTTACACAATCCCAAGTTGGTGTGACACAAGCACTGACACATGCATTGTAATTAGTATAAGTCCCTTGTCCTGTTAAAGGATCTATACAAGTTCCATTGATACAATCCCAAGATGGATTCACTATAGAACAAGCAGTGTCACACGCATTGTAAGTGATGTAAGCTCCTTGCCCTGTTCCTGGATCATAGCATCCTTGTACAGGGTCACAATCCCAAGATGGTGTAATCGAACAATTACTCTGACAAGCAGCTAAGGAGGTATATGCTCCTGATCCTGTTCCTGGATCATAACAACCTTGTCCAGGATTACAATCCCAAGATGGTGATACAGAAGTACAAGGCAATAATCCACCATTAGGACCAATAGCAGATGTATAAGTAAATATTCCATTGTTCATAGCAATACAATCATTACTATAGATATTACCATCACATCCACATACAGGATCATATATCATAGTGCACATACCAACACCTCCGGTTGGAATACAACTTTCGCAAATTGTAGTATCACAACCTGTTATGATATCAGTAACGGTTACGCACCAACCAGAGTAAAAAGGTTTTTGACTAGAAGAACCTACGGGGGTACCATCATTCCATCCAAAGGTGTATTGAGAAATGCCATTAACAGACACATGCATCATTATAGTTGATGATGATGTAAAGTCAATATAATTACTAACACCAGAGAGTGAGCAAGGGCCGGTTTGAGCTAGAACATTAGAAGTTGAAAATGCTAGTAAAAAAGCAAATAGCAAAGTGTAAAAGTTTTTCATTGTAAGTTTGTTTTAATGAGTTGGTAAATATAATTAATATAGCAGGATAAATCAAGATTTGATTGATTTTTAGATAAAAAATCTTATAATATATTGTATTATCTAGTAAATAACATTTCTCCTTTATCATTTTCATCTGAAAATTTATACTCTAAATTTGAAAACATTTTCAAGTTTTTAGTATTTGTAATCTTATTTTTAATAATAAAATTACACATCTCTCCTCTTGCTTTTTTTGCAAAAAAAGAAATTATCTTCAGTTTTCCGTTTTTATAATCCTTAAATATGGGTGTTATTACAGGATTAGGAAAATCATTTAATTTTAATACCCTACTATACTCATTAGAAGCAAGGTTTACCAATACCTCAGTGCTCTTCATCTCTGAAATTAATGATTTACTTAATTTATCTCTCCAAAAATCATATAAGTTCTTTCCTTTCTGTGTTTTGATTTTAGTACCCATTTCTAATCGGTAAGGGAAAATTAAATCTAACGGTTTGAGTAAGCCATACAATCCTGATAAAATCCTTAAATTTTTTTGCGCAAAATCTATTTCCTTAGCAGTAAAAGTTTCAGCTTTTAACCCTTGATAGACATCCCCTTGAAACATATAGATTGCCGCATTTACTTGATCGGAATTTAAATCCCATTGTTGAAATCTTTCATAATTCAATTGCGCTAAATTATCACTTAAGCTCATTAGTTTTTTTATATCATTTACCTTATAATTTTTAAGCTCTTTCACTAAATATTTAGCTTCATTAGAAAACTGAAGTTCAGAAACATCTTTTAGAGGCAACTTCTTATTAGATAGTTTCTTAGCAGGAGAAATAATTATCTTCATTCTTATATTGTATTATTGCACAAAATTATCAAATAATTCCATGTATCATTTACTTAAAAAATACAAACTTACCTCATTGCACTTAATGGTAGTTATACTAGGGCTAACAGGGGTTTTTGGAAAATTAATTTCCTTAGACGCTATCCATTTGGTTTGGTACAGAATGGGTATTGCTTTTGTAAGTTTAGCTCTTTTCTTGTTTTTTAAAAAACAGCTTTTTTCTATAAGCAAACAAAACTTTTTTGGAATATTAGGTGTGGGCGCTTTAGTCACCCTACATTGGTTATGCTTTTTTCAATCAATAAAAGTATCAACAATCTCGATAGCTGTAGTTTGCCTGGCTACTTCATCCTTATTTTCAGCACTAATCGAACCACTTTTTTTTAAAAGAAAATTGTTAGCCTATGAAGTAATAATGGGAGTAATTGTTTTAATATCGCTTGCCTTTGTAATGGGAACTGATACACAATATATCTGGGGATATTTTTACGGAATAATGGCTGCTTTTTTAGGCACTTTATTTACCTTATTTAATGCAAAATACATCAAGAAAGTAGGAGCTGCACAAATAACTATGATTGAAATGTTAGCAGGAGTAGTAATTATCAGTTGCCTATTATTAGTTCAGCAAGATTATGCAGTATTCACTACATTAATTTCAGTAACTGATTTTACTTATCTTCTTATTTTAGGCGCAATTTGCACGGCATTAGTATTTGTATGGATGACAGAAATAATGAGACACATCACCCCCTATTCATTAATAATGGCAATAAATATGGAGCCAATTTACAGCATTTTATTAGCACTTTTGATTTTTAAAGAATCTGAACTTATGAGCCCTTCATTTTATATAGGAGGTAGTATTATCATTGGTATTATATTTTTGGAAGGTTATTTTAAAAATAAACAATAGTTTTTTGCATTATTCGTTTTGATTCTTAATTTTGCGCACTTAAAAATATATTATGAAAAAAATAATCTTATTATTCATTGTTAATTTAACTATACTATCTCTTTCTTACTCACAAAGTAAATTTGGCAACAAGAAAATCAATCAAGAGGTAATAAGCTATAATATTAGTGGCGAAATAGAAGGATTACAAGATACATCAGTAATACTAGCCTATTACTTTGGCGGCAAGCAATATGCAACTGATACAGCCCAATCAGTAAATGGCAATTTTACTTTTAAAGGAAAAAAAGAATTAAAAGGAGGAATGTATTTAGTGGTTCTTCCAAATCAACAATATTTTGACATCATTATATCGGAGAATAATTTTTCATTTAGCACTAAATTAGATGATTTAATAGACGCTATGACTTTTAAGAATTCCAAAGAAAATACGCCTTTTTATGCCTATTTGAAATTCATTACTCAAATGCAAAAAGAGGTCACTCCAATAAGACAAAAAATGGAAAATGCAACAGGGGAAGAAAAAGAAAATCTCCAGAAAATTGCTAGTGATATTGATAACAAGGTTAAAAACTACCGAGCAAATTTTATGAAAGAAAATGCTGATGTATTCTTTACAAAAATAGTACAAGCAACTACTGAAATTCGAATCCCAGAATCCCCTTTAGATAGTACTGGAAATCCTGACAAAACTTTTCCTTATCGTTTTTATAAAAAACACTTTTGGGATAATATTGACTTCTCTGACCAGAGGATGCTTAGAACACCCATATTCTTTAACAAGATGGATCAATACCTAGATAAACTCACAGCAAAACATCCTGATTCAATTAATGTTTCTGCTGATATTTTAGTGAACTTATCAAAAGCAAATGGAGATATATTTCAGTATGTAGTTTCCTATATCACCTCAACCTATGAAAGATCAAAAATTATGGGAATGGATGCTGTTTTTGTACATATGGTGGAAAATTATTACATCACAAAACAATGCGATTGGGTTGACTCTACACAGTTGATTAAAATTGCAGATAGAGCTCAAAAAATTGCCCCCAACTTAATTGGAAGAGAGGCTTCTGAATTTGTTGACTTTTACGGAAGACCTTTTATGAAAGATACTTCTGGAATTACGCATACTTTACAAGAAATAAATGCAGACTACACCGTACTTGTTTTCTTTGGTCCAACGTGTGGACATTGCAAGAAAGAGATGCCTAAAATCAAACGTGATGTTGATTCATTAGTTACTGCAGGAATAGATATCAAAACTTTTGCAGTAGCTACTGAATTTGACAAGAAAGAATGGAAGAAATTCATCAATACTCAAAAAACAGGAGATTGGTTAAATGTAGCTGATATTAATCATGATGAGGAGGGCAATCCTGTCGCAAGTAGTGACTGGAGAGATAAGTATGACATCTACTCTACTCCTGTGATTTACTTATTAGATAAGGGGAAAAAGATTTTAGCAAAAAGAATTACTCATAAGCAAATTGTTGAAATAATAGGAAGATTAGAAGAAAGGTAATTACAACATTACCTCTGTTGTTCCAGAATCTTTTGATAAATAATACCTGAGTTGATAGTGGCTTAATAATTTATGCACTTCTGCTTTAAGCACACCCGTACCAATACCATGTACTATAATCATTTTTTGATAATTACTATTTAAAGCTTTTTCAATCTTTTTTTGACAAAGATCTAGCTGAATTTGAACTATTTCAAAGTTATCCATATATTGAAAATTATCTGTCAATAATTCAATATGTAAATCAACTTTTAATATTGATTGGCTATTTTCTTGTTTTTGAGATTTTAATGTTTTTGCGATTTTGTCTTTTGAATAACCTATCTCTCCATAGGAGATTGCTTTATCTGTTCCTGATTCAACTTTTACTAAATCCTTTATAGAAATACTCATCTCAAAACCATCGGTAGTTAGAACTGTAACTTTATAAAGAGAATTAACTCTAATTATCTCACCCTTTAAATCATCTTTTTTAAAGAGCACTTTATCACCAATAGTAAATTGCATTAGTAATAAACTGAATGAAAGGATATGTTTCCATTCGTATATTGCATTGCTGGTGCAGGAAACTTCAAAAAACCGAAAGTATGCAACACTGCATCTAATGCTTTGTTTTTAGTTTTAATTTTATTCAGATCAACATCAAGTGATAAAAGAAATTGCCTTGCTCTATCTGAATTATTATCCTGAGCAAAAGGAGTCTCCATCCCAGTAGCACTATACCCTAATGCTAAACTTAACCAGTTTGGGAAATTCTCATTTTCAATTTGCATCAGCGATTTTAAATTAAATGACATCCAATATGTTTGTCCATTATAGTCTTTAAGTGCTCTTTCCAAGTAGCTCTCTCCTAACTGCTCAGGATTATTGTCAGCAAATTTAGTTGGAGAATAACTGTATTTAAGCTGTATTCTTTGTTCGTTCCATTTAAGCACCTGACCAATAGCCAATAATGAACCAGAAGTATTTGCTATTAGATCACCTGATGAGGCTCCCCATTTAGCAGAATGACCATCTAAGATTTCAATGATTGTTAGAAAAAAAGAGCCAGTCATACCTCCATACCAAATAGCTTTCTTACGGCTGAATCCTGCCCATTCGTATGTCTTAATTCCAGCCACTCCAGTATAATATGATGATGACATATGGCCTAATTTATCCATCTGAAGCCACTCTCCATTATCATTAATAAAATGAAAATTACTTTTAGGATAATCGGCATACCAAAGTTGATTTAAACCAACCAAAGCAACAGTATAAGCTGTAGCTTCTGATATTAAAAGAATATTTCTTTTCTTTTTATTTAAAGTATAAGTTTCTTCAATTTCCCAACCATCATCACTTACTTTAGGAATATTCCAATCCTGAGCATTTGAAGTTAAAAGAATAAATGGGAATAATATCAGGAATAACCGTTTCACTTAAAGAATAGTAGCCTTACAGTCAGCTAAAATATCAAATACTTTTTCTTGTGTTGAAGCTTCAGCATAAGTACGTAAAACAGGCTCGGTACCTGAAGGGCGAATCATAAGCCAAGTATCAGCGTCAAAAAAGAATTTAAAGCCATCAGTAGTTTCAATTCGCTCTACTTTATATTTTCCAAATTGCATGAATTTCCCTGCCTTACAATCTTCAATAATTCTTAATTTAGTATCATTATCAATATGTAAATCGATACGCTCAAAAGCAAAAGGACCAACAATTGCATACACCTCAGTAATTAAATTTTCCAATGATTTTCCTGATTTAGCCATAAATTCAAACAAAATTAAGCCCATCCAAATTCCATCTCTTTCAGGAATATGACCAGTTGTTGCGATTCCCCCTGATTCCTCCCCTCCTAAAAGCACATCTTCCGTTATCATTTTTCCTGAAATATGCTTAAAACCAATTTGAACAGTTTCTTGCTCCAAACCATAATGTTTGCACATCTGTTCCACTTTTACTGAACATGAAAATGCAGTAACCACTTTTCCTGTCATCCCTTTATATTTCACCATGTAGTGAATTAACAACAAAATAATATGATGTGAATCCACAAAGTTTCCTTTACTATTATAAAGCCCAATTCTATCCGCATCACCATCAGTAGCTAAACCACAGTCCAGATTATTATCACGAATTAAATCGGAAAACTCTTGTAAATTTCTATGAATTGGCTCAGGAGCTGTTCCTAAAAACCCTGGATTATCATCACAATGCAATAAGGTTGCATTTGGCAAAAGGCGTTTTACAGCATTCATTCCAGCACCAAACATAGCATCATAAGCAAAGTTTAAATCAGAATTATTGATTGCTTCCAAATCAAAGTTATTTTCTGCATGCTTACAATAAGTATCTTCCAAATCAACATATATTACTTTGCCGTCAGTCACTAAATCATCTATGCTTATAGCATTATAATCTACTGAATTGCTATCTGGAATTCTATTTTCAACAGCCGTAATATCATCAGGTAAAAGTGGGCCACCAAAATCACCTTTTAGTTTGTAGCCATTATAGCTTGGCGGATTATGAGAAGCTGTAATAACTACTCCTAAAGATGCTTTTTCATTCACTACCCCTAAAGAAACCATTGGAGTAGAAACAAAGCCTTTAGCTAATTTCACCAACACTCCTTTTGATGCCAATACTTTAGCAGTTGTTTCTGCAAAAATCTCACCTCCAAAACGGCAATCGTGCCCAATTACTACCGAAGGACTCTCATTGTTCTCTGTAAGCCAATCAGCAACTGCAATACTTACTCTTGCTACATTATCAGTAGTATATTCTTTTGCAATAATGGCTCTCCATCCATCTGTACCAAACTTAATCTTTGTCATTCGCTTATTGAATTATTAATCGTGCAAAACTAATAAATTAGCGCATTATTTTTCGCTTATTTAATGCCTTTTGGTATTTACGAGCATTTCTCAGATGTTTTCTGTAACTTTTTGCGAAATTATGGTATCCAGAAAAATCCTCTTTAGCACACATAAAAATATACTTATGCTCACTTGCATTTAGTACAGCATCAATTGAATTAATTGAAGGAATGCAAATGGGTCCAGGAGGCAAGCCCTTGTGAATGTAAGTGTTATAAGGAGAGTCAACTTTCTTGTCTTTATTGAGCACCCGATTTATAGTAAAATCACCTAAAGCAAAAATCAAAGTTGGATCTGATTCTAATTTCATTTTCTTATTAATTCTATTAAGATACAGACCTGCAATTTCAGGGCGTTCATCCTTTTTAATATTTTGTTCTTTTTCCACTATTGACGCCAAAGCAACAACCTGAAAAGGAGTTAATTTTATTTTTTTAGCTTTTGCTTTTCTATCTGCATTCCAAAAGGCTTCATATTCTTTTTGCATGCGTTCCACAAATTGCTTGGAAGATGTATTCCAATAAAATTCATAGGTGTTAGGCACAAATAAGCAAATCATATTTTCTGCACTAAAGCCATTACTATTTAAAAATGAAGTGTCGGTTATATAAGTCAGTAAATCAACAGAATCAGCCTCAATTTGATAAGCAATTTTTCCGGCAAATTGCTCTTTATTGCGCAGGTTATTAAAAGTAACTTGTATAGGAGTTTGCTTGCCAGAACGCAATAAATTAATCAATTCATTATTATTTAAATTACTATTGATACGATACCTCCCCGGTCTAATATTAGTTGTATATTTTTTGGTTGTTGCTAGCCACTCAAATGAATTGGCATTAATTAATAGTCCGGTTTCAGATAAAATCTGAATTACCTGATTAAACTCAGCCCCAGTAGGAATATAAATATATTTTTCTCCAACATTTACTGGTAATACAATGTTAGGCTGATACACTCTGGAATAGAGTTCATAAGCCATTCCTGCGCCTCCTAAAACAGTTAAGACAAGAAAGGCAATTACAAATTTTCGTAATGATGATTTTTTTCTTTTTCTTCTTTTCAAACTATATTTTTTCTAAAATGGTTTTTGCCTTGTGATTGGGAGCAATTTCTAAAATTTTATTCAAATAAACTTTTACCTGTTCCATTTTATTTTGTATTTGTGCGGAAAGCACCAAATTTTCATAGGCTAATATATAATCAGGATCGAGCGCAAGGGCTTGCTTTAAATATAAAGCTGCTTTTTTAAAATCATGCTCTAACAAGGATATATATCCTAAGTTCAAATGAATCTCTTTTATTGTAGGATTAAGCGCTAAGGCTGATCTAAATACTGTTTTAGAGGCTGCCAGCTGGTTGTTTTTTAGCAAAAAAGCACCCTGTTTTATTTTGTAATCCATTACAAAAGGCATAAGTTTAGTTGCTTTTGAAAAATATTTTCCAGCAGTACCACTCATGCTATTTCTAACACACACCTCTCCCATTCGGCTATAAGCCATAGCCAAATCAGTATTGCTATACTTTGTAGTATCTATTTCATTATTCATCACAAAATTAATAAGCCCTTTATCATCATTTTTTAAGTAGTAATACTGAACAAAAGCAGGAAAATAACTATCCGTTTTTTTAAGGAAATGAAAAGCACTATCCAAGTAAATTGGGTTTGCCTGAAAACTTTCATATTGCTTTAAATAAGCTTTTGCTTTTGACAAATTTGTTGGCTTTGTATTATTAATGGCAAACAAGCCCATAAAAGCACCTTTCTCCTGTTTTTCAGTAGTATGGGTGCCTATTTTATGATCTGTAATAGAAACATGCATAATATCGGTAGATGAAGAACTTGGCATATGACAGGAAGTGCAATTTTGGGTTTGCTCGTCTTCACAGACATCATGACATTGCATACATTTATTATCAAAATAAGTAGACGACAAAGTAGTTACGCTTTTATGCGGATTATGACAAGTGACACAAGTCATTTCAGCATTCTGAAAACAAGCACTTTGCTTTAATCTATCCACATGGGAAGCCATAATAAATGACTGTTCATTTTTGTATTTTGGTAAATAAACATCCATCACTTCATTTAAGTGTTGCCCTGGTTTAAAATCAGTAAATGATTTTCCTTCAGCCAATATAGCCGTACCCTGAAGATGACACCTTTGACAAACATCAAATTGCAAATCCAGGGGTAACTTTTTAGGATTCACAATGCTATAATCAATGTACCTTGAAGTATCAATTATATTTCCAGCTAATTTTTGCTTAACATGCACCTCACCTGGGCCATGACACCTTTCACAATCAATTCCTGAAGGAATACTATTATATTTGTTTGTTGAGCCACTTTCATGCTCAGGATAAGCATTATGACAGCTCATGCATTCAATACCAATTTCACGGCTAAATCTTGTACTATTACCTTTTTCAAATCCTGGTGGTAAGTCGGCTATGTGATTTTGCGTGTAATAGGTGTATGGCATTTGATGTACATAACCATTAATTTCAAATAAATGGGAATTAGTGTGTTGTCCGCTTCCGATTTTATAATCAACTTTTTTGATGAGCTGATGTGTAGTGTCCTTACCTTTTAATCGGAATTCCAACAAATACAAACTGTCATTTTTCCAAAAAGGCTGATAGGATAAATTCTTGATAGAATCGTGAATAAGAGGCAAATCAGTATCGGCCAAAGCAGAATGCTGTTTTGTAGCAAAGTGAAAGGATTTTCCCATTCCTGTTTTCATATAGGAATCATAGATTTCAGTATGACAAGCCCTGCACTGCTCTTTACCAATATATTTTACAGTATCATTATGATTAAGGTAAGTAGTATAAGTACTTACCTCTCCCCTTTGGCAAGAAAACAGGAAAGAAGTAGCAATTAAAAAAATAATACTCCTCATTTATTTTTTTACTAATTTAACAAAATATTGCACCTCTTTTTCTTCTTTTTCCAATTCAAAGTCACAAGAGGTAAATAGCTTAATACTTGCTAAATTATCTTTTGCAATATTGCAATGTAATTTAAATAAATTAATAGTAGTAAAAGCATAATCCATAAGTAGGCGTAAAGCCTGTTTTGCAAAGCCTTTATTCCTATAATTTTCTGTAATAATTACACCAACCCCTGCACTGTTAGCTGTATAATCAAAAAGGTCAATAAAGCCAATGGGTACGCTATCTAAATCAATAACAAAACGGTACTGTTTGGCAACTTTAATATCTGTTGTGGAATTTGTAATATAAGCAGATAACTCCTTATCAGAATACTCTTTTCTTTCGCTTCCAAATTGCCAATTATCTGTGTTGTTTTCAATCCTTTTCAAAAAATCAAAATCAGAGTTTTGTAAAGGTCTTAAAACTATGTTTTCTCCCTTTAACATTCAAATTTACCAACATAAACCATGCTCGCTTCACCACTCAACCAAATGTTTCGGTAGGTTCCATTAAACTCTTCAAAACTAACCGTTAACTCCCCTCCTTTTGTGTTTACGCTTATCAAATTATCCTCAACACAATTGGCATAATGCATAGCAAGTGCAGTTGCCACCACACCCGTACCACAACTAAGAGTTTCTGCCTCTACCCCTCTTTCATAAGAACGAACTTGCAGTTCAGAAGCATCCAATACAAAATTCACATTTATTCCGTCTTTCTTAAAAGGAGTTGAATTTCTTATTCTTCTTCCCTGTTTATTTACATCTAAATTATCCAAATTATCCACCATTTCAATATAATGAGGAGAGCCCGTATCCATTACTAAACCATCACCCACTCCTTCAATTTTAGTAACATCTTGCATTTTTAAGGAAATACCGTCATCCATTATTTCACCCTTATGCTCACCATCAATCGCCATAAAAGTAGCTTCAGCATCAATCATTTCCAACATATAGGCAAAAGCAACAATGCATCTACCTCCGTTACCGCACATGCTAGATTGATTTCCATCCGAATTAAAATAGATCATTTCAAAATCTAGCGTATCATGTTCGCGCAAAAGAATTAAACCATCCGCCCCAATACCCATACGTCTTTCACAAAGGGCAGTAATTAATGCACCATCTACTATGTCAAACTTATTTTCTCTATCATCAATCATGATGAAGTCATTGCCTGTACCTTGATACTTGTAAAATTCTATAATCATGGGGTAAAAGTAAGAATAAAAATCAGCACTATATTTGATAAGAAACTCTATTTTTGCAGTAATTTTATAATCAAAAATTAAAGCGCATGTCAGCATCTTATGAAAGTCAGTTGAACGACTGGGTAAATAAAGAAAAATCGGCAGTAAATTTACTAAACTCAGTAGGGACATTAATGTACGGCAAAGGAATTGAACTCGTCCTTTTCAGAATCCAACTTTTAGAAATTGGTGTTTCTGAACTAATGAACTATGTTGCGTATGCAAATAATATAGTGGAAAAAACCATAACTATTGAAACTGCTGCATTACTTGCTAATGAAATGTCAAGCCTAGATTTAGCCCCTTCAAAATTGGATGTTGGCTTACTATCTGCAGAATACATATCAGAGGGAGCTACTGACGCTAATACATTTTTAACCAATAAACTAGCTAAAATAATAGCAGCTGAAAAAGACAATGTAGCACCCAAAGATGTTATTCTTTACGGATTTGGACGAATTGGTAGATTAGCGGCTAGAGAATTGATAAAACAAGCAGGGAAAGGTCAGCAGTTGCGTTTAAAAGCTATAGCCGTAAGAAGATTAACAGATGCTCAGATTATAAAAAGGGCGGCTTTACTAAGAAACGATTCTGTACATGGCACTTTTAAAGGAGTGGTTGATGTAGATTTAGCCAATCAAGCTATAGTGGTTAACGGACAAGTTATCAAGTTTATTGATGCAGGAAATCCTGAAGATATTGACTACACCACTCATGGAGTTAATGATGCATTATTGATTGACAATACAGGCGCTTTTACTGATAAAGAATCTTTGTCGCGTCATTTAAAAGCGAAAGGAGTTAGTAAAGTATTATTAACTGCTCCTGGTAAAGGGATTCCTAATATAGTTTACGGAATTAACTCTAAAGAAGTTAATGTAGATGAAACTGATATTTTCTCAGCAGCATCATGCACAACAAACTGTATTGCTCCTATTTTACATATAGTTGAGAATAAATATGGGGTAAACAAAGGGCATCTGGAAACGGTACATTCCTACACTAACGACCAAAACTTATTGGACAACATGCACAAAAAACCAAGAAGAGGAAGGTCGGCCGCAATTAATATGGTAATCACTTCA
The DNA here is from genome assembly GCA_012960805.1 of Flavobacteriales bacterium. Taxonomy (GTDB): domain Bacteria; phylum Bacteroidota; class Bacteroidia; order Flavobacteriales; family BACL11; genus UWMA-0277. The sequence continues at coordinate 8,351 of DUAO01000045.1, read as the reverse complement.
ACTGGTGCTGGAAATGCGGTTACTAAAGTAATTCCTTCTTTAGCTGGAAAACTAACAGCTAATGCAGTACGAGTTCCTACTGCTAATGTTTCTTTGGCAATTTTGAAATTAAACTTAAAAAAAGCCACTTCAATAGCCGACATTAACAACAGTATGAGAGAAGCTGCCTTAAAAGGGAATTTAGTAAATCAAATCAACTACCAAATAGATCCTGAATTGGTTTCCACGGATATTATTGGGAACAGTTGTTGTGCCGTATATGATAGCCAGGCAACTATTGCTACTGATGATGGTGAAGATGTCGTATTGTATGTATGGTACGACAATGAATTTGGCTACACCAAACAAGTAATTCGATTAGCAAAACAAATCGCCAAAGTAAGAAGGTTAACTTACTATTAATCTTAAGGTAGATTGAAGCTAAAGGAACAATATTTTTTATGGTATAAACTACTAAACTCTTCTTTTACTGGTTTATCAGTTGGTATTATATTTACCATATACAAACCCTTGGAAGACCCTTCTATTTACTCAATTGGGGGGATAGTCTTAGCCTGCGCAATGCTAATCATTGCAAAGTTTTACGAAAAGCTATTAAATATTCATAAATTCTTCCAAATCTCTATGGGTGTAGAATTAGTTATACTAATTACTTTACTGGTTTTTATGAGCTTGCAATATACCGTTACCTCTGCCCTTTTGGTTTATATGGGTTATCAGTTTACCTTTATATTTGGAGGCTATTTGGTAAGGGCTGAAACTTTAGTGGCACAGGATAAAGAATTGTTAGGGAAGATTGATGTTAACAAACAATTAGGATACTTGCTAGGATTAGGAGCTTCCTTCTTATTTTACAAAACTTTAGAATATGGCTTTGATGTTGCTGAAGCAAAAACACAAATTAGCATATTGCACTATTTTTTAGTCGGCTTACAGGCTGTTATTATTTTAGTGTTGGCTAATAGTTTTAGTTGGAAATAAATTTACATCTCATCAAAATCCACAACAATATTTTCTGTAATAGGATGTGCCTGACAAGTTAAGATAAATCCTTCTTCAATCTCATCTTCTGAGAGGGAGGAATTCTGATCCATGATTGCTTTCCCTTTTATCACCTTAGCCTTACAAGTACAGCAAACCCCTCCTTTGCACGAAAATGGAACATCTGCACCCTGTTCCATAGCAGCATCCAATATTGTTTTCCCTTTGCCGGAAAGAGTGAATTCAAAATCTTCTCCATCCAAAATAACAATTATATTACTTATTATTTCTGCGCCTTCATCAGTAGGCGTTTTTACTTTTTTCTTCTTCTTTGCAGTAAATCTTTCAAAGTGAAGTTTTGATTTCTCTACTCCTTTTTCTAATAAGAATTCTTCAGTCATATCAATCATCTCACCAGGACCACAAATAAAGTAAGCTTCAGCTTGCAAAAAAGTCTTATCTTCTGAAAGTTCTAAAAGTAAATTTCTATCAATTCTAGAATTATAACATCCTTCTACTTTTTCCCTAGAATAAGCAAAATGAGTATTTGCATTCATCTGTTTTATCTCATCCAAAAACATTGATGAATCCTCAGTCTTATTTCCATAAATCAAAGTAAAGTTTGATTTATCATGTAATTTCTTCATAATACTTAGAACTGGAGTGATTCCACTACCAGCACAAATCCCAACCACTTTATTTTGATTGCCTAAAATAAATCTTCCTTTTGGTTTCATTACACCAATTACATCACCTTCTTTTAAAGTGTCAATTAAAAAAGTTGACATTTTACCACCCTCCACTTTCTTCACCCCAACTGCAACTTCTAAGGAGTCTGGATTACTACAAAGCGAATAGGCTCTTCTTACTTCCTCATTATTAATCTTTTCGCAAATAGTAATATATTGACCTGCAATAAATTCAAATTCAGATTTCAAGTTTTCTGGAATTAAAAAAAATATCTCAATTGCATCAGATGTCAGTCTGTTGATTTTACTAATTTTTAAATTATGTGATTGTCGCATTTTAGAAGATAATTTTTGCAAAAATATCATTTTATAAATAACACTCTTCATTTTATAATAACTATCAGTAATTAGATGAAGAGTTTTTGGTAAATTTGCCATAACATTTATTAATAAGTGATGAAAGAAGAATTATTTCAGCAGAAGATAGATAAGGAGCAAAAGATTGAGCCTAAAGATTGGATGCCGCAAGATTACCGTAAGCATCTAATCCGACAAATTTCTCAGCACGCCCATTCTGAAATAATTGGTATGCAACCTGAAGGAAATTGGATTACAAGAGCTCCTTCTTTAAGAGCTAAAATGATATTACTTGCCAAAGTTCAGGATGAAGCCGGACATGGATTATACCTGTATTCTGCTTGCGAAACTTTAGGAATTAGTCGACAAGAACTAGTACAACAATTACATGATGGAAAGGCAAAATATTCATCCATTTTCAATTATCCTACTTTAAGTTGGGCTGACATGGGGGCTGTAGGATGGTTGGTTGATGGTGCCGCAATTGTCAATCAAGTTTCTTTACAAAGAACTTCTTACGGACCTTATGCTAGAGGAATGGTAAAAATTTGTAAAGAAGAAAGTTTTCACCAAAGACAAGGCTATGAAATAATGGCTGAAATGGCCAAAGGAACCAAAGAACAGAAAGAAATGGCACAAGATGCATTAAACCGTTTTTGGTGGCCTTCCATTATGATGTTCGGTCCTCAGGATTCTAATTCTCCAAGAACAGGAAATGCTATGAAATGGAAAATAAAAAGACAAACTAATGATGAGCTAAGACAAAGTTTTATTGACAAAACCGTAGGGCAAGCAGAAATTATAGGATTAACCATTCCTGACTCTGAGTTAAAATGGAATGAAAAAACAGGGCATTATGACTTTGGGGAAATGGATTGGGATGAATTTTGGAATGTTGTAAACGGAAACGGCCCTTGTAATCATCAAAGATTAGTTCATCATCAAAAAGCCCATACTGAAGGAGAATGGGTAAGGGAAGCGGCAAAAGCTTACGCTAAAAAACAAGAATTAGTAACACAATAAAAAAATGACAGAAAACACAATTGTTTGGGAAGTATTTATTCAAAGTAAAAATGGGTTAGCACATAAGCATGTTGGAAATGTACATGCTAGCGACAAAGTAATGGCATTGGAAAATGCAAGAGAATTATACACCAGAAGAAATGAAGGATCCTGTATCTGGGTAGTAAAAGCAGAATATATTGTTTCTTCAGAATCAGAAGATAGTGAAGCGTTTTTTGATCCTTCAAACGATAAGATATATCGTCACCCAACATTTTACACCATGCCTGAAGGCTCAAAACATATTTAAAAATGAGTGATTTATTTACCTATACTTTACGCATTGCTGATAGCTCCTTAATTTTAGGACAAAGAATGTCAATGTGGTGTTCAAAAGGACCAACTTTGGAAGAAGACATTGCTCTATCCAACATTGGATTAGATATGTTCGGGCAAGCGAATGGGTTTTATGAGTATGCAGCACAATTAGACGGCACAAAATCCGCTGATGATTTAGCTTTTAATCGCAATGAAAGAGAGTTTTTCAATCACCAATTAGTAGAACAAGAAAATGGTCATTTTGGAATTACTATTGCTCGTAATTTCTTGCATGATGTTTTCAACTTTTTATTTTACACTCAGCTTTCCAATAGTAAAGATGAAACTCTTGCGGCATTGGCTGCCAAATCCTTAAAAGAAGTAAAATACCACTTAAGACACTCTAGCAACTGGCTTATTCGTTTGGGAGATGGAACTGAGAAAAGCAATACAAAAATTCAAGAAGGCTTAAATACAATGTGGCAATTTACAGGCGAGCTATTTGAAATGGATGAGATTGACAAACAAATTCTTAGCGCAGGAATTGGAGTAGATAATACTGCATTGAAAAATGATTGGGATACACTAGTAAATAATACGCTTCAAAAAGCAAAATTAAATCGTCCTGAAGATACCTATATGGCAACAGGAGGGAAAAAAGGATTACATACTGAACGCCTAGGTTTTATATTAGCTGAAATGCAGTATTTGCAAAGAGCTTATCCGGATGCAAAGTGGTGAAATAAAATATATATGGGAATTGTTAAATACCGTTCCTGATCCTGAAATTCCTGTAATTTCAGTAGTTGAATTAGGTGTTATTCGAGATGTAATCTTTTCCGATAATTCTTACGTTATCTCTATTACCCCTACTTATTCTGGCTGTCCAGCTGTTAAAGCATTTCAAGATGACATTAAAATATGTCTTAAAGAAAATGGAATAGAAAATTTTGAGCTTAAAATTGTATACTCACCTGCCTGGACAACTGATTGGATGACTGAAGCTACCAAAGAAAAGCTCAAAAAATACGGAATAGCACCCCCATCAGATACTGTTATTTGCCCACAATGTGATTCTGAAAAGACAGAATTAATTAGTGAATTTGGAGCAACTGCTTGTAAAGCACTTTATAAATGTGTAGATTGCCTAGAACCCTTTGAATATTTCAAGTGTATTTAACTCTAATTACTTCAATATAATTTCTTTCACCATCTCCTTTCCTAGTTTCTGATTGATTTGTTCTTTTAATTCACTCTTTTTATAGCTCAATTCATTGCGCAATACTGAAGAACTTAGCTTGACATACAAATTTCCTTTATACATTTTAGCGCCTACCACAAATTTTTGCAGGTTATCCCCTATCAGCTCTTTCCAAACGTCCAAAGCATCTAGCTCATCCATTTTCTCTGCTAATTTTGGATTTTTCATTAGCTTACGAATAATATCTCCTACATTATTGGTGTTATTTCCTCTCATCTAATGAATTCTCGTTTTCAATTATAAAAATACTATAAGGTATATTTCCTTTTGTTAAAATTTCCTCACTCCTTTCAGTATGAGTATCTGTTATAAATACTTGCCCAAAAAACCCTTTATTTACAAAACTGATTAATTGCACAACTCTATTATCATCTAATTTGTCAAAAATATCATCTAATAACAAAATAGGTTTAAATCCTAATTGCTCTTTTATAAAATCAAACTGAGCTAATTTCAAAGCAATCAAAAATGATTTTTGCTGTCCTTGTGATCCAATCTTTTTTATTGGACGTTCATTCATTTCAAACAGCACATCATCCTTGTGTACCCCTACTCCTGTGTGATTACTCGCTCTATCTTTTAACAAAGATGTCTGCAATAAAGTTTCTATATTACCTTCATTCAATTGTGATTTGTACAATAACGCTACTTTTTCTTTCCTTCCCGAAATTTCAGTATAGTACTTAGCAAATACAGGCGTTAATGCTTGTAAAAAATCAGTCCGTTCTTTATGAATTATTACCCCTAATTGTATCAGTTGCTTATCATATATATCTAATGTGAGATTATCAAAATATCCTCTATCAGAAAATTGTTTGAGCAAACTATTTCTTTGTTTTAGGGTTTTGTTGTAATTAATCAGAGTTTTTAGGTAGCTTTGTTTGTATTGAGCAATGCTACTGTCAATATATTTCCGCCTTACTTCACTTCCTTCTAGTATCAAATTAGTGTCGGTTGGCGATATAATTACAACAGGAAACTTTCCGATATGTTCTGAAAAACGCTTGTATTTTTTACTGTTGCATTTAAGCGCTTTTCCTTCTCCTTCTTTGACATTGCATTGTATTTCATCAGTAGTCTCTCCTTTTGTAAAAATTCCTTTGAGCATAAAATAATCAGCAGAAAATTGAATATTTTGCGCATCAATATGATTGAAATAGCTTTTTGTTTGACATAAATAATGAATAGCATCCAGTATATTTGTCTTTCCGGCACCATTATTTCCAACAAAACAATTCACCTGTTTACTGAAGGTAAAACTACTTTTCCTATGGTTTTTAAACTGATTTAATTGTAGGGTTTTTAACTCCAATGATGTTTATTATTTTTTTAGTACAAAAAACTTATATTTGCGCTTCAAAAATAAGATTAAATGGCCAAGAAAGGAAACAAAACAGACGATCAATTTGCGCAAATTGAAGAAACATTATCAAAAACAGAACAATACATTGAAAATAATCAGGAAAATCTGGTTAAAATTGTAGGTGCAATTGTGGTTGTCATTGCTTTATTTATAGGATATCAGAAGTTTTATATTGCTCCAATGGAGAAAGAAGCACAAGCGGAGATGTTTATGGCGGAGATTTATTTTCAGAAAGATTCTTTTAATTTAGCATTGAATGGTGATGGGCAATATTTAGGGTTTATTGATATTGCTGATGAGTATAGTGGAATAAAAGCAGGAGCTTTAGCTAATTATTATGCAGGTTTATCTTACTTAAATACAGGTGATTTTGAAAATGCAATTGAATATTTAGATGATTTTTCATCTGATGATATTGTACTTTCATCTTTAGCCTTAGGTTGTATTGGTGACGCTTACATGGAACTTGGTGATACTGATAATGCACTTGCGTATTATGAGGATGCTGTGAGTAATTCTGAAAATGAATTGACTGCTCCAAGATATATGCTAAAACAAGCAATGATTCATGAAAAAAATGGTGATTATGATGATGCTTTAGCTTTGTATAAAGGAATTGAAGCGGATTATAAGTCTTCTCGTGAAGGAAATGGTATTGAAAAATATATTGCAAGAGCAGAAAACAGATAAGATGGCTACAAAAAATACTAACCTCTCCCATTTTTCCAAGGAAGAAGTTCCTAATGCCCAAGGTTTACGCTTTGGCATTGTTGTTTCTGAATGGAACGGAACTATAACTAATAACCTTTATAATGGCGCTTATGACACTTTAATAGAGTGTGGCGCTAATACTACTGATATTAGCAGATATAATGTTCCTGGAAGCTATGAATTAGTTTTTGGAGCTAAGATTGCGGCAAAAAGTAAAATAGATGCCCTTATTTGTTTGGGCAGTATTATACAGGGAGAAACAAAACATTTCGATTTTATTTGTAATGCTGTAGCTTTAGGAATTAAAGATTTAAACCTTGCATTGGATATTCCTGTTATTTTTGGTGTTTTAACTGATGACACTATGCAGCAAGCTAAAAATAGATCAGGGGGGAAGCATGGAAATAAAGGAGTTGAAGCAGCAATTACTGCTATAAAAATGGCAGTTTTAAATCAATAATTCTTTTCTTTAGTTTTTGTTTTTAAAAACAGAAAAAGTTTTAAGTTTGCGGCCCAATTTAAAATGGTCGAGTAGCTCAGCTGGATAGAGCATCTGCCTTCTAAGCAGACGGTCACAGGTTCGAATCCTGTCTCGATCACCAAATATAAACCCACTGAAAAGTGGGTTTTGTTTTTATTAAGTGTCGGGGTAGCAGTACTAGATCCTACTAGATATGACAACTCAAAAGGTCCCCGAATAGGTCCCTCGCT
>DUAO01000045.1:0-948 GCA_012960805.1 Flavobacteriales bacterium | reverse complement strand
TGATGAATAAATAGGGTAAAAATTGTCGGGGTAGCAGGATTAAATCTACATGATTAAGACCTGCAATTGTAAACTAATATGTTAACTCCAAAAAAACAAAGAAATGTTAGTCAAATATATAAAATAATTATTCAATAATTATCTTCTTTTCTACTGTTCCGTCATCATAGTTGTAAAAGAGAACTTCATTTTTAGTGCCTTTTGTTTTTCTTCCTAATAGGTCTGTTATTTTAAGAAGTTCTTTCTTTGTAGTGTATTCTTTTATTTCACTTACTCCACAAACAGCATTACAGGCAGTTTGATCAGGATACATTCCTGTTCCTGTTCCTGGGTCAACACAAATACCCCCAACACAATCCCAAGATGGTGTCACTGCACAAGGCGCCATATTTAATCCCGCATTTGGTAATGCAGTTGTGATATTACTTACAGGAAAAATGTCTTGTTCTAGAATTGTGTGGTTTGGAGCAATTAAAATAACAGTAGGATAAGCAGAAATTCCATATGCAGCATTCACTGCATTTCCTCCTCCATCATTTCCACTAGCTGCTGGTAAGAGCCCTCCATGATCAATCTCATATTGCATAACTTGTGCATCAGAATCTCCATTATCTATAGAAAGAAATATAATGTCTCCAGTATTGCAGCCATAATCAGTATATGCTTGATTTAATATTGGAACAGATGCTATGCAAGGTCCACATGTTGTGAAAAAGAAATCTACAATTACATGCTTTCCATTATTCAAATAATCAAATAAGTTATGGGTGTTTCCGTGTATGTCTGTTACAGTAAAATCAACTGCTGTAGTTAGACTTGTTTGTGCTTGTGTTTGTAGTCCTACTAAGACTAATACTGCTAGTAATAATTTTTTCATACAACAAACTTACAAAATATTTATGAGAAATGTTAAGAGAAAAAAGTCGAGGGTAGCAGTACTAGATCCTA
>DUAO01000044.1 GCA_012960805.1 Flavobacteriales bacterium | reverse complement strand
AATGAAAAAAGGCGCTATTTGTTTAGCGTCTTTTTTATTGAGCTAAAATTTGGATGAAAAAAAGAATAATATTAACAGTTGTTCATTAGAATAAAAACAAGAATAAAAATTAGGCAAAAAAAAATGAATACAATTTCAATTTAAATTAATAAATTACTACATTTGCCGCCCATTTTAGTAAAGAAATAATATGCCAACAATACAACAATTAGTAAGAAAAGGTAGGTCTTCTATTAATAAAAAGAGTAAGTCGTTAGCTTTAAAAAGCTGCCCTCAAAGAAGAGGAGTGTGTACTAGAGTTTACACAACAACGCCTAAAAAACCAAACTCCGCATTAAGAAAAGTTGCTAGGGTAAGGTTAACAAATGGTAATGAGGTAAATGCTTATATTGGAGGAGAAGGGCATAATCTTCAAGAATATTCTGTAGTATTAGTAAGAGGAGGAAGAGTAAAAGATTTGCCAGGCGTTAGGTACCATATTATTAGAGGTGCTTTGGATACTTCAGGAGTGAATGAAAGAACTCAAAGAAGATCAAAGTATGGCGCTAAAAAACCTAAGAAATAATATATAATAAGTAATGAGAAAGAAAAGTGCCAAGAAAAGAATATTGCTGTCAGATCCAAAATTTGACAGCTCTTTAGTTACAAGATTTGTAAATAATTTAATGTTAGACGGAAAAAAGAATACGGCATTCAAAGTATTCTATACTGCTTTAGATAGTATTGCGGCTAAAATTGAGGAAGAAGAAGCTTTAGTTGTTTTTGAAAAAGCATTAGAAAATGTGAGTCCTCATGTTGAAGTAAGATCAAGAAGAATTGGAGGGGCAACTTTCCAAATCCCTCATCCAGTAAGAGAAGACAGAAGAGTTTCTTTAGGTATTAAATGGATGATTACTGCTGCAAGAAAAAGAAATGAAAAAACTATGGACGCTAAATTGTCAGCAGAATTACTGGCTGCTTATAAAGAAGAGGGTACGGCTTACAAAAAGAAGCAAGATACACATAGAATGGCAGAGGCAAATAAAGCATTTGCACACTTTAGATTTTAATTAAGAGATGGCAAGAGATTTAAAATATACTAGAAATATTGGCATAGCAGCTCATATTGATGCTGGAAAAACCACTACTACGGAAAGAATCCTTTATTATGGAGGAGTTTCTCATAAAATTGGAGAGGTGCATGATGGTGCGGCTATAATGGATTGGATGGAGCAAGAGCAAGAAAGAGGAATTACAATTACTTCTGCTGCTACTACTTTAAATTGGCCTTACAGAGGAACTGATTACCATGTGAATATTATTGACACTCCTGGACATGTTGATTTTACGGTTGAAGTAAATAGATCACTTAGAGTTTTAGATGGATTAGTGTTCTTATTTTCTGCTGTTGATGGTGTAGAGCCTCAATCGGAAACAAACTGGAGACTAGCAAATAACTATAATGTACCAAGAATTGGTTTTGTAAATAAAATGGACCGCCAGGGGGCTGATTTTTTAAATGTTTGCCGTCAGGTAAAAGCAATGTTAGGTTCTCATGCATTACCATTACAGATTCCAATTGGATCAGAAATTGATTTTAAAGGAGTGATTGATTTAATCAACTTTAAAGGTATTGTTTGGAATGAAGAAGATCAAGGAATGACTTTTAAGGAAGTTGAGATTCCTGCGGATATTATTGATGAAGCAAGAGAATACAGAGGTCAGTTGTTAGAGGCGGTAGCTGAATTTGATGACTCCTTGATGGAAAAATATTTTGAAGATGAAAATTCTTTAACTGAAAGAGAAATTTTAAATGCATTAAGAGAAGCTACTATTTCTGGGAAAGTTGTTCCTATGATGTGTGGTTCTGCTTTTAAAAATAAAGGGGTACAAGCAATGTTGGATATGGTAATGGAAATTCTACCTTCTCCACTTGATGTTGAAGCTATCATAGGTAAAAATCCAGATACAGATGCTGAAGAAAGTAGAAAACCTGCTTTTGATGCACCTTTTTCAGCTTTAGCATTTAAGATTGCTACTGATCCTTATGTTGGAAGATTATGTTTTACAAGAGCTTATTCTGGAGTTTTAGAACAAGGTACTTTTGTATTAAATACAAGAACTGGAAAGAAAGAAAGAATTTCTCGTATATACCAAATGCACTCTAATAAGCAGAATCAAATTGATGCTTTAGGAGCTGGAGATATTGCTGCTTTAGTTGGGTTTAAAGATATTAAAACTGGAGATACTTTATGTGCTTTAAAATCACCAATCGTTTTAGAATCTATGGATTTTCCAGATCCAGTAATTGGTATTGCAATTGAGCCAAAAACTCAAAAAGATTTAGATAAACTAGGTGTTGCTTTAGGAAAATTAGCAGAAGAGGATCCTACATTTACAGTTAAAACTGATCAAGAAACGGGGCAAACTATTGTCTCAGGAATGGGTGAGTTGCACTTGGAAATCATTATGGATAGATTGAAAAGAGAATTTGGAGTAGAATGCAATGAAGGCGCTCCTCAGGTAGCGTATAGGGAAGCAATTACTATCGCTATTGATCACAAAGAAGTATATAAGAAACAATCAGGGGGTAGAGGTAAATTTGCTGATATTAGATTTGAATTATCACCAGTTGATGCTGATTTTGAAGGAACAGGATTACAATTTGTTAATCAGGTTAAGGGAGGTAATATTCCTAAAGAATTTATTCCTTCTGTGGAAAAAGGATTTAAAATGGCTATGGTTAATGGTGTTTTAGCAGGTTTCCCTTTGGATACTATGAAAGTTAGATTATATGATGGTTCTTATCATGATGTAGATTCTGATGCATTATCATTTGAGATATGTGCACAGATTGCATTTAAAGCTGCTGCAAGACAAGCAAATCCAAAAATTCTTGAACCAATTATGAAATTAACAGTTATTACTCCTGAACTGAATATGGGGGATGTAATTGGAGATTTGAATAGAAGAAGAGGGCAGGTTGAAGGTATGGATGATAAAGCAGGAGCTAAAGTTGTAAATGCTAAAGTTCCATTATCAGAAATGTTCGGATACATTACAGATTTAAGAACAATTACTTCAGGTCGTGCAACTTCAACAATGGAATTCTTTAGTTTTGTTGAGGCGCCAAGAAATATATCAGAAGAAGTAATTAAAAAAATTAAAGGAGAATAACATTAATATAGTTACACATGGCACAAAAAGTTAGAATAAAAATAAAATCGTTTGATCACTCTATGGTAGATCAATCAGCTGAGAAGATTGTAAAAACTGTAAGAAGTTCAGGGGCAATTGTTACTGGTCCAATTCCATTACCAACGCACAAGAGAATTTTTACAGTGTTGCGTTCGCCTCACGTAAATAAAAAAGCTAGAGAGCAATTCCAATTAGCTAATCATAAAAGATTAATGGATATTTATAGCTCATCATCAAAAACAATTGACGCTTTGATGAAGTTAGAATTACCTAGTGGTGTTCATGTTGAAATTAAAGTAATTTAAAAAAGAAAAAGATGCCAGGTTTAATAGGTAAAAAAATAGGAATGACATCTATCTTCTCTGAAGAAGGTAAAAATATTCCATGTACAATATTAGAAGTAGGGCCTTGTAAGGTTACTCAAGTTAAAACTGAAGAAGCGGATGGTTATAGCGCTATCCAATTAGGTTTTTCTGAACAAAAAGAAAGCAGAGTATCTAAAGCTGCTTTAGGTCATTTCAAAAAAGCAGATTCTGCTCCTTTGAGAAAATTAGTTGAATTTCCAGCAGATACTGATGTTGTTTTAGGTGATGTTGTTAATGTTGAAATTTTTCAAGAAGGAGATTTTGTGACTGTAGCAGGAACTTCTAAAGGTAAAGGTTTTCAAGGAGTAGTTAAGCGTTATAACTTTAAAGGTGTAGGTGACGCAACTCATGGACAGCATAACAGATTAAGAGCACCGGGTTCTATTGGTGCGGCTTCATATCCAGCCAGAGTATTTAAGGGAATGAGAATGGCTGGCCAAATGGGAGACACTAGAGTTAAAGTTGAAAACTTAGAAGTATTAAAAGTTTTAGCAGATAGAAATATGATAGTAGTAAAAGGAGCTGTTCCTGGCGCAAAAAACTCATACATAATAATAGAGAAATAATGAAAGTAGCATTACATAATATTACAGGAAAAGAAACTACTAAGAAAGTAGATTTAAGTAAAGATGTATTTGGTGTTGAGCCAAACGATCATGCAATTTATTTAGATGTAAAGCAACACTTAGCAGCCCAAAGGTCCGGTACGCATAAAGCGAAAGAGAGAGGGGATGTAAAAGGGAGCAGAAGAAAGCTTAGAAAACAAAAGGGAAGCGGTGCTGCCAGAGTGGGTGATATCAAAAACCCACTGTTTAGAGGTGGAGGTAGAGTATTTGGGCCAAGCCCAAGAAACTATGATTTTAAAATAAATAAAAAAGTGAAGCGTTTAGCGCGTAAATCTGCGTTATCTTACATGGCTAAGGACCAAAATATCATTGTTTTAGAGGACTTTAGTTTTGATGCTCCTAAAACAAAATCATATACTGAGTTATTATCTAATTTTGATTTACTAGATAATAAAACTGTTTTAGTGCTTGCTGATTCAAATAAAAATATATTTTTGTCATCCCGTAATTTAAAGAAGGTAAAAGTGGTATTAGCTTCAGAATTAAATACTTATGATGTTATGAATGCTAATAAATTGATATTGATGGAATCATCAATTAACGTAATAGAGAAGAATTTTTAATATTTAAGTGATGAGTATTATAAAAAAACCGATAATAACCGAAAAAATGACAAACGCAAGCGAGAAGTATAATCGTTTTGCTTTTGTTGTGGATGTAAAGGCAAATAAGATTGAAATCAAAAAAGCTGTTGAGCAGATGTATGATGTAGCGGTTGATTCAGTTAGAACTATGGTGTGTATAGGAAAGAAAAGAGTAAGAGGAACAAAGTCTGGTATGATTGTTGGAAAAACATCTACTTACAAAAAGGCAATTGTAACTTTAACTGAAGGAGATTCTATAGATTTTTATAGTAATATTTAATTAAACAGAGATGGCATTAAGAAAATTCAATCCAACAACTCCAGGTCAAAGGCATAAAGTAGCAATTACTTTTGATGAGATTACTGTATCAAGACCAGAGAAAAGTTTATTAGCGAAAAAGAAAAGATCAGGAGGTAGAAATGATACGGGTAAGATGACTATCGAGAATATTGGTGGTGGTCATAAACAGAGATACAGAATTATTGATTTCAAAAGAGATAAATTTGGTATTCCTGCTAAAGTTGCCACTATTGAATATGATCCAAACAGAACTGCTAATATTGCTTTATTGCATTATGTTGATGGTGAAAAAAGATATATGATTGCTCCTGCAGGATTAGAAGTAGATATGGAAGTGATTTCTGCAAAAGAAGCGCCAATTAAGGTAGGGAATACTTTACCTTTAAGTGAACTTCCCTTAGGTACAGTAATTCATAATATTGAATTAAAGCCAGGCCAAGGAGCTATCTTAGTAAGAAGCGCGGGTTCTTATGGACAGCTTATGGCAAAAGACGGTAAATACGCTACTGTTAAATTAGCATCAGGAGAGATTAGAAGAATTTTAGTTACTTGTTTAGCAACTATTGGTTCAGTTTCTAATCCTCAACATCAATTAGAAGTTCATGGTAAAGCAGGAAGAAGAAGATGGCTAGGAAGAAGACCAAATGTAAGAGCAACTGTTAAAAATCCAGTTGACCATCCAATGGGAGGAGGTGAGGCTAAACACTCAGGAGGTCATCCAAGAAATAAAAACGGAGTGCCTGCTAAAGGATTCAAAACAAGAAATAAAAAGAAAGCTTCAGATATGTTTATAATTCAAAGAAGAAAAAAGAAATAATTTATGCCTAGATCATTAAAAAAAGGACCATTTATTCATTATAAATTGCAAAGAAAAGTTGATGCAATGAATGATTCAGGAAAAAAATCAGTAATCAAAACTTGGTCAAGATCATCTATGATATCTCCTGATTTTGTTGGAAAAACATTTGCAGTTCATAATGGCCGACAATTTATTCCTGTTTTTGTAACTGAAAATATGGTAGGTCATAAATTAGGAGAATTCTCTCCAACAAGGACTTTTAGAGGTCATGGAAATAATAGAAAAAAGTAAGTAAATGGGATCTAGAAAAAGAATAAAGGCAGATGAAATGAAGATAGCGAGAAAAAAAATCGCTTTTGCAAAATTGAATAACTGCCCAACTTCACCAAGAAAAATGAGGTTGATAGCTGATTTAATTAGAGGGTTAGATGCTGATAAAGCATTGGCTGAATTAAAGTTGAATCCGAAAGAAGCCTCAGGAAGAATGGAAAAGCTTTTATTATCAGCTTTAGCAAATTGGGAAGTTAAAAATGAAGGCAAAAGAATGGATGAAAATAACCTTTATATTTCTGAAGTAAAAGTAGATAGCGGAAGAATGCTTAAAAGAGTTCAGCCAGCTCCACAGGGTAGAGCACATAGAATTAGAAAAAGATCTAACCATGTTACTTTAGTGGTAGATAGTAGACAAATAGATACAATAGAATAGTATGGGACAAAAGACAAATCCAATTTCAAATAGACTAGGCATCATTAGAGGATGGGAATCAAACTGGTATGGCGGTAACAATTTTGGCGATAAATTAGCAGGCGATACTAAAATTAGAAAATACTTAAGAGTTAGATTAGCAAAAGCAAGTGTTTCTAGAATTGCAATCGAAAGAACACTTAAGTTAGTTACGATTACTATTCACACTGCTCGGCCTGGTATTATTATTGGCAAAGGAGGGCAAGAAGTTGAAACCTTAAAAGAAGAAATCAAGAAAATTACAAATAATGAGATTCAGATTAACATCTTTGAGGTTAAAAGACCTGAATTAGAAGCGACATTAGTAGCGAATAATATTGCCTCACAAATTCAAGGTAGAGTTTCTTATAAAAGAGCTACAAAAATGGCGATTGCATCTACAATGAGAATGGGAGCTGAAGGAATTAAAGTTCAGATTTCTGGTAGATTAAATGGCGCTGAGATGGCAAGATCTGAAATGATGAAAGATGGTAGAACGCCATTACATACATTTAGAGCTGATATCGATTACTGTTTAGCCGAAGCTTTAACACAATATGGTTTAATTGGAGTGAAGGTTTGGATATGTAAAGGCGAGGTTTATGGTAAGCGCGACTTAATGTTACACTTCAAAGCTCCTAAGAAAAAATCAGGAGATGGAGGTAAATCAAATAATAGAAGAAGATAGTTTTTAGAACTTAGAAAAGAATTAAGAAATGTTACAGCCAAAGAAAACCAAATTTAGAAAGATGCAAAAGGGCAAGATGAAAGGTAATGCCGAAAGAGGTCATCAATTGGCTTTTGGTTCTTTTGGAATTAAAGCACTTGAAGAATGTTGGATGACTGCTCGTCAGATTGAAGCGGCTCGTATTGCAGTTACTCGTCATATGAAAAGACAAGGTCAAGTTTGGATTAGAATTTTCCCAGACAAACCAGTCACTAAAAAACCTGCAGAGGTAAGGATGGGTAAGGGTAAAGGAGGTGTAGAATATTGGGCAGCAACTGTAAGTCCAGGAAGAATGCTTTTTGAATGTGATGGTGTAGATCTAGAAACTGCAAAAGAAGCATTACGTTTAGCGGCACAAAAATTACCAATCAAAACTAAATTTGTAATCAGAAGAGATTTACAAAACGAATAAAAGATGAAAGCACAAGTATTAATAGATATGCCCGAAAATGAACTTAATGACCTTTTAGTTACTGAAAGAGACAGGTTAGTTAAAATGAAAATGAGTCATGCAGTTTCTCCAATGGAGAATCCATTGCAAATCAAGTTTACAAGAAAAACGATTGCAAGAGTGATGACAGAAATTTCAAAAAGAAGAAATACATCAAAATAAGAAAAGATGGAAAGAAATTTAAGAAAAGAAAGAATTGGTGTGGTTACCTCAAACAAAATGGAGAAATCTATTGTTGTGTCTATTGAAAGAAAGGTAAAACATGCACTTTATGGGAAGTTCCTTAAAAAAACTTCAAAGTTTGTTGCTCATGATGAAGAGAACTCTTGTAATGAGGGAGATACAGTAAGAATCATGGAGACAAGACCATTGAGTAAGAATAAGAATTGGAGATTAGCAGAAATAATCGAAAGAGCTAAATAAGATGATACAACAAGAATCAAGACTAACAGTAGCTGATAATAGCGGAGCGAAAGAAATCCTTTGTATTAGAGTTTTAGGAGGGACAAAAAAACGTTATGCTTCAGTTGGCGATAAAATTGTAGGAACAGTAAAACAGGCTATACCTTCAGCAAATATTAAAAAAGGACAGGTTGTAAAAGCTGTTGTAATAAGAACTAGAAAAGAGGTAAGAAGATCTGATGGATCTTATATTCGTTTTACTGATAACGCTTGCGTTATTATTGATGAAAACGAACAAATGAAAGGTACTCGTGTTTTCGGACCAGTTGCTAGAGAATTACGTGACAATAATTTTATGAAAATTGTTTCATTAGCACCAGAAGTGTTATAAACTAAGGAAAATGACAAAAATTAAGATAAAAAAGAACGATATAGTTATAGTAACTACTGGAAATTCCAAAGGAACAAAAGGTAAGGTTATTAAAGTATTTCCTAAGGAAAATAGAGCAATGGTTGAAGGCGCTAATTTAGTGTCAAAACATTCAAAACCTAATGCTGCTAGTCCTCAAGGAGGAATCACAAAGCAAGAGGCTAAAATTCATATTTCAAATTTAGTAATGGTTGATCCAAAATCAGGTGATGCTACTAAAGTTGGTAGAAAAATGAATGAAAAGTCAGGTAAAATAATTAGATATTCTAAAAAATCAGGAGAAATAATTAAGTAATGAAATACACGCCAAGATTAAAACAAAAGTACCAAACTGAGGTTGTAGACAGCCTTAAAGGGAATTATAAGTCGGTAATGCAAGTGCCAAGACTAGTTAAGATTTGTCTTAACCAAGGTATTGGTAGTGCAGCATCTGATAAAAAACAAATTGAAGCAGCGCAAAATGAAATGACTATGATAACGGGTCAAAAAGCTGTATTAACAAAATCAAAGAAAGACATCTCAAACTTTAAGTTAAGAAAAGGAATGCCAGTTGGTGTTATGGTAACTTTAAGAGGTGACCAGATGTATGAATTTCTTGATAGATTTGTGACCTCAACGCTACCAAGGGTTCGTGATTTTAATGGGCTTTCTGATAAAGGTTTTGATGGAAGAGGTAATTATACTATGGGTATTAAAGAGCAAATCGCTTTTCAAGAAATTAGTATTGATAAAATCAACAAGATAACAGGTATGGATATAACTTTTGTTACAGATACTGATTCAGATACTGAAGCCTTAGCATTATTAAAAGAATTAGGATTGCCATTTAAAAAGAATGATGCTGTTGAAAAAGCAAGAGAAGAGCAAATAGAAAAAGCAAGAGAAGAAAAAAGAAGAGAGGCAGAAGAAGCTGCAAGAGCTGAGGCAACAGAAGAAG
This sequence comes from Flavobacteriales bacterium, assembly GCA_012960805.1. Lineage (GTDB taxonomy): Bacteria > Bacteroidota > Bacteroidia > Flavobacteriales > BACL11 > UWMA-0277. Next base: position 15,513 of record DUAO01000044.1, on the reverse strand, counting down.
AAGAGAAAAAAGAAGCAGACAGAAGAGCTGCACTTTCTCAAGAAGAACGAGACAAAGAAGATGCAGAAGCTAAAGCAAATGAAGATACAGATTCAGAAGAAAATAAAGATAATAATGAAGAGTCGGCTAAGGCTGATGATTCAGAAAACAAATAATTTATGGCTAAAGAATCAATGAAAGCCCGAGAGGTTAAAAGAGCAAAGTGTGTAGCAAAATATGCTGAAAAAAGAGCTGCATTAAAAGCTGCTGGTGATTATGAAGGATTGCAAAAATTGCCTAAAAATGCTTCTCCAGTACGGATGCACAACAGGTGTAAACTTACAGGAAGGCCTAAGGGGTATATGAGACAATTTGGACTCTCTCGTATTACGTTTAGAGAAATGGCAAGTTATGGATTAATTCCAGGCGTGAAAAAAGCAAGTTGGTAATTTAATAAAGAATAAAAAAAGATGTTTACAGATCCAATAGCAGATTATTTAACTAGAGTTAGAAATGCTCAGATGGCAGGACATAAAGTTGTTGATATTCCCGCATCTAATATAAAAAAAGCGATTACGCAAATTCTTAATGATAAAGGTTATATCCTTAATTTTAAATTTGAAGAAACTGCTAATAATCAAGGTAATATTAAAGTTGCATTAAAATACAATGTGCAAACTAAATTACCTGCAATTAAAAAAATAACAAGAATTAGTAAGCCTGGTTTAAGAAAATATGCTGATGCTAAAACATTACCAAGAGTTATTAATGGTTTAGGTGTTGCTATTCTTTCTACTTCAAAAGGTGTTATTACTGATAAAGAAGCAAGAAATTTAAATGTTGGTGGTGAAGTAATTTGTCACGTATATTAATAAGATAAGGAAATGTCAAGAATAGGAAAAAACCCAATAATAATTACCGAAGGAGTTACTGTAACTCTTGAAGGCACTACTGTAACGGTAAAAGGAAAATTAGGTGAGCTTGCTCAAGATATTGATGTAAGTATTACTGTAACAATTACTGATAATGTAATTACCTTATCAAGAGAGTCTGACGATAAAGAACACAGATCAAAGCATGGGTTATATAGAGCTCTAATTGCTAATATGATTGAAGGTGTTAGTAATGGATTCACAAAAAAATTAGAATTAAGAGGTGTTGGATATAGAGCTGCTACTGAAGGTAATGGTTTAGATATCTCAACAGGTTATTCTCATAATATTGTATTTGAGATTCCAACTGAATTAAAAGTTACTGCTGAAACAGAAAAAGGTAAAGCTCCAACTGTAACTATTTTTGGAAATGACAAACAATTGGTTGGCGCATATGCAGCAAGAGTTAGAGCTGAAAGAAAACCTGAGCCTTACAAAGGGAAAGGGATTAGATATGTAGATGAATATGTTAGAAAGAAAGCGGGTAAAACAGCTGCTGCAAAATAAAAATAGAGAAAAAATGAAAAAAATAGATTCTAGACAAAAAGTAAGATATGCTATCAGAAAGAAAGTTTCTGGTACTTCTGAAAGACCTAGGTTAGCTGTGTTCAGATCTAACAAGCAGATTTACGCACAATTAATTGATGATGTTGCTGGTAATACGCTAGCAGCTGCTTCATCAGCAGATAAATCATTAGAGGGTAAAAAAGGAACTAAGATTGAACAAGCTTTAGCAGTAGGTAAATTAATTGCTGATAATGCTAAAACTGCAGGAATTGATAATGTAGTGTTTGATAGAGGTGGTTTTTTATATCATGGAAGAGTTAAGGCATTGGCTGATTCAGCTCGTGAAGGAGGATTAAAATTTTAAGAATTAGATATGTTAAAATTAGCACAAAATAAAAAAGTAAATATTTCTGGCGATATCGAGTTGAAAGACAGATTAGTTGGAGTACAAAGAGTAGTGAAAGTTACTAAAGGAGGTAGAACTTTTGGATTTTCAGCTATTGTTGTAGTTGGTGATGAGAATAGTATTGTTGGTATTGGCTTAGGAAAATCGAAAGATGTTGCTACAGCTATTGCTAAAGGAATTGAGGCTGCTAAAAAGAATTTAGTAAAAATACCTATTTACAAAGGAACAATTCCTCATGAACAAGCTGCTAAGTTTAGCGGATCTCAAGTTTTAATTAAGCCCGCGTCACCTGGTACAGGAGTAAAAGCTGGGGGTGCAATGCGTGCTGTGCTGGAGAGTGCTGGAGTAAAAGATGTATTGGCAAAATCTAAAGGCTCATCAAATCCTCATAACTTAGTAAAAGCAACTTTAAAAGCTTTATTAGAATTGAGAGACGCAAGAACTATTGCAATGCAGAGAGGAATAACAATGGATCAAGTATTTAACGGATAATATATTCATCATGAATAAGATTAAAATTAAACAAGTGAGAAGTAGAATTGGAAGACCAAAAGATCAAAAGAGAACTTTAGATGCATTGGGATTAAGAAAGATGCAGGCAGTGGTAGAGCATAATGCAACGCCACAAATTTTAGGAATGGTTGCTAAAATTAAGCACTTAATAACTGTAGTAGAATAATATCAGATATGAAATTACACAATTTAAAACCTGCAGAAGGATCAATTAAGAGTACTAAAAGAGTAGGTAGAGGAGAAGGCTCTAAGAGAGGAGGGACTTCTACAAGAGGACATAATGGTCAAAAATCTCGTTCAGGATATTCAAAGAAAATTGGATTTGAGGGAGGGCAACAACCCTTACAAAGAAGAGTGCCTAAGTTTGGATTTACTAGCCCGAACAGAGTAGAATATAATGGTGTGAATTTGGATACTATTCAAGATTTAGTAAATGCAAAGAAATTGAAGGGAACTATTGTAAAGCAGGATTTAATGAATAATGGCCTTGTACAAAAAAATGATTTAGTGAAAATTTTAGGCAGAGGAGAATTAACTGCAAAATTAGATATTACTGTTAATGCATTTTCTGCAACTGCAAAAGCAGCAATTGAAAAAGCCGGCGGAACCGCAAGTGTTATAGAAAAGTAAAATGAGAAAATTAATAGAAACAATAAAGAATATTTGGAATATTGAAGATTTGAGAAATCGAATCTTAACTACATTAGGTATTTTAGCTATTTACAGATTAGGCTGTTTTGTTGTAATTCCTGGTGTTGACCCTGCTCAGCTTGCTGCTTTACAAGATCAAACTTCTGATGGTTTATTGGGGTTATTAAACATGTTTACTGGAGGAGCATTCTCTCAGGCGTCTATTTTTGCTTTGGGTATTATGCCTTATATTTCAGCTTCTATTGTTATCCAATTAATGGGTATGGCTGTTCCTTATTTTCAAAAATTACAGAAAGAAGGGGAGAGTGGAAGAAGAAAAATAAACAATATTACAAGATATTTAACGATTTTAATTACCGGAGGTCAAGCTCCTGGTTATATTGCTAATTTGAAAGCAACATTACCTGATTCAGCATTTTTATTATCACCAGGAGCATTCTGGATGTCATCAATTATTATTTTGGTAACAGGTACTATGTTTGTAATGTGGTTAGGTGAAAAAATTACAGATAGAGGTATTGGTAATGGAATTTCATTATTAATTATGATTGGTATTATTGCAGCTTTACCACAATCATTAATGCAAGAATTTGTTTCTGCTTTAGGTTCGGCAGGAGGCGGCTTAGTTATCTTCGTTGTAGAGATGCTAGCTTTATTATTTGTAATTTTAGTAACGATCCTTTTGGTTCAAGGGACAAGAAGAATTCCTGTTCAGTACGCTAAAAGAGTAGTTGGAAATAAACAATACGGAGGAGTAAGACAATTCATTCCTTTAAAAGTAAATGCAGCAGGAGTAATGCCAATTATCTTTGCCCAAGCAATTATGTTTGTCCCTATTACATTAGTTGGTTTTTCTGAAAATGAAAGCTTACAGGGCGTTGCAGCCGTACTTACTGATTTTGGAGGGTTTTGGTATAATTTCATGTTCTTTGTAATGATTGTATTATTTACTTATTTTTACACAGCTATGACGGTTAATCCTAACCAAATGGCTGATGATATGAAAAAGAATGGAGGATTTATTCCAGGTATAAAGCCAGGAAGATCTACTGCTGATTATTTAGATACTGTAATGTCAAGAATTACATTGCCAGGATCTTTATTTTTAGGTTTAGTAGCGATTTTGCCAGCATTTGCAATGGCAGGAGGAATTAACATGCAGTTTGCTCAGTTTTATGGTGGTACTTCATTGTTAATTTTAGTAGGGGTTATCTTAGATACCCTTCAGCAAATTGAGAGTCATTTATTAATGCGTCATTATGATGGGTTAATGGACTCAGGAAGAATTAAAGGTAAGTCTTCTGGAAATATGATGTAATCATAATTAGGTTATGATTTATTATAAGACGGAAGAAGAAATAGAGTTAGTAAGAAAAAGTTCTTTACTTGTTGCAAAAACCCATGCTGAGATAGCAGGGCTGATAAAACCAGGGATAACTACCCTAGCATTAGATAAAATTGCTGAAGAGTTTATCAGGGATAATGGAGGAGTTCCAGCTTTCAAAGGCTATGGAGGTTTCCCGAATACCTTGTGTATGTCACCAAATGATCAGGTGGTACATGGTATCCCAAATGATAGAGCTCTTGAAGATGGCGAAATTTTATCGGTGGATTGTGGAGTAGTGATGAATGGCTATTATGGTGATTCTGCTTTTACCTATGAAGTTGGCGATGTTGACGTCCAAACAAAACAATTACTTAAAGTTACAAAAGAGTCACTTTACAAAGGAATTGAACAAGCAGTAGCCGGAAATAGAATTGGTGATATTGGTTATGCCGTACAGCAACATGCTGAAAGCTTTGGATATGAAGTGGTTAGAGAATTGGTCGGACATGGTGTAGGTAAAAATTTACACGAGTCACCAGAAGTTCCTAATTACGGAAGAAGAGGAAGAGGGGTTATACTTAAAGAAGGATTAGTTATTGCAATTGAGCCAATGATTAATCTGGGAACTAAGCGGATTATGCAACATAATGATGGATGGACAATAACAACTAATGATAATAAACCATCTGCACATTTTGAACACACAATTGTGGTTCGAAAGGGAAAAGCAGAAATATTATCAAGTTTTGAAGAAATAGAAAAAAAGATAAGTGGCTAAACAAGCTAACATAGAATTAGATGGAACGATAAAACAAGCATTGTCAAATGCTATGTTTCGTGTTGAATTGGAAAATGGGCATGAAGTAGTTGCACATATTTCAGGAAAGATGAGAAAATTTTATATTAAATTGTTGCCTGGCGATAAAGTAAAGATGGAAATGTCACCATATGATTTAACAAAAGGTAGAATAACATATAGGTACTAATAAAATTAAAAGAAAATGAAAGTACGAGCATCAGTAAAAAAAAGAAGTGAAGATTGCAAGATCGTCAAAAGAAAAGGACGTGTTTACGTAATCAATAAGAAAAACCCAAGATATAAACAAAGACAAGGTTAATAATGGCAAGAATTAGAGGTATTGATTTACCAAAAAATAAAAGAGGAGTTATTGGATTAACTTATATTTACGGAATTGGCCCATCTTTTTCAGTATCAATTTTAGATGAGGCAAATATTTCTCATGATATTAAAGTTCAAGACTGGACAGATGACCAAGCGAATGCTATTAGAGACATTATTGGAGATAAATATACTGTTGAAGGAGAATTAAGAGCTGAAACAAAAATGAACATTAAGCGATTAATGGACATTGGGTGCTACAGAGGAATTCGTCACAGAATGGGATTACCCTTAAGAGGACAAAAAACAAAAAATAATTCTAGAACCAGAAAAGGAAAACGAAAAACGGTTGCTAATAAAAAAGTAGCTGCTAAATAATTATTAAGTATGGCTAAAACAACAAAAAAAAACACAGTAAGAGTTGAAGTAGAAGGTGAAGCTCACATTCAAGCAACTTTTAATAATATTATTATCTCCCTTACTAATAAAGGAGGACAAGTTATTTCTTGGTCTTCAGCTGGTAAAATGGGATTTAGGGGTTCGAAAAAGAACACTCCCTATGCAGCACAAATGGCTGCTGAGGATTGCTCAAAAGTAGCTCTTGAAAAAGGGCTGAAAAGAGTGAAAGTTTACGTAAAAGGACCTGGTCAAGGTAGAGAATCAGCTATCAGAACGATTCATAATTCTGGCATCATTGTTACTGAGATTGTAGATGTTACTCCATTGCCACACAATGGATGTCGTCCACCAAAAAAGAGAAGAGTTTAATTTATATTAAGATAAAAATATGGCAAGATATACAGGTCCAACATCAAGAATTGCAAGAAGATTTGGAGAACCAATTTTTGGCTCAGATAAAGCATTAGCTAAAAAAGCTTACGGTCCGGGACAGCACGGCAATCAAAGAAGGAGAGGTAAACAATCCGAATACGGGGTGCAATTAATGGAAAAACAAAAAGCTAAGTTTACTTACGGAATTTTAGAAAAGCAATTTTCTAATTTATTTAAAGAAGCACTTAGAAGAAAAGGAGTTACAGGTGAAAACTTACTGCAAATATGTGAAATGCGTTTGGACAATGTTGTGTACCGTTTAGGTATTGCTCCAACAAGAAGAGCTGCTCGTCAGTTAGTTACTCATAGACATATTACGGTTAATGATGAAAATATTAATATTCCATCATACGCTTTAAAAGTTGGTGATCAAGTTACTGTGCGTGCGCGTTCAAAATCTTTAGAAACAATTACAAATTCAATTACTGCTAGTCCTAGTCAAATGGAATGGCTGGAATGGAATGGAGAAACTCAATTAGGTAAAGTTGTTGCTGCACCTGAAAGAATTCAAATTCCCGAAAACATCAAGGAGAAGTTAATCGTTGAATTGTACTCTAAATAAGAATAATTAAAAAAATAAAAATATGTCAATTTTAGATTTTCAAAAGCCGGATGAAGTAATAATGATTAATGAAAAAGCTAATCAAGGAAACTTTGAGTTTCGTCCCTTAGAACCTGGTTATGGTTTAACAGTAGGGAATGCTTTAAGAAGAGTGTTGTTATCTTCACTAGAGGGATACGCCATTACATCAATTAGGATTGAGGGTGTTGATCATGAGTTTTCAACCGTTGAAGGTGCTGTGCAAGATGTTACTGAAATTATCTTGAATCTTAAACAAATTAGATTTAAGCAACAAATTAACTCCATTGAATCGGAAGTTGCTATTTTAAAAGTAAGTAAAAGCGATATTGTAACTGCTTCTGATTTAGCAAGTAGTTTATCTAATTTCCAAGTATTAAATCCTGAGCAAATTATTTGTGAGTTGGATAAAAAAACAACATTTGATATGGAATTTACAATTGCTAAAGGTAGAGGGTATGTTCCAGCTGAGGAAAATGAGATTGAAGATGCTCCAATAGGAACAATTGCTATTGATTCTATCTTTACTCCTATAAGGAATGTAAATTATAATGTTGAAAATTACAGAGTTGGACAAAAAACTGACTTTGAAAAGCTAAACTTAAATATTGCTACTGATGGTTCAATTGAGCCAAAACAAGCCTTGACTGAAGCTTCAAAAATATTAATTCAACACTTTATGTTATTCTCTGATGAAAAAATAAGTTTAGAAGAAAATTTAGTTGAAGAATTTGATGAAGATACTTTACATATGCGTCAGTTATTAAAAACTAACCTTACCGAGTTTGGTCTATCAGTTAGAGCGTTAAACTGCTTAAAAACTGCAGAAGTATATACATTAGGCGAATTAATCTCTTTCAAAAAATCTGATATGTTAAAATTCAGAAATTTTGGCAAGAAATCACTTTCAGAATTAGAAGAGTTAATTAAGGATAAAGGATTAACTTTTGGTTTTGATATTAAAAAGTATAATTTAGATAACGACTAGAGAAATGAGACACGGAAAGAAATTTAATCATTTAGGAAGAAAAGCTGCCCATAGAAAAGCAATGCTTGCAAATATGGCATGTTCATTAATTGAGCACAAAAGAATCAAAACTACTCTAGCAAAAGCAAAAGCGTTAAGAATATATGTTGAGCCTTTGATTACAAAATCAAAAGATGATACTACGCATTCAAGAAGAATTGTATTTTCTTACTTAAAACAAAAAGAAGCTATTACTGAATTATTTGGTGATGTTGCTGCTAAAGTTGCTGAAAGACCAGGAGGATATACTAGAATCTTGAAATTAAGTAACAGATTAGGTGATAATGCACAAATGGCATATATTGAATTAGTTGATTATAATGGAGAATATACAACTGACAAACCTAAGCGTAAAAAAGCAAGAAGAGGCAAGAAGCAAGCTGTAGAAGCTGGAATCTCTACTGTTGAGGAAGCGGTTGTAGTAGAAGAAGCTTCAGTGACTGAAGAAGCAGTGGAAGAACCAAAAGCTGAGGAAACTACTGAAGTTGCTACTGAAGAAGCAGTGGAAGAACCAAAAGCTGAGGAAGTTGTTGAAGAAACTCTAGTAGTTGAGGGTGCTGTTGAGGAACAAGTTGAGACTAAGGAAGAAACAAAAGAAGAATCGGATAACTCTGAAGAAAAAAAAGAAAAAGGAGAGTAGTCAATAACTTCTTTTTAAGATTTTAAGAAAGGGTAAAGCTTAGGTTTTATCCTTTTTTTATAAATAAATTTGAGAATGAAATACAATAAGAAAAAAGCAGCAGTTTTATTATTAGCAGATGGCACTATATTTTATGGTAAATCTGTTGGTGTGGAAGGAGTGGCTACAGGTGAACTTTGCTTTAATACAGGAATGACAGGCTATCAGGAAGTATTTACCGATCCTTCCTATTTTGGACAATTAATGATTACTACTAATGCGCATATTGGTAATTATGGTGTGCATAATGCTGAGGTTGAATCAGAAGACATGAAAATTGCAGGTCTAATCTGTAAAAATTTCAATTCTGGTTTTTCTCGTGAAGGAGGAGATGGTGATTTGCAAGACTATTTTATAAAGCAAAAAAAAGTAGTAATTTCTGATGTAGATACCAGGGCTGTTGTAAGACATATTCGAGATAAAGGAGCAATGAATGCTATCATTTCAACTTCTGGTACTGATATTGCTGAGTTAACTAAATTATTAACTGAAGTGCCTTCTATGGAAGGTCTAGAATTATCATCATCCGTATGTACGAAAGCACCTTATTTTGTTGGAAATGAAAAGGCATCTAATAAGGTTGCAGTTTTAGATTTAGGGGTGAAGCGTAATATCTTAAAGTGCTTGACAGACAGAGATTGTTATTTACAAGTTTTCCCAATGCACACTTCTTATCAAGAAATGAATACTTGGAATCCTGATGGTTTCTTTTTATCTAATGGACCCGGAGACCCATCTGCAATGCCGAGTGTTATTGAGCAAGTGAATAAAGTAACTGCTGATGGTAAGCCTGTATTTGGGATTTGTTTAGGACATCAAGCGCTGGCACTCTCTGAAGGAATATCAACTTATAAAATGCATAATGGGCACAGGGGAATTAATCATCCTGTATTGAACCTCAGTACTAAAAAAGCAGAGGTTACTTCACAAAATCATGGTTTTGGAATTTCTGAAGAAGATATCAAAAACAACCCAAATGTTGAAGTAACTCATGTAAACTTAAATGATGATACAGTTGAAGGAATTAAATTAATAAATAAAAATTGTTTTTCAGTACAATATCATCCTGAAGCATCACCAGGACCACATGATTCTAGATATTTGTTTGATAAATTTGTGAAGAAGATTAATAGTTATTAAAACTAAATTAATGGGAAGAATAGTAAATATACATGCACGACAAATTTTAGACTCAAGGGGAAATCCTACAGTTGAGGCAGAAGTGCTAACAGAAAATGAAGTGACGGGAAGAGCTTCTGTTCCTTCAGGAGCATCAACAGGCAAACATGAAGCAGTAGAACTCAGAGATGGAGATAAAGGAGTGTATTTAGGAAAAGGTGTGCTTAAAGCTGTACAAAACATCAAAACTGCAATTAATGAGGAATTGAAAGGTATTGATGTTTCTGAACAAGCCTTAATTGATCAGAAAATGATTGATTTGGATGGTACGCCTAATAAAGCAAACTTAGGAGCAAATGCAATGCTTGCCGTTTCTTTGGCTTGTGCAAAAGCAGCTGCTAAGGAAAACGGAAAGCCATTTTATAATTATATTGGAGGGGTGAATGCAAGAGTATTACCAATTCCTATGATGAATATTTTGAATGGAGGTTCACATGCTGACAATAGTATTGACTTTCAGGAGTTTATGGTAATGCCAGTAGGCGCAACTTCATTTGCTGAAGCTTTGCAAATGGGGACAGAAGTTTTTCATCATCTGAAAGCAGAATTAAAAGTTCAAGGGCATTCTACAAACGTGGGAGACGAAGGAGGTTTTGCCCCTAACTTAGGTTCAAATGAGGAGGCAATTCAAGTAGTGCTAAAAGCAATTGAATTGGCAGGATATACTCCAGGAGTAGATATGTATATCGCTATAGATGCAGCTGCATCAGAATTCTATAATTCGGAAGAAAATGTTTATCATCTCCACCAATCAACAGGTGAGAAATTGTCCCCTGCTGAGATGGTTGACTTTTGGGCAGATTGGGCAGCAAAATATCCAATCCTTTCTATTGAAGATGGTTTAGATGAAGATGATTGGGTAGGATGGAAAAGCCTAACCGATAAAATCGGAGATAAAGTACAGTTGGTTGGGGACGATTTGTTTGTAACTAATGTTGATCGTTTAGGTAGAGGTATTGATAATGGAATTGCTAATTCTATTTTGATTAAAGTAAACCAAATTGGAACATTAACGGAAACAATAAATGCAGTGGAATTAGCGCAAAAAAATGCTTATACTTCTGTAATGAGTCATAGATCTGGGGAGACAGAGGACACTACTATTGCGGATTTGGCAGTAGCCTTAAATTGTGGTCAAATTAAAACAGGTTCTGCTTCTCGTTCGGATAGAATGGCAAAGTATAATCAGTTATTAAGGATTGAAGAAATGTTGGGCGACCAAGCAATTTATACAGGTAAAGATTTTAAGTTTATTAAAAAATAAAAGATTATATTAGCGATTAAATAAAAAGACAGAAAATGAGTAAGAAAGCAGAATTACATTATGATGGAAAAGTATTTGATATTCCAGTAGTAACAGGAACAGAAAATGAAAATGCATTAGATATAAGCAAGTTAAGAGAAGAATCAGGACTGATTACTTTGGATAAAGGGTTTAAGAATACAGGCTCAACTGAAAGTGCAATTACTTTTTTGAACGGTGAACAAGGGATTTTGCGTTACAGAGGTTATTCTATTGAAGAATTAGCAGAAAAATCTTCTTTCTTAGAGGTGTCTTGGTTATTAATATATGGAGAATTACCAACTGTTAAAGAATTAGAAAAATTTACTAATGATATTTCTGCCCATACTTTGGTGCATGAAGATGTGAAATCTATTTTAGATGGTTACCCTTCAAAAGCGCACCCTATGGGAGTGTTATCATCCTTGGTTTCTTCATTAACTGCTTTCTATCCAAAATCATTAGATCCTAATCGATCAAAAGAACAAATTAATGGAACTATCATTCGTTTTATAGCAAAGCTACCTACACTTGCGGCATGGAGTTTTAAAAATAGAATGCGTCAGCCAATTGCATATCCTAAAAAAGGATTAAGCTATACGGCTAATTTTTTACATATGATGTTTGATTTGCCAACGCATGATACTGAGATAAATCCTGTTGTTGCAAAAGCGCTAGATAAATTATTAATCTTACATGCTGATCATGAACAGAATTGTTCAGCTTCAACAGTAAGAATTGTAGGTTCTTCTCACGCTAGTTTGTATGCTTCTGTATCAGCAGGTATAGCTGCACTTTGGGGACCATTACATGGTGGTGCTAACCAAGCGGTCATTGAAATGCTAGAAGAAATTAAAGCGGATGGCGGGAATGTAGATAAGTATGTTGCTAAAGCAAAAGATAAAACTGATTCATTTCGTTTAATGGGATTTGGACATAGAGTATATAAGAATTTTGATCCAAGAGCACTTATTATCAAAAAAGCTGCTGATGATGTGTTGATTGAACTAGGAATTGAAGATCCGATATTGGATATCGCTATGAGGTTAGAGAAGGTTGCATTGGAAGATGAATACTTTAAAGAAAGAAGTTTGTATCCAAATGTGGATTTTTATTCAGGAATTATTTATAGAGCGTTAGGAATTCCTACAGATATGTTTACGGTAATATTTGCAATTGGAAGATTGCCAGGTTGGATTGCTCAATGGAAAGAGATGAGAGAAAATGGCGAACCAATTGGTAGGCCAAGACAGATATATATTGGTGCTACTGAAAGAACATATGTAAGTGTGAAAAATAGATAATTTATTGTTTAGATGTTAGACTAAAAAAACTCAGCTATTAGCTGAGTTTTTTTATTTTTGGACTATGGCTTACAAATCCTTACAACAGTGCATTTCCGACCTTGAAAAGAAAGGAGAACTTCTTAGAATTACTAAGGAAACTAATCCTGATTTGGAAATGCCATCTATTCATTTGGAGGAATTTGCAAAAGCTGGAACAGCCATTTTATTTGAAAAAGTTAAGGGAAGTAAATTTAGGGCAGCTTCTAATTTGTTTGGTACATTAGAGAGAAGTAAATTCATGTTTCGTGATAGCCTGGAAAAGGTAAAGCAATTAATTGAGCTAAAAACAAATCCTATTTCAGCTTTAAAAAATCCAGCTAAAGCAATTTCTGCTGCTTTGTATGGAATTTATTCCATCCCTCAAAAAGTGAGATTTCCAAGAAGTTTTAAGGAAATACAAATTGAAGATATTCCACAGATAAGATGTTGGAAAGAGGATGGTGGAGCATTCATTACTTTGCCTCAAGTGTACACTGAAGATATTGATAATCCTGGGATAATGAATTCTAATTTAGGAATGTATAGAATTCAACTTTCAGGTAACGACTATGTGATAAATAAAGAGGTGGGGATGCATTATCAGATACATAGAGGAATTGGTGTGCATCAGAAAAAAGCAAATGAAAAAGGAGAACCTTTAAAGGTTTCCATTTTTGTTGGAGGACCACCTTCTCACACTTTTGCTGCAGTTATGCCATTGCCTGAAGGAATGTCGGAACTTTCTTTCGCAGGGGTATTGGGAAAAAGAAGATTTCGTTATGCTAAAAAGGAGGGTTATACTATTTCTGCTGATGCTGATTTTGTAATTTGTGGAGAATTGCATCCTAATGAGCTAAAGCCGGAGGGACCTTTTGGCGATCATTTGGGTTATTATAGCTTAAGGCACGATTTTCCGGTAATGAGAGTGAAAAAGGTATATGCTAAAGAAAATGCTATTTTGCCTTTTACGGTTGTGGGTCGTCCTCCACAAGAGGATTCTCAGTTTGGAGCTTTGATACATGAAATTACTGGAAAGGCAATTGAGAAAGAAATTTCAGGATTAAAAGCGGTAAATGCGGTAGATGTATCAGGAGTTCATCCTTTATTATTAGCGGTGGGAAGTGAACGATATACTCCTTATAACCCTACTAAACAACCCCAAGAATTATTGACTATTGCCAATCATATTTTAGGAACAGGACAAATGTCCTTAGCAAAATATATTTTTATCTGTGATGATGTGAATGCTCCCAATGTAAATGATGAGAAGGAATATTTTACGCACTTTTTAGAAAGAGTAGATTGGAAAAGAGATTTGCATTTTCAGACAAAAACTACTATTGATACTTTAGATTATAGTGGAGATGGATTGAATGAAGGTTCAAAAGTAGTGATTGCAGCTGCTGGAGAGATTAAAAGAACTTTATCTGAAAACTTACAGAATATCAATTTATCTCCAGGTTTTTCTAATCCTAAATTAGCGAGTAATGGAAACTTAGTTGTAGAAGGAAAAGGGGAAATAAAAGATTTGATTTCTAGTTTAGAAAAACAGAATTTGGATGGGATAGCACTTATAACATTAGTTGATGATGCTACTTTTACAAGTAAGAATTTTTCTAATTGGTTGTGGGTTACTTTCACGCGCTCTAATCCTGCAAATGATGTTTACGGAATAAATTCTGAAACTAAAAACAAACATTTTTATTGCTCAATTCCAATTATTGATGCCAGAATAAAAGAACATCATGCCTCTATTTTGGAGAGGTAAATACAATCTCTGATACATATAATTGATTTCGCGCATAGTCTAAGGTTATTGAATCGCTCATTAACAAGTCAAAGGATTGTTTTTTATTTTCAATTAGATTTTCAACTAATAATTCAGCTTCATAATAATCTTTAACAGCTTTATTATCTCCCCAAAATCCATCATCAAGGTATATATCAACTCTGTTATTGAAATTGTATAAAGAATCTTTTTCTTTTACTGAAATATTAGCAGCGTATTCAGCATAACCTTCTTGTTTCCAGAATGGAACTAAGGCATATTTTTTAGCCCCAAGTTTTTCATAGACGAACGAATGAATAATTTCGTGACATATAACCTCTATTATATCACCTTCAAGAGCAGAATAAGGGATAATTTTGTTTGCAGCCTTACGTTCCTTCTGCGTTTCGTTAATAAAGGATTCGGATATGAATATTTTATTTAAATAATTAACATTAAACCCTTGTGCAGGATATGAAGATCCTAGAATTTTTGCGAAAAAACTGAACTTTTTTTCAGATGAACTTATATAGATATTATGTTCTAAATTTTCTTTGAATATTTCACAGGCAATCACGCGACTATTTACTTTTTCAATAAGAATATCAGGAGAATTTATTTCTGAATCGGAATAGATATTGAAGTTGCCGACTTTATAATGATGGTTAAATAATATTCCTGTGCTAGCTAAAATTGAGAAGTAGATAATAGGTATCCCTATTATTACTATAACCGTAATTTTAAATATCTTTTTCAATCTTTTTTATAATGTTTATTAATGCTTGGATATATACTGCAATACTAATTGTGTTTCTTCTTAAAGTTCGTCCACTGCTTTTTTTTCTTATTTTTAGTAGCTATTGTATATTCGGGTGCTTTTTCAAACCCCTTAGGTAACGCTAATTTTGGGACTTCTTTTTCAATCAGTTTCTCAATATCTTTAAAGTTACGAACTTGTTTCTGATTGATAAGAGTAATTGCTTCTCCAGTTCTGTCAGCTCTGGCTGTTCTTCCGATTCTGTGCACATAATCTTCAGCATCATGAGGAACTTCATAATTTATTACCAATTCTATTTCTTTAATATCAATCCCTCTGGATAAAATATCGGTGGCTACTAATATTCTTATCTTTTTATTCTTAAAATCACGGATAGTGTCTTCCCTTTCGCTTTGATCCAACCCAGAATGCATCTCAGATGCTCTCATGCCTGCTCTGTTTAAAGTTTTTTTAATTTCTCTTACACTTTTTATACTTGAGGCAAAAATAAGGACATGACTTAAATCTTTTCCTTTTGCTCTTAGTATTTCTCTTACCAAATTTACCTTTTGACTATCGTGTACCATATAAGCAGATTGAGTAATACCTGCTGCAGGTTTTGAAATTGCTAAACTTATACTTGCCGGATT
>DUAO01000043.1 GCA_012960805.1 Flavobacteriales bacterium | reverse complement strand
GTCTTTTCCAGTCCATGCATTCATAAAATACATCATTTCTCCCATGATTTGTTTGTTACTATAGTCTTCTAGGTCAAGTGATTTTTTAATAAATTTAGGGAGATTACCTAATAACATATTATATTCAGGATATTTTCTGCGCATATATCGCAATTCGTTATGCGAGTTTATTCCTTCATCCATCCAAGGGTGTAGTCGTTCATTACTTCCTAACATGCCATAAAACCAATTATGCCCTACTTCATGCATAATTACTTCCTCTAAGGCTTTAGCATTTCCACTTTCTCCAATTACTGTTACATTAGGATATTCCATACCACCTCCCGCACTTATGGTTCCATCAACAGCAGTACATTGCTTGTATGGATAATCGCCATTCCAAAGGGAATAATAATACACTGCATCATGCATGTACTCTATGGAGTTTTTCCAAAGATCGGCTTCATTATTGGTAAACATAGTCCAAAGGGTGACCTTTCCTTTAGAGTGCGGCAGTTTAACCTCTCCTTTTAAAACATGATATCGCTTATCAGCAAACCAACCAAAATCGTGTACATCTTTTTGAATGTAGCGTAACGTTTTGGTGCTTAAATCAGAAACAGGAAAACTCATATCCTCTCCAAAATTACTAATGGTATCTGTTATTTTTGCTAACTTATTCAAACGAGAAATTTCTTCTGGGTTCTGCAAATCACCAGTTGCACCAACCGTGTAGTTACTAGGCAAAGTAATGCTTACATCAAAACTTCCAAATTCGGAATAAAATTCTCCCATTCCTAAGTAAGGCATTTCGTGCCAACCGTCTTTGTCAAATACAGCAGGTTTTGGATACCATTGGGTTATCATGTAGGATTGATCAACATGCCCTAAACGAGAAAATTTTGCATCAGGAATTTTAACAAAAAAGGGAGTTGAAATTCGAATACTCTCACCAGCTTTTAGTGGTTTGTTCAGTAGAAGTTTGCAAATATCAATATGTTCAGGGTGATAGTCCCATTTTATCATTTCTCCATTTACTTTAAAATTTAAACCATTGATAAATCCTCTCTCTTGCTCACTAGAATAATACCCTTTTTTATCTCCAAGTTCTAAGGCTTGTTTGAATAATGCAGTGGAATTATCTTTATAAGCATTTGGCCAAATATGGAACCACAGAAAATCCAAATCATTTGGTGAATTATTGGTGTAATCAATATATTCCATTCCTTTTAAAGTATGATTCTCATCATCTAATTCAACATCAATAGTATAATTAACTTCTTGCTGAAAATAATCTTGTGCTGATAAGTTGAGACATAAAAGTGTTAGTATTCCTAGTGTAACATTTTTCATTTTGTAAATATATTATTCTAGTTCACAACTAATACAAGTAAGTCCTTCTTTTTCCATTTTCCAATAGTGGCCAAGCATATCATAATCCCACATATTGTGAACATTTTTAATATCGTAAATTAAGTCCTCTAAACTATGATCTAAGAAAACAACCATACCAACAGGTAATTCTAAAGTTAAATCTAATTCTTGCATGCGCCATTTTTGTGTAGAGATGGTGAAAAAGTCATCAAATATCAGATTATCATCTTCTAGTGTAAATTCAAAACCACTTCCTTCTGTCATTTCTTTTGCTAGATGCTTATTTTTACCCCTTGCAGTAGCTTCTTTAATTAAATTAAAATTATCATTTTTACTTTTTACAATATCTAACTGCATTCCAATTCCAATTAGTTCATCTTCAAAAGGACTTACTTTAAATCCTTTTGCGTCAAATACATTATCGAACACTCTATCAACATCATTCATACTTAAATAAAGAGTATCACTTTCTGTGATTATATTTTCAATAATTGTGTTTTTTGCTTCTTCTTGAAATTCTTTTGAAATATCTTTTACTGAACTACCAAGAAAAAATAAAGAAATTAGCCATAAAACAAATATTCCTATTTTGTAATTCATATGGATTTTGGTATTATTAACTAATCTTAATCCAAACAGAATAACTGCAACAATTGGTATACCAATAAAGAGAAAGAGCCATGTTGCTAATGTGTTGCTAAAGATAGAATCATTTAATACATACGCAAATAATAAATCGTTTTGGAATAAAACTGCTTCTCTAGAAAATAAAAGAGCGAAAATAATTAAAAGAAGAAATCCGCCTAATGCAATCGAAAAAATCCCAAAGCAACTTCCTACAAATTTAAATACTCCTTTAATTACACGGATAAAGAAATCAACTATTTTTCTGAAAAAACTATTTGCTCCAAATATTTCTTTAGTGAACTTCCTGTCAAAATCTCTTATTTTACCTTCTATAATATTCAATTCATTTTTAATGTTTTTTTCAATATTATTGATGTTTACTTTTTCTCCTTTCATCTCTAGTTTTTCGGCAGTGGTTTTAGCAGATGGAATTGCAATCCAGAGTATTATATATATCAAAGGTGCTCCTGGCCCCATTATAAATAATAGGATAAAAAATATAATTCTACCCCAAAATACATTTATATCAAAATAATTAGCCAATCCACTACAAACTCCACCTATCATTCTATCCTCTTCATCTCTGAAAACTTTTCTTCTTTTTCCTTTGTTTAAGTCTTCATCTTTAAACTGTCTTTCTTGAGAACTCTCCACATCAACTTCATCATCATATTGGCTAGGGTCACCCATTATTGAAGTTATTTCATTTATATCAGTAAGTGAAATCGCTTCTTTTTTAACCATTCGTTCAGTAAAAAGCTCAGCTATTCGTCCTTCAATATCTTTCAATATTTCATCTCCACCTTCTTCATTTTTAAAATGATTTTTAAGTGTATTTAGGTAATTGTTCAATATTTCGAAAGCATCCTCATCAATATGAAATACAATTCCTGCTAGGTTAATATTTACTGTCTTATTCATCTTTTTTTGTTTTAGTGGTTAATCGTACTGCTTTTGCTAAATCTTTCCAAGTGCTATCTAATTCTATTAAAAATGTAATTCCTTTATTGGTTAAAGAATAATATTTTCTGGGTGGTCCTGCAGTAGACTCTTCCCAGCGGTATTGTAATACTTCAGCATTTTTTAACCGAGTAAGTAGGGGATATAGCGTTCCTTCCACTACTATCAATTTTGCTTTTTTTAGCTTTTCGATAATATCAGAAGGGTAGGCCTCACCATTTTTTAATATGGAAAGGATGCAGTATTCCAAAATCCCTTTTCGCATTTGTGATTGTGTATTCTCAATTTTCATTTTTGTTAAATTTTGATGGCACAAACGTAATAAAAATATAGTACTATGCAAAACAAAGTACTGTTAAATAGTTTTAAAGGGGGAGTAATTACTTAATTTCTAAGTTTTATTTTAGCAAAATGTCAGCAATAACAAATGTTCCAAAAATGATAGATGCAATTCCGTTTGTGGTAAAAAATGCGAGATTTACTTTGCTTAAATCATTATGTTTTACCAAAGTATGTTGGTATATGAGTAGTGCAGAAAAAATAGAGAATCCTATCCAGTAGAACTTTCCGAATTCAGGATAATTTCCAATTTGTGAAAGTAAAATTATGGTTACAAAATGCAAAAGTTTTGCAAGATTCAATGCATTTTTCTTGCCAAGTAAAACTGGAATAGAATGTAGTTTTTGGGTTTTATCAAACTCCTCATCTTGCAGGGAGTAAATAATATCAAAACCACTTACCCAAAAAAGCACAACAACTGAGAATAATACAGGTAATAAATCAAAAGTATCGCTTACTGCCAAGTAAGCACCAATAGGAGCAAGGGCTAACCCCAACCCTAATATTAAATGACAAAGTGAGGTAAAGCGTTTGGTGTAGCTGTATCCCAATATTATTAATAATGCAATTGGCGATAGCGCTAAGCAAAGTGAATTAATCAAATAAGTTGTTCCAATGAATAAGAAACAATTAAGGAGTACAAAAATTAAAGCAGATTTTGCTTTGATGCTTCCGTTCGGTATTTCTCTAACCTTTGTAGTCCTTGGGTTTGCGGTGTCAATATCTCTATCAATATAGCGATTAAAAGCCATAGCTGCAGATCGCGCAAAAATCATGCAAAGCACAACATAAAAAAGAGTAACCCATTCAAATGCATAATTTTGTGTAGCCAAGAAAAAACCAATAAAAGCAAAAGGTATTGCAAAAATTGTATGACTAAACTTAATTAGCGAAAGATATTTTCTCATAAACTATAAAGGGGTATTAATCTCAAATGATATTGTAGAATCTTTTGTAATTAGCCAATTTTTATCAAATTT
>DUAO01000042.1:833-4348 GCA_012960805.1 Flavobacteriales bacterium | reverse complement strand
GAACCTCGTGCAGCTATAATGGAATGGTTTGCAAAATGGAAAAAAGGAACAAAACCTCTTTTGATAGTGGGGCCTCCTGGAATTGGAAAAACTACTATTGGATATCTTTTGGCTAAACAATTTGGTTATGATCTGATTGGTCTTAATGCAAGTGATGTTAGAAGTAAATCTCAAATTAATGAAATCCTTATACCTGTTTTAGGTAATGTTAGTGTTTTAGGAACCCCTATGATCTTTATTGATGAGGTTGATGGTATTCATGGTCGTGGCGATTATGGAGGTGCTGCAGCACTTGTTGATATTTTAAAAAAACCAAATGTACCTATTTTACTTGCTGCAAATTTTGATGATTCAGATAAAATGAAGAGCATTAAAAAAGTAACAACAACAATCTCTTTTAAAAAAATACCTCCACGTCTTTTGCGTGTTTATTTAGATAATATTTTAAAAAAAGAAAATACAAAACTAAGTCCTGGCTCATTAATCAAAGTCATTGATAACTCTCGAGGTGACATTCGTTCAATGATTAATCTAACACAGTCTTTGCTAACTGGATTTAATCCTCCAACAGAAACTTCTTTTGAAAGTATCAATATTGAAGATGGAATAAATGCATTTTTCAAAGCAAATTCTATTCAAGAAGCTAGAGGTGTTTTATATTCAATACAAATTGCTCCTAGAGACAAAATTAATGCATTTTATTCTAGTATAGTAACTAGTGATCTAGATAGTGCTACACTTGCAAAATATTTAGAAGTTATTTCAAATGCTGATATGTTACTTGGAAAAATTATGAAAACTCAAAATTGGAGATTACTACGTTATCTTAATGATATTTTAATTAATTTATATCAAAAAGATGACCGTATACGCTATTCTAAATATAATTTATCTTGGCCTTTACTAAATAGAATTCGTTGGGATGGTGCAAAAATTAAATCATTATCTTCTATAATGGCAAAAAAACTACATCTTTCTTCTAGTGCATTTGTAACATTATGCTTGCCCTATGTTTTATTTTGTATTAAAAATAAAACTTTGGAGCTAGAACTGGAAGAAACTTTTGGTGCTATTATTGATAAGGAGATTGAATTGATACAATGAGTTGGATAAAAATCCCAATGAAATTTCCAGGAACATGCATTGTTTGTAATGATAAAATTGAAATCAATGAAATTGGACTCTGGTCAAAAGGTTCTGGTGTTAAACATGAAAAATGTGCTCAAACTAATGAATTGAAATGCATTGTTTGTGGTTCTTCTGCTGGATGTTCTCAATGTGAATTTCAAGATATTTGTGATATTCCAAATGTATCTCAATTATGTATATGTAAGAAATGTAGTAATGAAAAGAATGCTTTTGATTCATATCAACAATCATCTAAAAATTTTTTTCCTATTCTAAATTCTTAATTTTTTATAATAATTTACAATTTCTACTATTTCAATCTAAATTAATATAGTGAACAATCTCTTTTTAGATTACCATTATGCATTCTGAAAAGATTGATGAATATACTAAAAATAATAACATATCCTTACAAGGTGGTGGTCAAGATCGTATTAGTGCCCAGCATGAGAAGGGTAAACTAACTGCTCGTGAAAGAATTGATCTTTTACTTGATGTAGGAACTTTTGTTGAAATTGATCCATTAACCACTCATCATTACCATGAATATGATATGCAAAAAAAGAAATTTTTTACTGATGGTGTAGTTGGTGGTTATGGAAATGTTTCTGGAAGACAAATTTTTGTTTATGCTTATGATTTCACTGTTCTAGGTGGAACATTAAGTCAGATGGGGGCTAAAAAAATTACTAAATTAATGGATCATGCTTTAAACACAGGTTGTCCCGTTATCGGTATTATGGATTCTGGTGGTGCTAGAATTCAAGAAGGAATTATGAGTCTTGATGGATTCGCAGACATCTTTTATCATAACCAATTAGCTTCTGGAGTAATTCCACAAATTACTGCAAGTGTAGGTCCTTCCGCAGGTGGTTCTGTATACTCTCCTGCAATGACTGATTTTGTTATTATGGTTGACAAAATTGCCAGTATGTTTGTTACTGGACCTGATGTTGTTAAAACTGTATTAGGTGAAGAAGTTTCATCTAATGAACTTGGTGGTGCCATGACGCATGGTTCAAAAAGTGGTGTTGCTCATTTTGTTGCTGAAAATGAATATCAATGCATGGATTACATTAAAAAATTAATTTCCTTCTTACCTCAAAATAATTCTGAACAACCACCTAAACTTACAACTGATGATGATCCGAATAGATTGGATCATAATTTAATTAATATAATTCCTGAAAATACTTTACAACCTTATGATATGAAAGAAATTATTCATTCCATTGTTGACAATCATGAATTTTTTGAAGTTCATGAATTATTTGCATCAAATATTATAGTTGGATATGGTAGATTAAATGGAAATGTTGTTGGAATTATTGCCAATCAACCAATGCATCTTGCAGGTGCACTAGATATTGATTCATCAAATAAGGCATCACGTTTTATTCGATTCTGTGACGCATTTAATATTCCAATAATTACTTTAGTAGACACACCTGGTTACATGCCAGGTTCTAATCAAGAACATAATGGAATCATTAGACATGGAAGTAAACTACTTTATGCATATTGTGAAGCGACTGTACCAAAAATTACATTAGTTATTGGTAAGGCATATGGTGGTGCATACATTGCAATGGGAAGTAAAAATCTTAGAACTGATGTAAACTATGCATGGCCAACTGCTAGATGTGCTGTTTTAGGTGGAGAGGCAGCTGTAAAAATTATGAATAAAAAAGATCTTGCTGCTTCTGATAATCCTGAATCTCTTAAAAAAGAATTAATGGATGAATATACGCAGAAATTTGAAAATCCTTACGTTGCTGCATCTCATGGAACTATTGATAATGTAATTGATCCTGCTGAAACAAGACCTATGTTAATTAAAGCACTTGAGATGCTTGAAAACAAAAGATCCAAACAATTACCTAGAAAACATGGGAATATCAATTTGTGATTAATGATGATTGAAAAAGTACTTATCGCTAACAGGGGAGAAATTGCTTTACGTGTAATTAAAACTTGTAAAGCACTTGGAATTAAAACAGTTGCAGTTTATTCTGATGAAGATCGTAATTCAATGCATGTTAAACAAGCATCTGAATCATATCATATTGGTGAGGCATCTCCTGCTAAATCATATCTTAATCAAGAAAAAATTCTAGAGGTAATGCTATCATCTGGTGCAGATTCAGTTCATCCAGGTTATGGTTTCCTATCTGAAAATGATGATTTTGCAAGACTTTGTGAAAAAAATAAAATTATTTTTATTGGCCCATCTGCTGATTCGATGAATCTTTGCGGTGATAAAATGAAATGTAAAGCTGCAATGTTAAAAGCACAAGTTCCAACTGTTCCTGGAAGTCCTGGTTTAGTTAAGGATGCAGATGATGCAGAAAAAATTGCTAATGATATTGGATATCCTGTAATGTTGA
>DUAO01000042.1:0-597 GCA_012960805.1 Flavobacteriales bacterium | reverse complement strand
CCAATTGTTGATGAAGAAACAAGAGCACGTATTGGTGAATTAGTTTGTAATGCTGCACATGCCGTTGATTATACTAATTTAGGTACTGCCGAATTTTTACGAGCTGATAATGGTGAATTTTATTTTATTGAAATTAATGCTAGATTACAAGTAGAACACCCTATTACTGAATTTGTGTCTGGATTAGATTTAGTTAAACTACAATTAGATATTGCCAATGGGGAGCCAATTCCTTTCAAACAAAATGAACTAAAAATGAATGGATATGCAATTGAATGTAGAATTAATGCTGAAGACACATTCTTGGATTTTGCTCCTTCAACTGGACCTGTTCCCGATGTGACTATTCCTGCAGGACCAAGTGTTAGATGTGATACCTATCTTTATCCTGGTTGCACAGTTTCACCATTTTATGATTCACTTATGGCAAAACTCGTTACATGGGGTCAAACTTTTGAAGAATCAAGAACTAGAATGCTTTCTGCATTAAATGACTTTTACATTGAAGGAGTTGAAACTTCTATTCCTTTGTATAAGACAATTTTAAATTCTGATGAATACAAAAATGGTGATCTTTCTACTGATTTCTTAAAACGT
>DUAO01000041.1 GCA_012960805.1 Flavobacteriales bacterium | reverse complement strand
AGCGTTCTATTAATATAAGGAGGATTACCCGAAACACAATCATCAAATTCATATAGTGATTCTTCAATATTCCAGTCATCAGCAGAAAATTTATATATATAAGAACCCGTAGTTAATGGAATTATTATTTCCCATATAGAATCATTATTAGCATCTGTCATTGAAGCGCAATTTCCACACCATGCATTAAAATCTCCATTAACCTCAGGCATAATGTACGTATCTGTTACATGAGTCATATCGACAAAAAATGTAATATTATATTCACAACTACCATCATCAATATTAGAAGTTGGATCATAATTATTTGCTGTAGGATCAGTACAGCCTAGGACAGCTGTTACACATGCATTGCAACTCTCCCAACACACAATTGCTGGAGTAGTTGTATTTAAATTAATTATTCTTAATGTATCTGATGCAATTATTCCAACACATGATTCAGTACCATTAAAAGTTTCTGTAACACCATCAACTACGAATTTATAAGAATAATTTGATGCTTGAAAGCCTGGAACTGTTGTCGTATATTCATATGTATTGCTAATAGTATTTACCATTGAATATAATTGTCCTCCTCTATAAAATTCAACAGTTGAATACGTGCCTTGATACAGAGATAAATCAACCTCAAATGTAGCTGTCACAGGAGGCTGTGAGTAAACAGAAATGGCTGAGATTAATCCCAAAAAAAATAGTACTCTTTTCATAGTTTAAAAATTACACAGGCAAATATATAAAAAATACTTAGTGTACTCAGTACATTTATTCGATTATAGCAATATCAACTTCTTATTAATCAAACCATTATTAGTTGTAATTTCTAAAAAATAGATTCCTTTTGTATAAGTAGCTAAATCAATTGCTTTAGTATACTCGCCAACAAACTGTTCTAAGTCTTCATTTATAAGCTCCTCTCCTATTAAATTAAGTATTCTAACTTTTAAGTCTTGAATCTTTTCACTTGTAAATGTTATATTAAACACATCTCTTGATGGATTAGGGTAAACATCTAAGTTCTTAATAGTTACTCCGCCTTCTAATCTTATTATAGTTGGTTGAGTCCAGTAGATTAATGATGTCCATGATAGTGCCTTATAAGCTCCTCCATTTGGATCACACCATGTTCTCGCCTGCGCTCTATATGAAGTACCTGGAGATAGATTATTCTTGTTTTTAGTGAATATTCCATAAGCGACTCCTGAACCTCCTATATTGAACCAAGCCCCATTATTAGTATCTACTCTTGATTTGATTCTTACAAAGCTATAAGCTCCATTTGAATCATCCCAAGTAAATGTAGCTTTTGTAGTACTCGGTGTAGTAACAGCTAAGTTACCTACATTAGGACAGTCATCAAGTGTAGTAAATGTCCCATATGCGTGCCAGGTAACAACTGTTCCGTCTTGGTACCAAATCTTAAAATCATACTCATATTGAGTAGAAGGAGTTAAATTAATTACGCGTTTGGAAGTGTTTAGACATGGAGCGTTGTTTCCAACTGGAGCCCCCATTGTTTTAGTAGAATAAGAAGAAGTTCCTACCTCACGATATTGAATTCTAATTTGATCTACTACACAAGTAGCACTGTTCATATCATCCCAGTTAAATACTGCTCTATCATGAATTACATCAGTTAAGTTAACTCCTGTTATAGCACCACAAGTAGCAGAGGAGCATGCTAAACAAGATTCCCAGCAAACTACAGAAATTACTGTATCACTAGTAATATTTAAAACTCTATTTGTATAGCCCCATGCTGAAACAGCACAATTACCTGCATTTGATAAATCTTCTTGTATAGTCCAATTATCAGCTGCAAACTTATACTCATAAGAACCTGCTGGAACAGAAGTAGTAAAATTCCAAATATTATCATTATTTACATCTGACATAGCCCAACAGCTTCCACACCAACCATTAAATGTTCCATTAACTTCAGGTATTGTAAAAGGCACTGTAACATTATTCATGTCTACTTGAAAAGTAACATTAAAGTTGGTGTTATAGTTGCAAGATCCATCATCATAATCTGCATTTGAGTTATAATTTGTTGCGGTTGGATCAGTACATCCTGAAACACATGTTCCGCAAGAACCCCAAACATTAGATATAATTGTATCACTCGAAATATTAATTAATCTATTTGCATAAGTAGAATAATCTGTATTTGGAGCGCATGTTCCTCCATTCTGCATTGATGTAATTAATCCACTACTTTCAGAATTTGACCAACCATCAGTACAATATATATATTCAAAAAATCCATTTTGCAATATAATGTCTCCAGTCCATATACCATCATAATTAGAGTCGTTTAAAGCGTAAGTATTACAATCCCAATTAATAGCAGAACTAGTCACATAGACAACAGATGGTGGATTCATATTAGTTGAGCAATTTAAATCTACACTAAAAGAAACAATATATTCGCAACTACCATTATCAATTGTAGCATTTGCATCATAATTATTTGCTGTAGAATCCGTACATCCTAAAATCCCATTTTGTTCATATACTCTTACATAATCAATCTCAATTTGGCTTGGGAATACAGTATTTGAATTTGGGCCGCTACTAGTTATTGCTAAATTAATCATCAAATACCAATCATTAGAATTAAATGGCCATGTATAATTCGAAGGATATGAAGAAGGTGTTACCTGAAAGAATTGCACATTGTCAACATACCAAGCAATATAATCTGGCTGCCATTGTATAGAATAAATATGAAAATTATCAGCATAAGATCCGCTAGATAGAACATTTGAAAAACTCTGATAGAAACTACTTCCTGGACAAATTCCTACATGAGCTGCTCCTGTGGTAGTATTTGTAGGTCCATCACTTCCCCACTGTTCCATAATATCTATCTCTCCATTACAAGGCCAGCTTCCTCCTGAAGGTAGCATCCAAAATGCTGGCCAGAATCCTTGCCCATCAATAGTTTTAATTCTAACTTCCACCTTACCATATTTAAATTCAAAAATTCCTTTAGTTGTAATTTTAGATGAAGAATAATACATTGTATTTCCCCACGAATCAACTATTCCATTTGGCTCCTGCTTTGCAATTATTTTTGCTGTACCATTATAAACTTCAGTATTTGAAGGTTGATAGTACTGTAATTCACTATTTCCCCATCCATACAAACCGTACTGGGAACCAGTTCCAATATCATGAATCCATTTTGTACTGTCTAATTGATTTGAATTAAACTCATCATTCCAAATTAAATTCCAAGTTTGAGAAACACAGGTAGTTGAAAATAACACAAGTAAAGTAAATGTATAGGAATAGAGTTTCATGCAATTTAAAAAATTTAAATACAAAAATACAATGTTGTAGGTAATTATATGTTTTATCTTGGTGATATTAAAGAAGTACGTACTCCTTGGTAAATTTTATTAGTGCTAATTATTTCAATATCTACATATTTGATACTTGTCCATAAGATTACTGCTTTTTTATTATCAAATACAACATTATCTCCTGCATTAAAACAAACATTTAACTGTTCTTTTTTCCTCACAACATCAGTTAAAATTAGTTCTTCATTTTTCCATTCTATTAAAGCATTTATAAGTTCTTTATTATCTGTATAATCTTCATGCTCATTTACTTCTACGTAATTATGTATTATATTATTAACTTTTTGTCTTTCATTCATTTTAATTATATTTTTAGTTTAATTAAATCGCGCTGATCTTAACCGTATGCGCTATCAGTTAAAAAATGTCCCTTATAAAAATAAGAAGCCCAGACAAATGACTGGGCTTCTTAATACTAAATATTAACTAACTTCCTATTGAAGAATTAATTTCTTATTAACCACACCATTATTAGTTGTGATTTCTAAGAAGTAAATTCCTTTAGTATAAGTTACTAAGTCAATTGCTTTAGTGTACTCACCAACAAACTGCTGTAAGTTTTCAGTGTATACAACCTCACCAACTACATTGATCACTCTAACCTCTAAATCTTGAACATCTTCTGATGTGAAACTCACATTAAAGATATCTCTTGATGGGTTAGGGTAAACATCTAAGTTAGCAATAGCTGATCCACCTTCTAATCTTATAGTTGGTTGAGTCCAGAAAAGTAATGGTGTCCATGTTGGAGATTTCCAAGCTCCTCCATTTGGAGAACACCATGTTCTAGATTGTCCTCTATAAGACTCACCTGGAGTAAGACCGTTCTTATTCTTAGTGAACGTTCCATAAGCAACTCCTGCACCTCCTACATTGAACCAAGTAGCACCTGTAACATCTACTCTTGCTTTGATTCTCATAAAGCTATACGCTCCATTTGAATCATCCCAAGTAAATGTAGCTTGTGTAGTAGAACCTGC
>DUAO01000040.1 GCA_012960805.1 Flavobacteriales bacterium | reverse complement strand
ACTTAGCTATAGTAATTTTCTTAACAGTAATTGCATTATTAGTATTGATGTTTATAAAGTAAACGCCATTACTTAAACTAGCTACATTAATAGTATTTTGGTAATCCGTAGTTAAGACTACTTTTCCAAATACATCATAAATAATTGCTGAAGTATAATTTCCATCAATTGTTAATACATCATTTGCAGGGTTAGGATAAATATTAAAATTTTCTAAAACATCTTCTACTCCTGTCCACAGCTCAGCTCCAGTAGAAAAATTATCAAAATCTTCAACTCCTGAAGCAGATCCGTTTAATATAACATTCCCCACAAAATCAGTAATAGTATATGCTAGGCCAGCTCCATTAATACTTTGTAATGTATAGCACTCATTAAAAGTTAAATCTCCTAACGTATTTGAAACATTAGTCACTCCACCATATCCTGATGCTATTTGAATATTAGTACTTACTTGTTTTAAATACCATGAGTTTTGTTGACCTCCAGCAACAGTAATAGACAAAGGCCCATCCCAATATGCATTGTCGAAACCAAGGTCTACAATGAAAGTTATAGTCTGATTATTTGTTGGATCAGCATCAGCAACTCCATTTGGCATAGTAACATCAATAGTAATCACATCATTATTTGACAAACCTGTTATAGGATCTAGCAGTGCATCTGCCATTTCATACGTCTGTAAATTAAGGGGCTGATATGAATTTGTTGAGTTACTCCATACTTGATTAAATATAGATGAATACTGGAATACTCCATTAAGAGACACATCAATTTTTACTTCTGAGAGATTATCAAAACCATAATTCTGTATAGTTATTTCTGGAGTCATAGAAGAACAACCAGTTGCAGCAGAAGTGCTCATAAAACTTCTAGCGTCAATATCATAAGCAGGCGGAGGTAAACAAGAGGTTACTAATGAATAAGGAGAAGCGGTTTGACCGCATTCAGATAAGAGTCTATCAGGACATACCTGATAAACAGTTGGCCAATAGCCAATGGCATAAGCACTAGCAACTGCGGTAGTATTAACTGTTCCGTCTGTACAAATAATAGGGTAAGGAGTTCCGGCAGTCCAATCTCCTTGTGTGCCACATCCAGTACCTTCAATACATGAAATTGGATTTCCATCACCTTCAATAAAAATCACCATTACATCATTTGTAGTAGTAGCACTTACATTAGGCAAACCTGTAGGACCATGGTTTATATATAAATCTTCTAATGCGCCAGAAGTGTGATATCCCCAACAAGGACCACACCATACAGCAGAGAAGTCAAGGAAAACAGTTTTTCCATCATCCAAATAATCATAAAGAGTATGTGTTACTCCATTGAGATCTACTAAGGTAAAATCAGGGGCAATTGAACCATTAGGTAATTGCGCTTGTGCACTGTTGAATGATAATAAAACAACAATTGCGATAAGTAAATGTGATTTCATAATATTTTTTGGTACAAATATATAAAAGTTAACTTAGATTCAACACTTTCATTACCACTATAATAAGTTTTCTTATATATTCTAAAATAAATTAAAACTTTAAAGTGCTTATTCTATTTCTTTCAGATTCAAATTCATCAATAACTTCCTTGATAATTTTTTCAACAGGCATAATTGTATTTATCATTGCTGAAACTTGCCCAATTTCCAATTCGCCTTCTTCCAGATTTCCTTCAAACATTCCTTTTTTTGCCCTACCTCTACCTAATAAATCCTTTAACTCTTTATGAGTAGCATTTTCAGTATACGCTTTTTGAATTTGATTATAAAAACCATTTTTAATTAAGCGAACAGCTGTTAGCTCTTTTAGGGTTAAATCTGTTTCGCCTTCACCAGCTACAACTACTTTATTTTTGAAATTAATATGAGCCGAACATTCCTTACTAGCCACAAAGCGACTACCCATTTGCACACCATCAGCACCCAGTATTATAGCTGCCAACATTGCTTTGCCACTTGCAATTCCGCCTGCTGCAATTAATGGAACATTAACAGTATCAGCAATCATAGGGATTAAACACATAGTAGTAATTTCATCAACCCCATTATGCCCTCCAGCTTCAAAACCTTCAGCCACAATTGCATCTACTCCAGCCTCTACACATTTAATAGCAAATTTTTTATTAGCAATAACATGAGCTACTTTTATGCCATAACTTTGCAATCTGGAAGTATATTTTTTTGGATTTCCTGCTGAAGTAAACACTACCTTTACTCCTTCTTGAATTATTATATTTATATGGTCTTCAATGTCAGGGTATAATAAAGGTATATTTACACCAAAAGAATTGTTGGTGGCTGCCTTACACTTCCTAATGTGTTGCCTCAGCACTTCAGGATACATTGAGCCTGAGCCAATTAATCCTAATCCCCCAGCATTGCTTACTGCTGATGCTAATTCCCAACCACTACACCATATCATTCCTCCTTGAATTATTGGATATTTTATTCCGAAAAGTTCGTTTATTCTATTCATAAAATTACATACATTTGTTGCGTCCACGAAAATAGAAATTTAACTTAATGTAATTAGATGAAAAACGATCAAATAATTTTTGACTTAATCAAAAAAGAAGATGGAAGACAAAGAAATGGCATTGAATTAATTGCATCCGAAAACTTTGTAAGTGATGAAGTAATGCAAGCTATGGGTTCTTGTTTAACCAACAAATATGCTGAAGGGTATCCTGGAAAAAGATATTATGGAGGCTGTGAAATAGTTGACCAAGTTGAACAATTAGCAATTGATAGAGCAAAAGAATTATTTGGAGTTGAATACGTGAACGTTCAACCTCATTCAGGTTCTCAAGCTAATTCGGCAGTGCTTTTAGCTTGCTTAAATGCTGGAGATAAAATTTTAGGTTTTAATTTATCTCATGGAGGACATTTAACGCATGGTTCTCCAGTAAATTTTTCAGGGAAATTATACAAGACCTCTTTTTATAATGTAGAGCAAGAAAGTGGCAAGGTAGATTATGAAAAATTAGAAGAAACGGCAATTGCAGAACAGCCAAAACTTATTATTTGTGGAGGTTCAGCATACTCACAAGATTGGGATTATGCGCGTTTCAGAAAGATAGCTAACAAAGTGAGCGCTTTATTAATGGCTGATATTGCACATCCTGCCGGGTTAATTGCCACAAAACTATTAAATAATCCTGCACCACATTGCCATATTTTAACCACTACAACGCATAAAACTTTACGAGGTCCAAGAGGAGGAATGATAATGATGGGGAAAGATTTTGAAAACCCATGGGGATTAAAAACTCCAAAAGGAAAAACAAAAATGATGTCAACTATTTTAAATTCTGGCGTGTTTCCTGGCTCTCAAGGCGGTCCATTGGAACATGTGATTGCTGGAAAAGCTATTGCTTTTGGTGAGGCATTAAAGCCTGAATTCAAAGAATATTGCGAGCAAGTAATTAAAAATGCAAAATTAATGGCTCAATGCTTTATGAAAAAAGGATATAAAGTTATTTCAGGAGGAACAGAAAACCATTGTATGCTTATTGACCTAAGAAGTAAAAATGTAACGGGAAAAGATGCTGAAAACGCTTTAGTATTGGCTGATATTACAGCCAATAAAAATATGGTTCCTTTCGACACACAATCTCCTTTTATTACTTCAGGAATTAGATTAGGAACGCCAGCAATTACTACTAGAGGTATTAAAGAAGATACTATTCCTTATATTGTAGATTTGATAGATAAAGTAATAATAAATTATGAGAATAAGGTGGTAATTTCTGAAGTTAGAAATTCAGTAAATGAGTTAATGAGTAAATACCCTATTTTTGCTTAATACCCTATGCAACCGATAGATTTAGAACAGGAGAAAAAAGATATACTAAACAGGTATAAGGCTTTATTGCGCTCTTGTTCTGATAAAACAAATACTAAAGACAAAAAAGAGATACGGAAAGCTTTAAATATTGCAGTTGAAGCACATAAAGATATGAGAAGAAAGTCTGGAGAACCCTATATTTTCCATCCTATTGCTGTTGCTCATATTGCTGCTAAAGAAATTAGCTTAGGAGCCACTTCTATTGTCTGCGCATTATTACATGATGTGGTTGAAGATACAAACTATACATTACAGGATGTTGAAAATATTTTCGGAAAAAAGGTTTCTCAAATTATTGACGGACTTACTAAAATTCAAGATATTTTTGATAAAAATGTATCCTTGCAGGCTGAAAATTTTAGAAAAATGCTTCTTACCTTATCAGATGATGTAAGGGTGATATTAATTAAACTTGCAGATAGACTGCATAACATGCGTACTTTGGATAATATGACTAAATCCAAACAGCTAAAAATTGCTTCTGAAACACTTTATTTGTATGCGCCTCTTGCTCATAGATTAGGACTTTATACTATCAAAACTGAATTAGAAGATTTAGGTTTAAAATTTACCAAACCAGAAGTTTATAAAGCGATTGCTCAAGAGCTAAAAGCAACCAAAGAGGAGCGAAATAAATACATTTCAAAATTTACCAAACCAATCAAAGCTAAACTAAAGGAAAATGGTTTAGAATTTTCAGTAACAGGAAGATCAAAATCTATCTTTTCAATCAGAAATAAAATGATAAATAAGGGAGTAAATTTTGACAATATATTTGACAAATTTGCTATAAGAATTATTGTTGACAGTTCTCCTGAATCTGAAAAAGCTGATTGTTGGAAAATCTACTCTATTGTTACTGATTTTTACAAACCAAACCCTGATAGATTAAGAGACTGGGTGTCTACCCCAAAAGTCAATGGATATGAATCCTTACATACTACTGTAATAGGGGATAATGGTAAATGGGTAGAAGTGCAAATTAGAAGTAAAAGAATGGATGAAATTGCTGAGAAAGGATATGCGGCTCATTGGAAATACAAGCAGAAAGGAAGTAAGGAAAATTCTTTGGATACTTGGATTGAAAAAATTAGAGAATTGTTGCAAAATCCCGAAAGCAATGCTGTTGATTTTATTGATGATTTTAAGCTAAATCTCTTCTTTGGTGAAATTTATATTTTTACTCCAAATGGTGATTTAAAAACACTTCCTAAAGGGGCGACAGCCCTTGATTTTGCATTTGAAATTCATACAGATGTTGGGTTAAAGTGTATGGGTGTAAAGGTAAATGGAAAATTAGTTCCATTAAGCCATCAGCTACAAAGTGGTGACCAAGTTGAAGTTATTACATCACAAAAACAAAGACCCAGAGAAGATTGGCTAAGATTTGCTGTGACTTCCAGAGCTAAATCAAAAATAAAATCAGCACTAAAAGAAGATAAAAAAGTAATTTCAGTTGTTGGTAAAGAGATTGCTGAACGAAAATTAAAACATTTGAAATTAAAATTAACTAGCCAGACTGAAACAGAACTTATCAAGCATTTTGATGCAGGTACTTCAATCGATTTGTATTTTAAATTTGGTACTGGCGCTATTTCTAATACTGAAATTAAAGAATTTGTTCTCTTAAAAAAAGGAGGTTGGTATCAAACAATTAAAAATAAAATTTACGGACCTTCAGTTTCTATAACACAAACAAGAAAAGAATCTGAAAAGATTATTGTTTTCAATGATAATGATGAGGTGTTAAATTATAAGATGGCGGTTTGTTGCAATGCTATTCCTGGCGATTTAATTTTTGGATTTTTAACGGTTGTTGACGGTATAAAGGTGCATAGATCGGACTGTCCGAATGCAATACAATTGCGCTCTAATTATGCGTACAGAATACTGCAATCAAAATGGATATTAAAGACTGAAATTGATTTTGTAGCGTCCATAAACATAAAGGGAATTGATAGTGTAGGACTTATGAACAAAATCACACAGATAATTTCTAATCAGATGAATGTAAATATTAAATCGATAAATATAAATAGTAATGATGGTGTTTTTGAAGGAAGTATAACCTTAAAAGTTCATAATTCTTCCTTCCTTAAAGAACTAACCGATAAGCTTGAAAAAATAAAGGCAATTACTTCAATAACACGAACTTATAAACACAACTAATTTTCTTCATCATTATTGAATATTTGCCTTCACCTAACACTAATTTTTTATATTTTTATTTTTTAATAACGCAATTGTGTCAAACCAAAAAATAATTGAGACCGTTACCGAGATATTCACAAAATATCTGATAGAAAACAAGCAAAGGAAAACTCCTGAGCGCTATGCAATCCTAAACGAAATTTACAAATTTGAAGGTCACTTTGATATTGATTCAATGTACATTCAAATGAAAAATAAAAAATTTCGTGTAAGTCGTGCTACGCTTTATAATACAATAGAAATTTTATTGAATTCCCATTTGATTAGAAAACATCAATTTGGTAAGACACAGGCACAATACGAAAAATCATATTCCAATCGACAGCACGATCATTTAGTATGTACAAGTTGCGATAAAGTAATTGAGTTTTGCGACCCAAGAATCCAAGGAATAAAAAATGTAATTGAAGAAAGTATGAGCTTTAAAATAAGTAGACATGCCCTTAATTTATACGGCTTATGCCAAGATTGTCAAATAAAGATAAATAACTAGAAATTTCAAAATAATAGATGAAAGCAGATGTTTTATTAGGCCTCCAATGGGGAGATGAAGGAAAAGGAAAAATTGTAGATGTATTGACTTCAAAATACGATATTATTGCACGTTTTCAAGGGGGGCCAAATGCTGGGCATACGCTTGAATTTGATGGCATAAAACATGTATTGCATACTATTCCTTCTGGAATTTTTCATCCAGGTGTAATTAACTTAATTGGGAATGGTGTAGTAATTGATCCTGTTATCTTTGAAAGAGAAATTCAGGAAATTAAAGCGCTTGGTATTCCTATGTCAGAACTTTTAATCTCAAAAAAAGCTCACCTTATCCTTCCAACGCATAAATTACTAGATGCTGCAAGTGAAAAAGCAAAAGGGAAAGAAAAAATTGGTTCTACTCTAAAAGGAATTGGACCAACTTATATGGATAAAACTGGGCGTAACGGATTGAGAGTTGGTGATATTGCAGATCCTAATTTTAAAAAGAAGTACGAAAAATTAAAAAGAAAACATATTCAGATTTTGAATTTCTATGACTTTAAATATGAATTGGAAGAATTAGAAACAGCCTGGTTTGCTTCATTAGCAATCTTAAAAAGTTTTGATCATATTGAGAGTGAGCATTACATTCATAAAGCATTAAAGGAAAATAAAAAGATATTAGCTGAGGGTGCGCAAGGCACACTGTTGGATATTGATTTTGGTTCTTATCCATTCGTTACTTCATCCAACACAATTACAGCAGGCGCTTGTACAGGGCTCGGGATTGCCCCTAACAAGATTGGAGAGGTCTTTGGTATCTTCAAAGCGTATTGTACTAGAGTCGGAAGCGGGCCATTTCCATCAGAATTGTTTAATGAAGTAGGTGCTCATTTAGGTAAAGTAGGGAATGAATTTGGAGCAACTACCGGTCGTCCAAGAAGATGTGGGTGGATTGATATTCCTGCATTGAAATACGCTATTAATATTAATGGCGTAACACAATTAATGATGATGAAGACAGATGTGTTATCGGGAATTGACACCGTTAAAGCATGTACGCATTATGAGTTAGATGGTAAGCAAATTGACTATTTACCATTTGAAGATAATGAAGGTCTTACTCCTGTTTGCAAAGAGTTAAAAGGTTGGAAAATGGACTTAATGCAATTGGAGAGCTTAGCAGATGCACCAAAAGAAGTGCATGACTATATTGCTTGGTTGGAAGATGTATTGGAAACGCCTATTGCAATTGTATCTGTAGGTCCTGATAGAAAGCAAACATTATTCAGATAAAATTTGAGAATTCTATTGTATACTTTACTTGTCCTGCTGAGTGTCAATCTACATGCTCAGGATAGTAAAAAAATAGAAATTCTTAATGCAGACAATACTTTTGCTAACGCTCATATTCATCCAGATTATTGGCGTTTAATTGGCAATGTTTCTTTTCGGCATAATAATGCAATAATGACTTGTGATTCTGCTTATCATTATACTTCTGAAAATAAAATGAGAGCCTTTGGAAAAATTAAAATTAACCAAGGCGATAGCATTACTCTCACAGGAAAAAGGCTTACTTATTTTGGTTTAGAAAACAAAGCTGATATAAAAGGAAATGTTGTGCTTATTGACAAGCACATGACCTTAAAAACCGAACAAGTATTTTACAATTTAAGTACAAATATCGCCTCCTACCCTCAAAAGGGAACTATTATTGATAATGAGAAAACAATCAATTCCAAAAGAGGGGCTTACCATTCCAATATTCATAAATTTATTTTTAAGGATTCAGTAGTTGTAATTGCTAAGGATTACAAGATACTTACCGATAATATGCACTATAATTCCAATAGTGAGGTTACTTACTTTTTTGGCCCATCCTTTATCATTTCGGACACTAAAACTATTTATTGTGAAAATGGTTGGTACAATACCAAAACTGACATTGCACAGTTCATAGAAAACTCCTACATAACTACTGATAGTTACCTGCTAAAAGGCGATAGTTTGTACTACAATAAAAACAAACAATACGGAAAAGCAATCAGCAATGTTGAACTTATTGATACGGTTGAAAATATGACTGTTTTTGGAGGGATTGCCGAATACTTTGAAGCAGAAAAAAAAGTAATTATTAGTGAAAAACCTATGCTAGAATTACTCTTTGAAGAGGACACCTTATTTATGCACGCCAAGCAGTTTGTTTCTCAGCAAAAAGAAGGTGCAAAAAAGATACTCGCCTACCATAAAGTTAAATTCTTTAAAACAGATTTTCAAGGGAAATGTGATTCCTTAAGTTATAATTTTACAGATTCAATAGTAGAGATGTTTAATAGGCCTGTACTCTGGTCGGATGACTTTCAGATAACAGCTGATAGTCTGCAGTTTTTAGTACATAAGGGAGAAATATCTCGTATGTTTTTAAATCCCAACCCCATGATTGTTGCTCAAGAAGATTCCTTGGATTATAACCAGATAAAAGGAAAGAATATGACAGCTTATTTTACAAACAATAAAATGAGACGCATGGATGTAAAGGGTAACGGACAAAGTATTTTCATCATAAGAGATGAAGAAACTGAGGATAAAATAGGCCTCAATTATACCGAGTGTACCGACTTAATTCTTTATTTTAAAGCAAATAAACTTAAAGAGGTTACTTATGAGGTTGAGCCAAACTCCACTACTACTCCCTACCAAGATGTAGAGGAAAAAAACCGTTACCTAAAAGGTTTTAATTGGAGAGGTGATGAGCAACCAAAAACAAAAGAAGATATTTTTACTGAAAAATAACAAAAGAAGTCCTTCTATTTACTTTTCTCCCTTTTTCAGTAGAATTGCTTTCAAGCAGAACACTTTCGCCAAATCCTTTATAGCTTAACCTATTGCTTACTTTCATTTTTAAATACTCAAAAACTGTTTTTGCTCTTTGCTGAGATAGAATTTGATTATCCATTTCATTTCCCACATCATCAGTGTGTCCTTGAATTTCAATTTGCAAATTAGGGTTCTTTTTAAGGTAAGCAATCAGTTTATCCAATTCAGCAAAAGAAATTTGTTCCAAAGCATAGGAATTACTCGCAAAACTTACATTCTTTAAGATTACCTCCTCTCCTGCTTTTTGGGTAATAATATCCATTTCTAATGCTGCCAATGGCTCGGCTTGTAAATTTTCTGGCAATTCAAACTGAAAGATATCCTCCTTTCCGAAACCACTTACATCAGATGCATAGTAAGCCGTTTTTCCGTTAGCGGCTACAATTAATGAGTTTTCCGTATTATGGGTGTTGATTGGGTAGCCCATGTTATTTGGCAAGCCCCACTCCTTTGCAGTATTTTTTCTTCTGCTAACGAATAAATCATAATCCCCAAAACCCGTATGCCCATCAGAAGCAAAATAGAAAGTTAGGTTATCAGGATGTACAAAAGGCGACATTTCATTATATTGGGTATTGATAGTATCGCCTAAATTTACAGCAGGTAAAAATCCTTTTTGAGTAATTTCGGAACGCCAAATATCTTTTCCGCCATAACCACCTGGGCGATTGCTCACAAAATACATATACTTACCATCAGGTGAAAAGCAACCTTGTGATTCCCAGTATTTGGTATTGATTATTTTTCCTGCATTATAGGCTGTATTGTTCAGCATTAAATACAAATCGCACCTTCCTTGTCCATCATCACGATTGCAAGCTGTGTACACCACTATTTCCTTGTCAGCAGAAAAGGAAAAAGCCCCTTCATTCCTAGCGGTATTTATTGTTCCTGGATAAGCCAAAGCTTCCTGCCAAATCCCTTCTTCATTTCTAGTAGAAATATAAAAATCCTCTTGAGGTATATAGCCTTTCTCAGCTATTCGTTTGGTGAAGACTAAGGTATTTCCTTCAATAGAAAGGGCAGGTAAATATTCTTCCATTTCTGTATTGATATTCTCTCCTAAATTCTCAGGATTAAAAGCTACAGGCTGACGAATTGCATCCATTGAAAAGATACAGTTCTTAATGAATAAAGCAGTCTTTCTTGCTAGCACATCAGCATTTAACTGCTGAGCTGCTTTAAAGTAATATAAAGCATTTTCATAATAGCCATTGCTATAATACAGTTTTGCGATTTGCTCAATCCCCATCACATCAGAAGGAGTTTTTTCGTCATATACATAAAGCATATAGCGAGCAGACTCTTCAATATCCCCAAGGTCAGCATAAATACTTGCTAAAAGTAAATTTGGCTTACTCCATTCAGCATTCTTTTCCAAAGCTTTATTTGCATATTTTGTGGCTTTTTCAATATTACCTTCATTATTATATTTTACAGCCTTATCATAGGTTCTATAATCCTTAGTTTGCGCAAAGGATATTGAAGGCAATAAACACAATATAAGAGCTAAGATTCTCATTAAGGAATATTCATGTATTTATGGCTTTGTAAAGAGATGGTCCAGTCCTTATTTTCTTTAACAAAATCTATGATTAAAGGAATGATTTGTTCTCTTTTGCTCCATTCAGGCTGCAAGTATAATTTGCAATTTTCTGCTAACCCTGCTCTTTGCTGTTCTGCCCAGATAAAATCATGTTTATTGTTCACAATAACTTTTAACTCATTGGTTAGAGGTTTTATTGCATCTAATGGGGCTTGCATTTTTTTAGGAGACAAACACACCCAATCAAAATTACCACTAAGAGGATACGCTCCTGAAGTTTCCAAATGCACTTTTAATCCTTTATTATTGAGAATATTAGTGAGTTTATCTAAATTCCACATTAAGGGCTCTCCGCCAGTAATTACTACCGTTTCCACTGCATACTGTTCAATTCCCTTCAGAATATCAGCAATGCTAGTAGGCGGATGCAAATCAGCATTCCAACTTTCCTTTACATCACACCAATGACAACCAACATCACAACCACCTATACGTAAAAAATAAGCTGCCTGTCCAGAATAAAATCCCTCACCTTGTATGGTGTAAAAAGCCTCCATTAAAGGTAACATTTCACCACTATCGACAGCTAATTTTGTTTGTTTATCCATATTGGCAAAAATATGTTTTTTATGAAGAAGAATACTATCTTTGCTTTTTATAAAAATCGAAAGAATGAAACAGATTATTGAATGTGTTCCAAATATATCAGAAGGTAGAGATGATGAAAAAATTAAAATCATATCACAAATTGTAGAGGAAATTGATGGAGTAAAGCTCCTGAATGTAGATCCTGGAAAAGCAACAAATCGAACAGTAATCACTTTTGTTGGCGAACCACAACAAGTAATAGATGCGGCATTTCTGCTGATACAAAAAGCACAAGAACTCATTGATATGAGTAAACATTCAGGAGAACATCCTAGAATGGGAGCGACAGATGTTTGTCCGCTTGTACCTATTGCAAGTATCAGCATGGAACAGTGTGCTGAGTGGGCACACAAACTAGGGAAAAGGGTCGGAAAAGAACTTGGAATACCAGTTTACCATTATGAAGAGGCAGCCAAAGAA
Organism: Flavobacteriales bacterium; assembly: GCA_012960805.1. Lineage (GTDB taxonomy): Bacteria > Bacteroidota > Bacteroidia > Flavobacteriales > BACL11 > UWMA-0277. The sequence goes on along the minus strand of DUAO01000040.1, from coordinate 14,419 downwards.
GAAAAGCGTAAAAATTTAGCCAACTGCCGACAAGGAGAATATGAAGGTTTATCCAAAAAATTAGTTGATCCGGATTGGAAACCAGATTTTGGTCCTGCAGAATTTAATCAATCCGTAGAAAAATCAGGAGCAATAGGAATTTCAGCTCGTGATTTCTTAGTGGCTTATAACATCAACTTAAATACTACTTCAACCAGAAGAGCCAATGCAGTAGCATTCGATATTCGTGAAGCAGGAAGAATAAAAAGAGAGGGAGGGACTTTATCTGGAAAGGTAATGAAAGATGAAAATGGAAATCCACTAAAAGAACCAGGATTATTCAAAGCCGTGAAGGGGATTGGCTGGTATATTGAAGAATATGGAGTAGCACAAATTTCTTACAACCTTACTGACATCAAAATCTCTCCTTTACATGAAGTTTTTGATAAAACTTGTGAGCGTTCTATTGCAAGAGGAATGCGAGTTACAGGCTCGGAATTAATAGGACTGGTACCCAAAAAAGTATTGATTGATGCCGGAAAACACTTCCTTAAAAAACAAGAACGATCAACAGGAATTGCAGAAGGTGATATTATTAAAATTGCCATAAAAACTTTAGGGCTTGATGAGTTAGCTCCTTTTAATCCGCAGGAAAGAATAATTGAATACATGTTGGAAAGTGACGCAAACAAGCCACTTGTAAACATGACACTTACTGACTTTGCCAACGAAACGGCATCAGAAAGTCCTGCGCCAGGAGGCGGCTCTATTGCTGCTTATTGTGGCGCTATGGGTATTTCCTTAGGTACAATGGTTGCTAACCTATCTGCACACAAAAGAGGTTGGGATGATAGATGGGAAGAATTCTCTTCTTGGGCAGAAAAAGGAATGACTTACCAAAACACTCTTTTGGATTTAGTAGATGAGGACACCAATGCCTTTAATAAAATTATGGATGCTTTCCGTTTACCAAAGGATACTGAATCAGACAAAGCCAAAAGACAAGAAACAATACAAGCAGCAACAAAATATGCTATCCTCACTCCTTTTAAGGTTATAGAAACGGCTTTTGCTTCTATGGAAGTAATGAAAGCTATGGCAGAATTTGGAAATCCTAATTCGGTAACGGATGCTGTGGTTGGTGCGCTTTGTGCCCGAACTGCAGTAATTGGCGCATTCTTAAATGTAAAAATTAACTGTGGGGATTGTGAGGATAAAGCTTTTGTAGGAGATGTTTTGAAAAGAGGACAGCAATTAGTTGATGATGCTTGTGCTTTGGAGGATGAGATTATGGAAATTACAAATAAGAAAATTTAAATGTTAGAGCAAGAAAGAAGTAAAATAAAAACAAATCTGCACCCAAAAAATAAGAATAGGGAACAGTATGATTTAAAGGAGCTCTTAAAAGAATTTCCAGAACTAAAGAAACACATAAAACCTAATAAATACGGAAAAGATTCTATTCAATTTTCTGATCCTGTAGCTGTAAAACTGCTTAACAAAGCACTGCTAAGTAATTATTACGGAATAAAAAAATGGGATTTCCCGGACACTAACCTATGCCCTCCTATACCTGGCAGAGCTGATTATATTCATTATATGTCTGATTTGCTTCAAGGAAAAGAAGATGTTACTTGTTTGGATGTTGGTGTTGGAGCAAATTGCATATACCCTATATTAGGTATTAGCGAATATAATTGGAATTTTATTGCCTCTGATATAAATGCTGATTCTATTACTTCAGCAAAAGAAATAATAAAATCTAATCCTACACTTAAAGGAAAAGTTAAGTTTAGATTACAAAAAGATAAAAACAAAATCTTTAAAACAATCATTAAGCCTAAAGATAAAATTGATGTAAGTATTTGCAATCCTCCTTTTCATTCATCAAAAAAAGAAGCCCTTAAAGGTAGTATGCGAAAAGTAAGAAACCTTACCGGAAAAAGATCGAAAAAGATACAACTTAATTTTTCAGGGATGGCCAATGAACAGATCTGTGAAGGAGGTGAAAAACAGTTCATACAGAACATGATAAGCGAAAGCGTGAACTATGCTGAAAATTGCTTGTGGTTTACTACATTAGTTTCCAATGAAAAAAACTTGAATAGAATTTATAGCTCTTTGGAAAAGATAGAAGCAGCTGAAGTAAAAACAATTAATATTGGTACTGCTAATAAAATAAGCAGAATTGTAGCTTGGACTTTTTTAAGTAAAGAAGAACAAAAGCAGTGGAAAAAGAATTAACTCATTTTTTTAATACTTCCCTAACTACTGGACTGGGGAAATTAAAAACAGATAGAAAAGCTAAATGGGGAACAATGACTGCAAAACAAATGCTAATGCATTTAATACAAAGTAGTAAAATGATGCATTTTGGAAATAACACTCTATTAATTAAAGAAAAGTATATTGAAAAAGCAATTGCCTTTTTATACTCTGACAAAGAAATTAAAAAAGGATTAGTTGTTCCAAATGATATTGGCTTCAATTTTGATGAAAATATTAATGAGGATATTGAGAAATTAAAAGGAGAGTTGAGAAAATCTACCAATAATATGCTAGCCTTCTTAAATGAAAACACAGACTTTAAAGCTATCCATCCTTTTTTTGGGGAATTAAATACTAAGCAATGGATACTTTTTCAAAGGAAACATTATATGCATCATTTGAGTCAATTTGGTTTACTTTAAAATTTTTATTTTTACTAAAAAATAAGCTATAAAATTTAATAATAAAATACTATGCTAAGCATAACACTTTATTTTTTAAAGATTATTTTTGCCGCACATTAACCAAAAACAAATTTAAATATGAAAAAATTAATTTACACATTTTTAGCAGTATCAATTATTTTTGCTGCTTGTAAAAAAGAAGATGAAGTTGTTACGCCACCACCAACTGTTATAAGTGGCTGTATGGATGCGATTGCTACCAATTATAATGCTACAGCAACTAGTGATGATGGCTCTTGTACTTTTGGAATTGTAGGAGGTGCTTGGATTACAAATTCTGAAGTAGTTGATATGCATGTGATAGTTTCTATGGGAGGAATGGTAGTAATGGATACCTCTTTGACAGAAATAGAAAATAATCAAGATTCAATGGAGACCGTAATACAAAAATTCTGGAACAATGGTGATTTTAATGCATGGGACAACAATAATAATCTTGTTGATAGTGGTACTTGGGTGCAATCAGGAAATACTGTAACCGTAACAACAGATACGGTAATCGTTGGAGAAATATTATCAGTAACTAAAACAAATTTAGTACATGAAGTTGTAGGAAATCAAACATTTACTGAAGACGGGGCTGACTATGATATAGACTTTGTTTTTACAGCTTATCACACCAGAGATGAAAATGGATTTACTACTAATAACACAAACCAACGAATTGGAAAAACTACTTGGTTGGATAAAACTAAATTAATGAATAGTATTAAATTTTAATTTCTAAAAGATAAGCACCTTCTGTGTTTACATTATAAAAAGGAATGCCCCATTTGAGGCATTCCTTTTTTATTTGTTCCCACTTGTATTTTGATACTGAAGAATCTATTATTACTTGTTTGCAATTAATATTTGTAAAATCCAATTTAGCTTTTTCAGATACAATTATATAATCAAACTCCATTGTTGAGCTATTATCTGATTTTATAAAATACTCATCCCATAACAGAATTTTTTGATCAAAAAACTGAATACAATTCCCATTTCTGAAATAGTTGTCTTCTTGAAAAAAATCAGGAATTAAAGTGGATTGCTGCACCCTCCTCTCCCACCTATAATGCGTAATATGAAATCTCATTTTGTTTTGATTATTTCGCAAATCAGCAGTAGCAAGAAAATAATTGTTATTACCATCCACAAAATCAATAGCCCTTTGTTTAGGCACATCATACACTATAAAATAGGATTGCTGTTTTGTATCATATTGTTCTTTTACCTGAAACCCCATAAATAGTATAAATACAAAAAAGCCTAATTGAAGATGAGTTGCCTTCTTTTTTATAAAAGCTGTAATAAGCAGTAATACAACACTATAAATTAGAAGGGTTTCTGGCGTGTTTATGCTTATTCCTACACTTAAGGAATACGGCAAAGCTTTCACCCAGGCTACTGATAAATTCAAGAAAATAAGTAATTTATTTACTGTCCAGGCAATAAAAGTAGAGATACCGGAAATGGAACTAATCATAAACAATAAAATTCCGCCATTAATAATAAAAGTTGCTAATGGAATTACAAATAAATTTGATAGTAAAAAATAATTCGGAAACTGATGGAAGTAATACATTCCTAAAGGAAATGTGGCTAATTGTGCCGCAATAGAAACGGTTGTAATTGCCCAGATTTTGTCAAGCAACCAGTTAGAAGGTCTGAATAAATTATACAATTTGGGTTGCAAATATACTATCCCCAATACGGCTGCATAAGAAAGTTGAAAACCAACTTGCATAATGATAAAAGGATCATACATTAACAATACAAAAGCTGAAGCAGCCAATGTATTGTAAATATTGGTTTCACGCTTTAGCGCCGAACCAATAATAATAAAAGAAAACATAGTAGCTGCCCTTAGCACGGATGGAGAAAGGCCTGTAAGCAAGGCGTAAGCCCAAAGTGAAACAATAAGAAAGATGGCTTTAATATAGTTGCCATATTTTATTTTCTCCAAAAAGAAAAACAAGGAGTTAAGTACAAAAAAAATAATACCCACATGCAGGCCGGAAACTGCTAATATATGCATGGCGCCAGAGCTAGAATAAGTCATAATAGTTTCTCTGTCCAACAAATCCTTATATCCAAGCAATAATGCTGAAATAACAGCTAATTCTTCTCCCTCAAAATTACTAGTTAATATATTCAATAACTTTTTCTGATACAAAAAAGCATATTTTCTAATGCTAAAATTTTCTGAAGAACTTATGAAATCCCAATTTTCCTGTTGCACATATTGTTGAGCCGTAATTCCATTATTAAATAAATAGTTTTTGTAATCAAATTGCGCAGGATTAGTGGGAACTGGAATTACTTTCCAACTACCTTTTATAGCTAATTTATCAGCATACATTAAAGTTGAAGAAAAGCTATCTTTTGCCAAATATAATATTGCCTTTCCTTCAGTATTTATCCATCTAACTTCTGATTTCACTGCAATAACTTCAACTTCACATTTGTATGATTTTGCTTTTGAAACAACATCCTCATTAAGCACTACTATACAAAACCCACTAGACACCTGTGTATAATGATCTTTCTGTTTCCCGGGTGCATGAAATTGAGTTAAATTAACTCCTACAGCAAAAACAAACAAATAAATAAGTAGGCCGAAAATCCATCTATTTTTATAGATTGATACACCCCTGTTGAAATAAATTAAACCTAGAATAAAAATAAACAATACAAGTGTAGTGCAGAAAAAGATATCTTTAGAAAATTCAGAATGGATTGCAGTCAAAATACCAAATAGCAAAGGAATTAGCAAACGAAAGAGCGGTATCTTATTCCAATAGTTCATTTTTATATATATTTGACAAAAAATTCATTGTGAAATCAAAATATTTTATACTATTACTTTCTATCTGTTGTTGCACAACTTTCATTGTAGGCGCACAGACTCATATTAATACAAATAGAGGTTATAATAATAAAGTGAAAATAGTAAAAAATAATGCAAATAAAAAAATAACTATTAAAACTAAAAAGAGAAATACTTATAGCTCTCATCATATAAGTACGCATCACAACCAACATTCATCTCGTAATGGTTTAGGTAAAGTTATAATAAGAAAAAACAGAAATAATATTATTAGAAATAAGCCGAATAGACCCGTTTATGTTAAAAAGAAACCTCTTCTAAATAGAGCAGGTTATATTTGGATAGATGGCTACTGGAGGTGGAACATACATACTTATGTTTGGATGCAAGGGTTTTGGGAAAGAGAAAGAGTTAATTTTCATTGGCATAAAGGATCTTGGGAAAAAACACCGAATGGTTTCTTTTGGATGGAAGGATATTGGTGTGATTTATTATAGTAATAAATAATTATATATGAAAAATTTAATTTACATTATAGCAATAAGTATGCTAACTTTTAGTGCATGTACAGTAGAAGTAAGGATAGATGGTTGTACTGATCCTATAGCATATAATTATGACCCTCAAGCAGATGATGATGATGGAAGTTGCTTATATATTCTTGGATGTACTGACCCTTTAGCAGACAACTATGATCCACAAGCTGGATTAGAACCGTTAAATGGTTGCGATTATAGTTGTGATGTAGTATGGTACTTAACAGTATCTGCAGCAGTATTTATGGACCAGTGGAATATAGATTATTATCATTTCTTTTTAAAAAATGAAAATACTTCTTTTGGTTACTTAGGAGCTGGCACGGCTTATTCTTATGTGCCAGATTGTATACCTCAATTAGACGCTTCAACGCTAGTAGAAACATTCTCCTGGCAAGGAAATTACGATAGTAGTGCAGGTATTTTACAATGGGAAGCTTGGGCGGATGATGGTACAAATATTTTAATATTAGATTATGAATCTGATGAAATAGTTTATCCAAATGAGTGTCTGGCTATAGGATTAAGCAGTAAAAAACTAAAGGCATACAAAGAGGAAAATAAAAAAAGAAAAGAGAGAGTTAAATAGAATCAGTTATAAACTTAGCTGCATTTTTTGAAGCACCTTTTTTATTTAATAATTCTTTCAGCTTTTTATAAGCTAACAGAATATTTTCGTTTTTATACAAAACTAATTCCAACTCTTGTTTCAGCGTATTTTGATTCAAATCAGACTGAATAAGTTCTTTTACAACTAACTTATCTATAAGGATATTTACTAAAGATAAATACTTGATTTTAATCAGGTTTTTTGCTAAAACATAAGTAAGCCAATTAGTTTTGTAACACACCACTTGAGGTACATTAAATAGAGCTGTTTCTAGTGTAGCTGTACCAGAAGTAACTAAGGCTGCAGTTGCATTATATAGTAAACCATAAGTTTCATCAAACACTAGGCTTACATTTTTTTCTTTTATGAAAGATTGATAATAGGCTTTAGAAAAAGAGTTTGTTGCAGCAATAACAAATTGATGAGTTGGAAAATCATTTACTACCATTAACATTTGAGGTAGGATGCGTTCAATTTCTTGTTTTCTGCTGCCTGGCAATAAGGCAATTATTGGCTTTTCAATGTGATAAGTGAATTCAAAATTTCCTTTTGCAATTTCGTCAAGCAAAGGGTTGCCAACATAAGTTGCCTTCATTCCATTTTTCTGATAGAAATCAACTTCAAAAGGGAAAACAACCAATAGTTCATCTACATATTTTTTTATTTTGGAAACTCTGCTTTTATTCCAAGCCCAAACTTTAGGAGAAATATAATAAAATACCTTTATCTCTTGCTGTTGTGCAAATTGTGCAATTTTCAAATTAAAACCAGGATAATCAACCAAAATAATTGCATCTGGCTTAAAATTTAAAATATCCTTCTTGCAAAAATCTAAATTTGATTTAATTGCCCTCAAATTTTTTAGCACATCCCAAAACCCCATAAAAGCAGTATCTTTTATGTTCTTAGCCAACTCCACCCCTTCTGCAATTAATCTATCACCTCCCCAAGCTCTTATCTTTAAAATACTATTATATATTTTTAGCTCATGCGCTAAGTTAGCTGCATGCAAATCACCTGATGGCTCTCCTGTAACTATATATAACTTCAATTAAATAAACTTTATAACAACAATAGTAATACCATGAAGAATTGTAGCTAGCAGTATTCCTCTTGCAGCTTCATCTCTATTAGTTTTAATATTTATAAAAAATAGAAGCAGATTTATCAACACGCTTAAACTCATTGCGTGAGACAATTTATCCATTGCAACTAGCTTATTATACATCCCGACAGGGTCAGAATCTTCAGTAAAAAACGCAACATATACTACAAATGCAGCCATTGGAGCTATTATTCCAACTATTGTTCCTTTTATTAATTGTTTATTCATCCGATAATATTTTATTTAAAGCTGAAATAGCAGGATAAGCAGTTACATCAAACTGAACAGGAACTACTGAAACATAATGATTCGCTAGAGCCCATTCATCTGTATCAGTTCCTTTATCATAATTGACAAATTTACCCGTAAGCCAATAATAAGTCCTTCCCTTAGGGTCAACTCTCTGTTCAAATTCTTCTTCCCAATTCGCATTGGCTTGTCGGCAAACTTTAATTCCTTTTATTGGCTCATCTTCTTTTAGTTTTGGAATATTTACGTTTAAACAAACCCCCTTCTCCATTCCATTTTCTAATACTGACTGTGTTACTTTTCTTATGTATATTTCTGCTTCAGAAAAATCAGCAACATGAGCATAATCTAACAATGAAAAACCAATAGAAGGTATCCCCTCCAAAGCAGCTTCAACAGCAGCTGACATAGTTCCTGAATAAATAACATTGATTGATGAATTAGAGCCATGATTAATACCAGAAACACATAAATCTGGTTTTTTTTCTAACAACTGATTGACTGCTAATTTCACACAATCAACAGGAGTACCACTACATGCGTATTCTTTTTGAGGTCCTTTATCAACTACAATCTTATCACATCTTAAAATCGAATCAATCGTAATGGCGTGCCCCATTCCTGACTGAGGCTCATCTGGAGCAACTACTACAACATCACCAAAATCGTTCATAATTCGAATTAAATTACGTATTCCTGAAGCTGATATACCGTCATCATTTGTAACTAATATTAATGGTCTTTTCATTTTTGAAGTATTAATACAACAAAACTACTATAATATTGTTGTATATTTAAGACGATTTTTCCTAATTTTGCAAAACAATAAAAAACAAAACTATGATTTGGATAATAATGATAGGATTTATGATTGTAGGTGGCATTGTAAATTCAAGGTTAAAAAGTAAATTTAAAAAATATAGCCAAATTCCTACTCTATCAGGAATGAGTGGAAAAGAAATAGCTGAAAAAATGTTATCGGACAACAATATAAATGATGTAAAAGTCATATCGGTACCTGGTAAATTAACCGACCACTATAACCCAATGGATAAAACCGTAAACCTAAGCCCAGATGTATATCAAGGCAGACATGTATCAGCAGCAGCAATTGCAGCACACGAATGCGGACATGCCGTACAGCACGCTACTGCATATCAGTGGTTACAAATGAGATCACAAATGGTTCCAATTGTAAGCTTTAGTAATAGAATGATGAGTACAGTTTTTATTATTGGATTAATCGGAGGAAGTTTTATTGGTCTTGGTTGGCAAAATATGTTGATGTTATTTATAATTCTACAAGCTATTGTAACTGCATTTACATTAATTACTTTACCTGTAGAATTTGATGCAAGTAGAAGAGCTTTGGTATGGTTAAGGTCATCAGGCATAACAAGTGATGCAGAATTAACTTATGCAGATGATGCTTTAAAATGGGCAGCTAGCACCTATGTAGTTGCAGCATTAGCAGCAGTTACTTATTTACTTTATTATATTGCGCTTAGAGATTAAACAATAAAGTTTTAGACATAAAAAAAGCCCTAACAATTGTTAGGGCTTTTTATTTTTTAAGAAATTTTTTAACCTTTCTTAGTTAAGAATGGCAATCCAGTTCTTGTGTTTTCTTTCACATGGTAACCATCTGGTTTGTCACAAGCAGTATCTCTTGAATCTTTAGAAAAATAATAGATTCTTTGCACTCTGCCAGTTGATTTTAAAGTAACATCTTTGCAATTGCAGTGATACAAAACACCTCTTGCGTTTGTGTGTGTAAAAGCCATGATTTAATTTTTTAGTTAATAAAATTTTTACAGGCACAATATACACAAAAAATTAACATAAATACAATTTTACTAGATAAGAACAAAAATACTTGTTGATAAGTATAAATCTTAATTATCAAAAAAGGTGAATAAAATAACATACTTAACTTATATTATATAAAATAAATTATATTTTTAAACTATTGATTTTAAGCAATTTACAATTAATTGTAATACTAATAACTACAATCAATAATCTCTAGATAAGAGTAAATTTTTTCACTAGGTTAAACAGTTAATAACTTAAGATGTAAAAGTGTTGATTTTTATTACAAAAGCAGGAAAATTCAGATTTGAAATAATATTAATTTCCAATAATCTGCGTTTTCCCTAATACTAAGAATGGAAAGTACCCGTTTTTTTTAATACTACTACCTAAAGAAGAAATGATTATATTTACGCCTATAAAAATTCAAAATGAAAAAAATAATAATAACGCTTATTTCGATAATTAGCATCTATTCAGTATCTGCCCAGAAATATACTGACATGTATATTAGTGATGCAAATAAAGTTGGACTAAGTTGGTTAAATGATATTAATCATAACCAATACGAAAATGCTTATCAATTACTTTCCAAAGAACACAAAGCTAAATATCCACAAGAAATTTGGATAGTGCTAATAAATGAGTTAATGCTTGAATTTGGAAATTTAGAAAGCAGAACTGTAACGCAAAGAGATTTTCAAAGTCAAGCGGAGGGGATGGAAGATGGATTTTATGTTTTTATTGAATATAGTTCACAATATGAAAATACAAAAGAGCATACTGAATACTTACTATTAAAACAAAACGATAAAGCCAAATGGGAAATATTTGACTATAATTATGAGTTTAAAAGTGAGAAAGAAGAATGAGCTTACAAGCTATTTTTCGTAACCCAATACCTATAACCTAAAATTACTTTTTCGTGATTTTTTAATTTAGTAATATCCTTCTTATACAGTTTTGGCATTATTAACTTGTTTATTACTGCTAAACTCCTAAAAATATACTTTTTCTGAAATAGCATCATTAATAAAATTATAAGTAGAAGTAGTACAATTGTAATTGTGCCATTACCAAATCCTGTACCCAGCAATATCATCTTATTAATGTTATATGACCAACAATTATTTTAGAGATATTCTCTTTAGTTTGTTTGTATTCAATTACAAATGGGTAAATACCTTGTGGTGCTAGATTCCCGCCCAATACAACGCCATTCCAAGTACCCATTTTATAATAAGACTCGGTGTTTTCTAAATTATTACAAATATTTCCATCATCTATATGATTTGTTAATACTATTTCATTTGATTCAAAAACCACTTCACTCCCCCATCTTTTATGAATCTGAATATTGAAAGAATAGAATCCTCCTACTCCCTTTACATAAAACTCATCATTACAGTAATCGTTATTGGGCGTAAAACTAGTGGGTGTAAATAATTTATTGTCAGGAGTAACACAAATTTGTACTGCAAAAGAATCAGTGCAACCACCTTGATTAATTAAATTAAGTACAACTGTAAAAACTCCAGTATCATTATAGGTGTGCAAAGGATTCTGAGAAAAAATATACTCAGTTATTGCGTTATCACCAAAATCCCAATAAGAAGCATTACTAATTTCCAGAGGATTAATAATACTATTATCTAAAAATTGTAATTCTCCATCCAGCATTGATACGCATTCATTTTTATTTGGGAAAAACAATGCTTCAACTTGATCATAACCTGGAATTGTAATAGTATCAGATAATTCACAATTTGTAAAGACATCAGTAATAATAACTTCATGTTTTTTGTTTACAAAATTAACAATGCTGTCAGTATAGTTAATAGGATTTGTATTCCACTTATAAATATAGTTTGAAATTGGCAATACCTCTACCTTTGCATAACCCAACTCACCATAACATTGTTTTGCTGAAGTGGTGAAACTTGTAGTAAAAGAAGGGTGTACAAATACAGGAATACTATCTACTACATTATCCGAACAAGCATCGGCAACAGATACTATATAAAGAGTAGAAATAGTAGGACTAATTAGATGTGCAAAGCTATTACTTAATCCATTATTCCAATTAAACAAATAATTCCCTGTGCCTCCACTAGCATTTACTCCTATTGTTACTAAATCTCCTAAACACAAAGAATCATTATTAATATAAGTATTCGAAAATAATTGATCTTGTACAAAAACTATGGTATCAATTATTTGCATACAATTGCCTATACCATACGTAAAGGTGATTATATGATAACCCGTACCCGCTAAAGAAGGATTAAAAAGACTCCCAACAATACCGTCACCAGATAATACACCTCCTGAGTTTGGTGTCGTTGTGATTAAGATATTTGAATCGATAAAACAATAATTAGCATCTAGCCCGCTCAAACTTAAAGTTGGAGAATTATAAATATTTATAACAAAAGTATCTACACAGTTATTAGGAGCTGTATATTGTAAATAATATATTCCCACTCCAAGCTGTGAAGGTGAAAATAATCCTGTCGAATTATTTATAATGCCATTTCCAACCCAATATCCACCAGGAGGAATTGCATTTAATGTTATATTACTAGAAGATGAGCAAATTAAAGTATCTGATAGCACTGATCTTGGGGACACGCTAATAATCAAATTATCAATACACGTGTTGGCTTCATAAGTAATATTATGAATACCAACACCTGCAATAATAGGATTAAATTCTCCAGGAAAACTAGTAGTAATAATGCCTGTACCACTCCAGCTTCCATTCCATGGAGTTCTTGGGACCATTGACATATCAAGAGTTTGTAATCCAGAATTTAGACATAAAAATAAAGAGTCTATTTGAATATCTGTATCTACTACCCAAACTTCTGTTGTGTCAATACACCCATTATATGAATATGTAGCAATGTCCACTCCTAAACCAAGCGAAGGGTCAAATGTACCTAAAATAGTATTTGTAATATTATTTCCACTCCAAACTCCTCCAATAGGAGCTCCAATCAGATTAAATGAAGCTTGTGAAGGACATGCAATTTGATCTGGACCAGCATCAATCTCATTGACAATAATATCAACAAAATCATCACAACCCTGAATAGAATATATTAAATTATGTGTTCCGGAAATTGCTACATCTGTCAAGAATGCCCCATCAGGAGTAACAGGACCTCCTAAAATAGCAAGTTTATCAACCGCTACATCTGATTGCCAATCACCTGTTATTACACGTAATCTTAACAACACCTCTGGAGTATTGTAAGCAGATAAATCAATTGCCGCTTCATTCCATTGGTTCCCTAAATCTCCATAAACATCCCAAATATTCCAAATCCATGTTACTCCATTATCAATAGAAATATCAATAGCAAAACTCCCCTGCCCTGCACCATATTTATGATACCAAAAATATAATATAGGGTTATTGTATTCTGATAAGTTTATACATGGACTAATAATACCTGATCTTTTTGATGGAAAATTTGGATTAGATGCTTCAGTATAAATATAATCTGTTCCCTCGTATGCTGATCCAGGACCAGTATTTCCAGAAGGGGTTCCTCCACTATTTATCATCCAATCAAAATCATTAGCAGGATCATGAGTCCATCCATTAAAACTATTTTCCCACCCCTCTTGATAAGGGAAAGTTGTAATAGGATTTGTGCAGCTACTAGGTAATATATTATTATCTGGCAAAACAGACCATATTCCGTTTGCTGGAGCAAAAGTAAGAGGAAAATTTCCTGATTGCTGGCAAAAAGTTGTTCCAGCTGGTATTGTAATATTGTTTACAACTGATACTAATAAAGTATCTGAGCAACCATTAGGCAGGGTATATATAGCTGAAATTATAGTAGAGCTCCCACCAACAGTAATATCACCATTTAACTGAATACAATTACATCCAGACCATGTGCCGCCAGTTGTTGTAGAAAGTGTATTTAAATTGAATGTAGGCGCATTTACACAAACTGATATATCAGGACCTGCATTTATTTCTAGCACTGTTATATCTAAATTATTTGAACAGTTTCCAAATCCATAAGTAACAGTATAAACTCCTGCCGCTAACCCATTTGGGGAAAAAGTTCCATTATTAGAGCTTATTATACCAGAACCAGACCAAGATCCGCCTATAGGGTTTGCAATTAAATTAACTGGCGGATCTGTTTGGCAAATAGCAAAAGAAGATTGAGTTATTGGTGGAGGAAGTACAGTAATTAGAATATTCGCGGTTTTATCTGTAGCAGGACCTGCATCAGATACGGTTACAGAATATACTGTATTGATAACAGGACAAACATTATGCGGTCCAGCATTATTTGGCAAAGCAGGCATCCAATTATAGTTATACGATGTAGAGTCTCCCCCGCTAATACTAACATATAAATCAACACATTCTCCTTGACATATAATAGAATCAGGTGAAGCATTAATATTTACTTGTAAAGGACAATCATTAATCACAAGTTGCGTATTAGCTGAAAGATCCCATACACTATCGCATGCATCCATAAAATAACTCTGCAAAGAAACATTATAAACACCACTTTCATTTAATCCTGGTAAAACATTTAATTGAAT
>DUAO01000039.1 GCA_012960805.1 Flavobacteriales bacterium | reverse complement strand
TCTTCTCATGTAGTGGATGTAAGAAAAGAATCAGAATTCTTATCACAACATTTGATGAATGCAAAACTTGCACCTCTTTCAGATTTATCGGAACATAACGATAAATTTACATCAGATTCTGAAAATTATGTGCATTGTGCAGGAGGATACCGATCAGTTATAGCGTGTAGTTTATTAAAACAAAAAGGAATAAGTAATGTTACAAATGTTGAGGGTGGTTTTGGAGCAATGAAAAAACTAAACATTAAGTTAACAGAATTTGTTTGTCCAACAACACTGTAATTATGCGCAAAGAGCATTGGGATAACATATATTCTACAAAAGCAATGGCAGAAGTAAGTTGGTTCCAAGAAATTCCTGAAACCTCATTAGAATTGATAAAAAGAGTAGCTAAAAATAAAGACGCATCAATAATTGATGTAGGAGGTGGTGATGGGTTTTTGGTAGACGAGTTGATTCAATTAGGATATAACAATATTACTGTTTTGGATATCTCAGAAAATGCAATTAATAAAGCAAAGCAAAGGTTAGGAGATATTGCTAAAAATGTAAAATGGATTATTTCCGATATTACAGAATTCAATTCTACTGAAAAATATGATGTATGGCACGATAGGGCTGTTTTTCATTTCCTAACTGAAGATAGTGACATAGAAAAATACAAAAACTTAGTGAATGTAAATGTAAAAAACAATGGGCATTTTATTTTAGCAACTTTTGCAGATAATGGCCCTGATAAATGTAGCGGATTGTTTGTGAGCAAGTATTCTAATAAGGAACAGGCGGTAAAATTTAAGGATTACTTTACACCTTTGGATTCGTTTAATTACGAGCATTCAACACCATTTGGTACTACACAGAATTTTACTTTTTCTGTATTTAATAAAAATAATAATTGAAAAAACCCCAATGGGTTTATTTTTGGTGGGCCTCTCGGTCCTAAGTTCGAACTTTTTCTAACTTTGTATTAAAAATAACAAATAAATATTATGGATTCTTTATCAATGGAAAAAGCTATGATTAAGAATATGGTTGAAAAAACTGGGAGACCTATTGATGAGTGGATTGAGATAGTAAATAGTAAAGAATTTAATAAACATAGTGAGATAGTTAGCTTCTTAAAGAGTCACTATGCGATTACTCATGGCTATGCAAATTTAATTGCTCATAAATCAAAGCATAAATAAAAACCCACTCAAATGAGTGGGGTTCTTTTTGGTGGACCTTACGGTCCCAATTTCGAACTATTTTAGAAAACTATTTCATAAGTTTGCATTATGAAAAAACTAATTCCTCTATTACTGTTTATTCCACTTGTTATTTTTGGACAAAATAACACAGAAAGTGAATTGATAATGAAAATCAATGCTGTTCAACAACAGGTGATGGCACAAGGAAATATTACTAAAGAAGAGGAGCGGGCAATGTTAAGTTTGTGCAGCATTATGTCACATGATGATGGTTTGGCAAATTATAATTCTGATAATAGGATGATATTAAAAGATGTAGAAATCGTACCTGTCTATGATGGTTGTGAGGAACTTTCTGAAGAAGAAACAAAGAAATGTTTTAATAATAAAATATCGACATTTATTAAGCGGGGGTTTAACTTGAGTGTATCTAAAGATTTAAACCTTTCAGAACCAAAGCAGGTAGATGCTTTTTTTATAATCAACGAAAACGGAAATCTGACTGGAATGAAAGTCAGAGATTCAGAGGTAACAATTCAAGCAGAAATCTTGAGAGTGCTTAGAAAAATGCCTGTTATGAAACCTGCCATTCACAATGGAAAAAGTGTTTCTGTATTATGTTCAATTATAGTAAAATATGGAAATGAAATAGAAATTGATGCTGTTTACATTCCTGAAAGACCAAATGACTAAAAGTTGAATCACTAATTGTAGTAATTTACAAAAGTGGGCCTCTCGGTCCTAAGTTCGAACTTTTTTAGAAAATTATTGAGTAAAATTTTATTTTAAGATCTGATTAAATAATAAATCATTAAACTTTTCTTCCTGTTCCATATGTGGTAGATGGCCACATTCTTCAAGAATATAGTTTTTCATATTTGGTAATAATAATTTAATTCTATCTTCTACCACTTTAAAAGGAACAATAGAATCATCTGCCCCCCAAATAGCAGAAGTTTTAATGTTTGATTTTCTTATTTTTATATGTATTAAATCTAAGGAAACCCTATTTCTAGCAGTTGAAAGTAATGCTTTTGCAAAACCTTTATATTTTAATAACTCTTCATACTTTGTATCCCAACCTTCAAATTTTGTAGGGTCATAAAAATCTTCTAGCTGATCTCTTGCAAGGGTTGTATATTTTTTTGAAATAAAATCTTCAATCTCTTTATCTGTCACTTCTTTTCTGTCATCAAGATTTGTTAAGTCTCTAAATCCAGAAGAAGAAACATAAATAATTTCTTTAATCTTTTGTGGTGCATTGTTTGCAACTTGAGAAGCCACTCCTCCTCCATTAGAAAGACCAATCAAAATAACATTATCTTTAATTTGCAAAGAATCCATTAGTTCTATAACTTGATTAGCAAATAAATTATTATTATAAATAGCATCTGGATTATCAGAATTTCCTCTTCCAAATAAATCCATCCTTAAAACATTATACTTTCTATTTATAGCCTCTTTATAAGTTACATCCCAAATATAAGATGGCACTGAAAAACCATGTACTAATACAATAGTTTGCTTTTTCCTATTATCCGAATATTCATAATAAGTAAACCCATTACTCACTTCCAAAAAATTTCCTGACTTTACAGAACTTCTAAACGCCTGATTTTTCTCAATATATTCGTATTGTTTCTTATCAGCATGGCAAGAACATACAATAAAAATTAGCATGTAAAAAATTATTCGCATAGGATGGTATGTTAGTTAAACACAAACATACTAAAAAATGTTATCTCGAATAAAGTAAGTTCTCTACAAATTCTAAAAGGAAAAGAAGATAATTTTAATTTTCACCTTGCTACATTAACACATTATCTTACTTTTACGCCATGTCAATCAACATCAATAAAGTCAATAAATTCTACGGGAAACAACAAGCACTTGCTGATGTTTCCTTTACGCTAAACAAGGGTGAGGTAGTTGGTTTTTTAGGTCCAAATGGGGCTGGAAAATCTACTTTAATGAAAATCATAACTTGCTATTTACAGCAAGACAGTGGCAAAGTGCAAGTCTGTAACTTAGATACCCAGGAACAAGACTTAAAAGTAAAAGCGAAAATTGGCTACCTGCCAGAACACAACCCTCTTTATACCGATATGTACATTAAAGAATATCTGTCTTTTGTAGGTAGTATTTATAAGATTGATAATCTTAAAAATCGTATTGCAGAAATAATTCAGCAAACTGGATTAACTACTGAACAAAGCAAGAAAATAAAAGAACTTTCCAAAGGATTCAAGCAAAGAGTTGGTTTGGCAGCTGCGCTTATTCATAATCCAGAAGTACTTATATTAGACGAGCCTACCACAGGCTTGGATCCTAATCAGTTAGTCGAAATCCGAAATTTAATAAAAGATGTCGGGAAAGACAAAACGGTTTTGCTGTCCACTCACATCATACAAGAGGTGGATAAAATGTGTAATCGTGTAATCATCATCAATAAAGGAAAAATTGTAGAAGATCAACTTATCAGTAATTTCCAAAAAGATAATATTAACCTAGAAGAACATTTTAGAAATCTGACTATCTAGGAAAAAGTCCCAACAATTTTCTGCACATTATCTGATTTCCCCATGGTATAGAAGTGGATACAAGGCGCCCCAAACTCAATCAATTCTTTTGTTTGCTGAATCGCCCACTCCACTCCTACTTGTCTGACCTGTTCATTAGTCTTACATTTTAGCACCTCATCAACCAGAGGGTTAGGCATATTCAAATGAAATCTTTGTGGCAGTAATGTTAATTGTTTATTGGTTGACACTGGTTTTAATCCTGGTATAATAGGAATATTAATATCATTTTCTCGGCATAAGTTTACAAAATCAAAATATTGTTGATTGTCAAAAAACATTTGTGTAACAATATAATCTGCTCCTGCCTCTACTTTCTTTTTCAGAAAATGAATATCCGAGCGCATATTGGGTGCCTCAAAATGTTTTTCAGGATAACCGGCTACTCCAATGCAAAAATCAGTAGGAGCAGAATTTTTTAATTCCTCATCCAAATAAATTCCTTTATTCATACCATCTACTTGTTGCAAGAGTTCAGAAGCGTAACTATGACCTCCTTCTTCAGGAGTGAAGTAAGTTTCCGATTTTATAGGGTCCCCTCTTAAAACCAACACATTATCAACACCTAAGAAATCCAAATCAATTAAAGCGTTTTCAGTTTCTTCCTGGTTAAAGCCTCCACAAATAATATGAGGTACTGTGTCCACATTATATTTATTCATAATAGCAGCACAAATCCCAACTGTTCCCGGTCTTTTTCTAACAGATCTTCTTTCCAGTAATCCATCCTTTCTTTTTTTATAAACGTACTCTTCTCTGTGATAAGTCACATCAATAAAAGGAGGATTAAACTCCATTAAAGGATCTAAAGAATTATAAATGGATTCTATGCTCGTACCTTTTAAGGGTGGCAGAATCTCAAAAGAGAATAAAGTTTTCTTTGCGTTTTTGATGTGTTCAGTTACTTTCATAAATTTGTTTTATATGTTTGAGCGGAGCCATTTCTCCACATTTTCAATACTCATATTTTTTCGTTTTGCATAATCTTTTATTTGATCATCTTGTACTTTACCTACACTGAAATACTTAGCTTCAGGATGTGCAAAATAATATCCACTTACAGTAGATGCTGGGTTCATAGCCATACTTTCAGTTAGGCTCACACCAATCCTTTTTTCAGCATCCAATAATTCAAAAATCTTTAATTTTTCGGTATGATCAGGGCAAGCTGTATATCCAGGAGCAGGACGAATCCCTTTATATTCCTCTTTAATTAAATCTTCATTTTTAAATGCTTCATCAGATGCATATCCCCAAATTTCTTTACGAATTTTCTTGTGCATATATTCGGTCAGTGCCTCAGCCAATCTATCTGCAATGGCCTTAAGCATGATACTGTTATAATCATCATGATCTTTTTCAAAAATGGCTAATTGCTTTTCAATCCCCAAGCCTGCCGTACATACAAAAGAACCTATATAGTCCTTGTTTCCTGAAGTAAGTGGAGCAACAAAATCAGAAAGACATCTATTGCTTTTACTCTTTTTTCCTTGCTGACGTAAGAAATTATAAGTTGCTATTTTTTCTTCATTTTCATACAAATACACATCATCCCCATCAGAATTTGCTCTCCAAACCCCAATAACGGCTTTGGCTTGCAACCAATTATTCTTAATGATATTATCTAACATAGCATTAGCATCTTCCAATAACTGTTTAGCTTGCTCTCCAAATATTTTGTCCTCCAAAATGGCAGGATATTTTTTACGCATCTCCCAAGTAAAAAAGAAAGGGGTCCAATCAATATAATTCCTAATGCTTGCAATGTCAATGTTTTCAAAAACTTGTACTCCCAACTGATTTGCAGCAGGAGTATTTTCTTTTTCCCAATCTATTACGGTAGCATTTTCTCTTGCCTTAGCTATGCTTACATATTCCTTTTCTGATTTTCTGTTCAAATAATTTTCCTTAATCGTATCGTATTCAGCGGAAACATCTGCCCTAAAACTTGCTTGTTCCTTCCCTATTAATTTACTTGTAACTCCCACTGCTTTGGAGGCATCCAACACATGCACAACCGTATTGTTATTGTAATGTTCATTAATTTTTACAGCCGTATGAATCTTGGAAGTAGTGGCTCCCCCAATCATCAGTGGTACTTTAAAATCATTCCTTTGCATCTCCTTAGCCACATCAATCATCTCGTCCAAAGAAGGTGTAATAAGTCCGCTCAATCCAATCACATCTACTTTATTTTTTTTGGCTGCTTCTAAAATTTTATTAGCAGGAACCATTACGCCCAAATCAATAATTTCGTAATTATTACATCCCAAAACCACACCCAAAATATTCTTTCCTATATCATGCACATCCCCTTTTACAGTCGCCAAAAGCACTTTTCCTGCCTTGCTGCTTTCTGTTTTACCTTGTTCAATATAAGGGGTTAGTATCGCCACTGCCTTTTTCATCACCCTTGCACTTTTTACCACTTGTGGTAAAAACATTTTTCCTGCGCCAAAAAGATCTCCTACCACTCCCATGCCATCCATAAGTGGACCTTCAATTACATCCAAAGGTCGTGCTGATTTTAATCGTGCTTCTTCTGTATCTTGCTCAATAAAAGCAACTATTCCTTTTACCAAAGCATGAGATAATCTCCCCTCAACTGATTGCTCTCTCCAAGATAAATCTTCTACTCTTTGTTTTCCTTTTCCCTTAATGTTTTCAGCTAAATCTACCAAGCGTTCAGTTGCCCCATCGTCTTTATTAAGTATTACATCTTCCACTGCTTTAAGTAAATATTTCGGGATATCTTCATATACTTCAATCATTCCTGCATTTACAATTCCCATATCCATCCCATTATTAATAGCATGGTATAAAAATGAAGAATGCATGGCTTCACGAACAATATTATTTCCTCTGAATGAAAAAGAAACATTACTCACCCCACCACTCACTTTAGCATAAGGAAGATTTTCCTTTATCCATTTTGTAGCCTTGAAAAAATCAACTGCATAATTATTATGTTCTTCAATTCCAGTGGCTACTGTTAAAATATTAGGATCAAAAATGATATCTTCTGCAGGAAAACCAATTTCATCTACTAAAATACGATAGGCTCTTTCACAAATTCTGATTTTAGCTTCATAATCAACAGCCTGCCCTTTTTCATCAAAAGCCATCACTACCACTGCAGCTCCATATTTTAATATAGTTTTTGCGTGTTGTCTAAACACTTCTTCACCTTCTTTTAAAGAGATAGAATTTACAATTCCTTTTCCTTGTATGCACTTAAGTCCTGCTTCAATAATATGCCATTTGGAAGAGTCTACCATAATTGGAACTTTGGAAATATCAGGATCAGATCCTATCAAATTTAAGAAATGAGTCATACATTCCTGTCCTTCCAACATTCCGTCATCCATATTAATATCAATAGCTTGCGCTCCGCCTTGTACTTGATGCAATGCCACTTCCAAAGCCGCCTCCAAATTATCCTCCTTTATTAATCGCTTAAATTTTAGCGATCCCATCACATTGGTGCGCTCCCCAATATTTGCAAAATTACTCTCTTGTGAAATAGTAACCGCTTCCAAGCCACTCAAACGCATAGCCTTGCTAAGTACTGGAATCTCTCGTGGCGTATATTTACTTGCAATGCGTACAAATTCTGCAATATGCTCAGGTGTTGTTCCGCAACAACCCCCTACAATATTAACCAAAGCACTTTGCATAAAATCTTCTAATTGAGCTCCCATTGCTTCTGGACTTTCATCATATTCTCCCATTTCATTAGGCAAACCCGCATTTGGATAAGCACTCACATAAAAAGGAGCTTTTTTTGCTAATTCGCGAATATAAGGTCGCATAGCTTTAGTACCCAAAGCACAATTAAAACCTACACTTAACAGTGGAATATGTGAAATAGAATTTAAAAAGGCCTCAGCCGTTTGCCCAGATAATGTTCTTCCACTTTCATCCGTAATTGTCCCTGAAACCATAATAGGAACTCTTATTCCCTTTACTTCAAACACATCTTCAATGGCAAATAATGCGGCCTTGCAATTGAGGGTGTCAAATACAGTTTCTACCAATAATAAATCTACTCCTCCATCTAGCAATCCATTTATCTGCTCGGTGTATGCGTCTTTCAGTTGATCAAAAGTAATATGTCTAAATGCAGGATTTTCTACATCAGGAGAGATGGATGCTGTTCGGTTTGTAGGGCCAATAGCCCCAGACACAAATCTTGGTTTTTCGCTAGTTGAGTATTCAGTAGCTACCTCCTTTGCAATTTTAGCTGATTGAAAATTTAACTTATACGCCTCTAATTCTAAACTATAATCTGCTTGTGCAATAGTGGTTCCGCTAAAAGTATTAGTTTCTATTATGTCGGCCCCAACATCTAAATATTCTTTGTGAATTGCTTTAATAATATCAGGACGAGTTATGGAAAGTAAATCATTGTTTCCTTTTAAATCACAAGAATGATTTTTAAATTCTTCTCCCCTGAAATCTTCTTCAGTAAGACGATACCTCTGAATCATAGTTCCCATTGCGCCATCTAGCACTAATATGCGTTCTGCTAATATTTTTTCTATTGTCTTGCTCATAAATTTAATTTATAAGACTTATTAAGAAAGATTGGGGTGGGGAATTTTAGAATTCCTCTCATCTTCCTCCATTATGGAGTGGGATTTGGCACCTTGCATTTTCAAGGTTGCCAAGACATCATAGGGCCCATCCCTCCGTCTTTCTTGATAAGTAGAGTACAAATAAAA
Organism: Flavobacteriales bacterium; assembly: GCA_012960805.1. Lineage (GTDB taxonomy): Bacteria > Bacteroidota > Bacteroidia > Flavobacteriales > BACL11 > UWMA-0277. The sequence continues at coordinate 19,107 of DUAO01000039.1, read as the reverse complement.
ACAAAAAAATTAAAACTAATGGCAATTTTAAAAAATTTTATAAATTTGCCGAAATAAGTGGATAGATTTGGCCTATTGCAACCACTAAAAAAAATGCTAAAAAGTATTTCTTTAGCACATTCTAGCCAAATCTTACTTAAAATTAATTTGTAAACTTAACATTTAAGAAGATGTCATATTATTTCACATCAGAGTCTGTTTCAGAAGGACACCCAGATAAAGTAGCCGATCAAATTTCAGATGCATTATTAGATAATTTTTTAGCCCAAGATTCTAATTCAAAAGTGGCCTGTGAGACTTTAGTAACTACAGGGCTTACCGTACTTAGTGGAGAAGTAAAAACAGAAGGTTATGTTGATGTACAAAAAATAGCGCGTGAGGTAATTCGTAAAATTGGTTATGTGAAATCAGAATACCAATTTGATGCTGATAGTTGTGGAGTAATTTCTGCTATTCACGAACAGTCAGCAGACATTAGACAAGGGGTAATTGAAGGAGAAGGATTAAATAAAGATCAAGGTGCAGGAGATCAAGGAATGATGTTCGGTTATGCAACAAACGAAACAGAAAACCTAATGCCCTTAGCCTTAGATATTTCTCATAAACTACTGATTGAATTAGCGGATGTCAGAAAAGCAGGTAAAGAAATGACTTACCTACGACCAGATTCAAAATCTCAAGTTACTTTGGAGTATAATGATGATCATACGCCAAAGCGTATTACCGATATTGTAGTTTCTACTCAGCATGATGATTTTGCAGATGAAAAACCTATGCAGGAACAAATTGAAAAAGATGTAAGAAATATATTAATCCCTAGAATTAAAAACCAATTATCTGAAATAAACAGAGCGCTTTTTGGTACTGAAAAATACCATGTTAATCCTACAGGGAAATTTGTAATTGGAGGACCACATGGTGATACAGGGCTTACAGGTAGAAAAATTATTGTTGATACTTATGGTGGAAAAGGAGCTCATGGTGGTGGTGCTTTTTCAGGAAAAGACCCAAGTAAAGTAGATCGTTCAGCAGCTTACGCAACAAGACACATTGCAAAAAACTTAGTTGCAGCAGGAGTTGCAGAAAGAATTTTGGTGCAAGTAAGTTATGCTATTGGAGTAGCTGAACCAATGGGTATCTTTGTAGACACTTATGGCACTGCAAAAGTCAACCTGTCAGATGGGGAAATTGCTGAAATTGTAAAAGGCATGGCTTGTTTTAACCTTAAACCAGCTTCTATTATAAGCCGATTAAAATTAAAACAACCTATTTATTCTGAAACTGCTGCTTACGGGCACATGGGGAGAAAGTCTGAAACAAAAACTGTTACGTTTACCATTGGGAAAAATGAAAAAGAATTTGAAGTAGAAACTTTTACTTGGGAAAAACTAGATTGCCAAGCTGAAGTAAAGACTGCTTTTAGTTTATAAGAAAAAACATTATCTTTAAGGTCGCATTATGCGGCCTTTTTTATTACCTAATTATGAGAAAAATACTATTCCTACTTTTTATCACTTTCCAGCTTTCAGTGTTTTCACAAGTGGAAATGAAATACAATGCTAATGCTGAAAACCTACCAACATGGGTTCAACTAATGTATGCTGATAATCCGGATGAAGGAGCTGTCATTGAAGCCTACAGAAGGTATTATAAAATCCATAAATTAATAAAAAATAAACATACTCAATACTATAAAAGATGGTTAAGGGGTATTAGTAGGTTCTCAAATGCTAAACCAACTCTTAAAACTTCAAAAAGTAGTAATCAATGGGAATGTGTAGGACCTTGGGATTTTGATAAAGATGCGGCAAGCAGAAGTTATGCCCCAGGGGCAGCACATGTTTATACAGTAGAACAATCCGTCAGTAATCCAAATGTGCTATATGCTGGTTCGGCTACTGCTGGAGCATGGAAAACTACCGACAAAGGAGCTAATTGGGAGCTAATAACAAGAGATCTTTATATTGGTGGTGTATATGCTCTTGAGATTGATTTTACAAACCCTGACATTGTTTACATAAGCCATGGAGGAATCTACAAATCATATGATGGAGGAGCAAACTGGACAGTTATTGGAGATGCAGCTTTTATCAACCTTTCCCCTTGGATTTCAGACATGAAGCTAAAGCCTTCAAATAATTTGGAGCTTTTTGTAGCCTCTAATGAAGGTCTTTTTAAATCAATAGATGGAGGAAATAATTTTACACAAATAATGAGTGGGAAGTTCTTAGAGATTGAATTCCATCCTAACTCTACTGATACCATGTACTTTGTAAAGCAAGATGGAGACAGCACCCTGTTCTACCGATCAGATGATGGAGGTAATACATTAATCAACTTTACAAACGGATGGCCAAACCCTAATAGTGTTGGAGGTGAGCAAAAAAGAACAGAAATAGCCGTAAGCCCTGCGGCACCAAATAAAATTGTTGCACTAGCAACAGGTTCTGCAAATGGAGGGAGTGGCCTTTATGGCATTTACATAAGTGATGATAAAGGAGAAAATTGGACTTTTCAGTGCTGCGGACCACAACCAGCAGGTCCGCCAGATTCAGTAAATATAAATATGATGGGCTGGCAACCTGATGGATCAGATGATGGTGGACAATATTATTATGATTTAGGATTGGCAGTAAACCCAACAAATGCCGATATTATTCATGTTGGGGGAGTTCAGCATTGGATCTCTTTTGACAATGGACTTACATTTACTTGCCCTGCAAAGTGGAGTCAACCACATAAAAAAGGGTATGTTCATGCAGACATTCATGATATAAATTATTTTGGAAATGATCTGTGGTTTGCTTGTGATGGTGGAGTATTTTATTCTGATAATGATGGTGATAGTATTTACAAAAAACAATACGGAATTGCAGGGACTGATTTTTGGGGTTTTGGAGCTGGCTTTAAAGATGGAGAAGTAATGCTTGGTGGAACTTACCATAACGGAACAATGCTTAAAGATGGAAACACTTACATAAATGATTGGCTATGTACTGATGGTGGTGATGGGATAAGAGGCTTTGTAAATTTTGGAAATCCAAGAGTTGCTTATAGTGACTATAATGGAAAGGTGCTTTCAGGAGATAGGACAATTGGAATTTCAACATTTTCTTTAGCTAAAAAACCAAATGCATCCTATATAACAGGAGAATCTTCCCAAATGGAATTTGATCCCAGATGTTTTAATTGGAACTATATTGGAGAAGATACAACTCTTTGGCTATCAAAAAATAATGGAGCGAGTTATTCTCCTGTTCATCATTTTAACGATAAGGTAACTTCAGTGGAGGTGGCTTGGAGCAATCCAGACGTTATCTATGTAGCTACTTGGCCATCATGGTGGGGTACTAAACACATTTATAAATCATCAGATGCAGGAAATACTTGGATTGAAATTACCCCAACAAATATCAATGGTCAGGATTGGATTCCATATGATATAACTATAAGTAGTTTTGATGAAAATACACTTTGGATTGCAAGATGCAGTATGTATGGTGGAGTACAAGATGCTCAAGGATATGAGGTTTTTAAATCGGTAGATGGTGGGCAAAGCTGGATAAATTGGAGTACCCCAACTCTTGATAATATAAATGCAACTAATATTGAACATCAAAGAGGAGGAAATGGAGTATATATAGGAACAAGGGAGTCTGTTTACTATAGAAATAATTCTATGACTGATTGGGATATATATGACGTTAATTTACCTAAAAATACATACTCAACACAACTAATTCCTTATTATCGTAAAGGACTTTTAAGAAATGGAACCAATAGAAGCGCTTATGAAATTGATTTTTATGAAAACACCCCGCCATCAGCACAAATTGCTGCTGACAGATTAGAAATTAATTGCATGAATGATACTATAAAGTTTGTTGATCATTCAGCTGTAAGATTAAGCAGTGCTTCTTGGCAATGGTCTTTCCCTGGCGGTACGCCTAGCACCTCAACTTTGGAAGACCCAGTTGTTGTTTATCCTCAACCTGGAACTTATGATGTAAGTTTAACTGTTACTGATGCATTTGGATCAAGCTCACAATCTTATACTGATTTTATTAATTATATAGATACTGTATCGTTAATAACAAACACAAATAATTTCGCTCAAGATTTTGAGAATAGCAATTTCCCTCCTACAGCCTGGGAGTTAGGATATTCGCCATTTTTTAGTTGGCTCTCTACTATTGTGGATTTTGGAATTGATTGTCTGCCAACAACTACTGCATATGTTAATCATTACTGGATTCAATATCCTGGTGAAGAGGCCTATTTAATTAGTAACAAGGTGTCCTTAGGAAATGGCGTAAGTGCTCAAAACTGGCTGACTTATGACTATGCTTATTCTGGCTATGCAAGTGGTTATGATGATGGATTACGAATTGATATCTCTACTGATTGTGGAAATACTTGGGATTCTATTTATGGAGCTATCGGTCCTGACTTACAAACTGTTCCTTATGAGGGAAGTGCTTGGTCTCCTACTTGTGGTAGTTGGGCAAGTGATAGTATCAATTTAAGTAATTGGGGCCTGAATGGAGATACAATTATGGTACGTTTTGTTGCTATTAATGACTATGGTAATCATTTTTATATGGACAATGTAAATATTAATGGCCAAAACATTTTAGCTATTGATGAAATAGAATCAACTTTCCATACTTCAATTTATCCAAACCCAACTAAAGGTGTTTTTAACATCAAAACTGATGCAAATAAACTAGAAGTTGAAATATCTAATTTAATAGGAGAAATTGTAACTACTACAATAGTTAGAAATGGATTACAACAAATTAACCTAGGTAATCATGCAAAAGGAATCTATTTTGTAAAACTGAAAAGTGGTAAAAAAACTGAGCAAATAAAAATAATTCTTCAATAAAATATAACAAATCGTTGGAAACCATGAATATGAATTACAATAATTGAAAAGAAACTCAATTTTGCTAAAATTATGAATTTCGCAGAGAATATTATTCTTGAAAACGATAGAGTTCAGCTAGAACCTCTTACAATTAATCATCTTAATGAATTACTGTGGATTTCTCTAAGTACTCCTGACTTGTTAAAATTCTCACCTTCTCCGTTTGGCAATAAAGAATTACTAAAAATTAATATTCAGGATTTAATACAAGATCGTAAAAATGGTAAGCGATATGGATTTGCTATTTATGATAAAATAAATGCTAAGTATGTTGGGAGCACAAGTTTTGGTGACATTTCAATTAAAGACTCTCGTTTAGAAATGGGTTGGACATGGATAGATAAGGAGTCTCAAGGTACTGGTTTAAATAAGCAATGTAAATACCTTCTGTTATCTCACGCCTTTGAAAAATTATCAATTGAAAGAATTGAATTTAAAATTGACAGTAGAAATATTCAATCCAGAAAGGCTATTGAAAAAATTGGCGGCTTTTATGAAGGTAAATTAAGAAGTCATACTCTAATGCTTGATGGACACAGAAGAGATACTGTTTATTACAGTATTTTAAAAAGTGATTAGAAGAGTATAAAACAAAATATTTTATAAATCAAAACGGTATGCAACATTGTGTGAAACGCATTTTACACTAAACAAAAGGTGTTGTTAAATATGAATCACTTCATCATAAGCGTCAGCAACTGCTTCCATCACTGCTTCACTCATAGTTGGGTGAGGATGAATAGCTTTTAATACTTCATGTCCTGTAGTTTCTAATTTTCTGGCCATAACTGCCTCAGCAATCATTTCTGTAACATTATTACCTATCATATGGCAACCTAACCATTCTCCATATTTAGCATCAAAAATAACTTTTACAAAACCATCTTTATGGCCAGCAGCTGATGCTTTACCAGATGCTGTAAAAGGAAACTTCCCTACTTTGATTTCATGCCCTGCTTCTTTGGCTACTGCCTCAGTCATTCCTACTGATGCAATCTCTGGACTAGCATAAGTACACCCGGGGATATTACCATAATCAATTGGTTCAGGATTGTGTCCTGCAATTTTCTCTACACAAGTAATGCCCTCAGCAGAAGCAACATGGGCAAGAGCTTGAGTTGATAATACATCACCAATCGCATAGTAGCCATTTACATTTGTGTTGTAGTAATCATCTACTAAAATTTTTCCTTTATCTGTTTTAATTCCTACTTCTTCCAATCCAATATTCTCAATATTTGCAGCAATCCCAACAGCAGAAAGAACTATATCACACTCAATAGTTTCTTCCCCGGTTTTTGTTTTTATAAGTACTTTACATCCAGCACCTGTAGCGTCTACTTTCTCCACTGATGAGTTAGTCATTACTTTAATTCCTGACTTTTTAAACGATCTTTGTAATTGCTTAGAAATATCAACATCCTCAACAGGAACAATGTTTGGCATGAACTCCACCACAGTAACCTCAACACCCATTGCATTGTAGAAATAAGCAAACTCCACTCCTATCGCTCCAGAACCAACAATAACCATCTTTTTCGGAGCAGCAGGCAAGGAAAGTGCCTCACGATAACCGATTACTTTTTTACCATCTTGTGGTAAATTTGGTAATTCTCTGCTTCTAGCACCAGTTGCTATAATAATATGTTTAGCAGAATAATCAGTAGATTTTCCATCAGCAGTAACCGAAACTTTATTTCCTGGTTTTACTTTTCCAAAACCATTAACAGCCTCCACTTTATTCTTTTTAAGTAAGTAGGCAATTCCGCTACTCATTCCATCAGCAATATCTCTACTTCTCTTTATAATGGCAGGAAAGTCAGCATCTGCACTTTTTACAGTAATTCCGTAATCTTCAGCATGGCTAATGTACTCAAATACTTGAGCAGATTTTAAAAGCGCTTTAGTTGGAATACATCCCCAATTTAGGCAAATTCCACCAAGACTTTCTTTTTCAATAACTGCCACTTTCAATCCTAATTGTGACGCTCGGATAGCAGTTACATATCCTCCAGGACCACTTCCTAATACAATAACATCATAGTTCATTTTACTATTTTTTTAAATTTCTATTTAAGATTGCAATATTAGATAAAACATCTTGAACTGATATATCGTTCATACATCTTTTTTCTCTACCACAAGAGTTCCCAAAATAGCAATCGCAACCAGAAGTAGGTTCAATAATTATTCCTCTACCATACAATTCAAATTCATGTACATTAAAGATGTTATGAAATAACATCATTTGCTTTTTAAGAGCTAAGGCAATGTGCATCATCATGCTTACTGGCGTTACAATTATTTCAGTATTATTAGTAATTGCAATGAATTCTTCCAGGCTAAAAGTTCCCAAGTAAGTTGCTCTAGTTTTCAACTGATAATACCTATTCATCTCATCCTCAGCAGGCCCACCCATTAGCAAACAGAAATAACCTTGTTTTTCTAAATCTTTGATAAGTTCTACCCAATATTCTTTAGGCCAAAGACGAGTTTTCCACCTTTCCCCACAGCCTGTATTAAGTCCAATTATCGTTTTTCCTTTGGCTAACTTGGCTAATTTCTCACTCCATTTATCACTCAAATTTTTATTTAAGTTTAGCGTATATTCTTCCTGATTGAACTCAAAATGGCAGATTTCAAAAATCTCCTCTAAATAATTAAGGGTATTCTTTTTAGAAATATGATCAAAAATTCCGGTAAGAAGTTTGTGTTCTGCTTTATCAGTTGCAGTATTAATATGACCATCTTTCCATAGAAACCCAAATTTATCTCTAGCATCTACATGAGCGAGTAACATACATGCTTCTTTGTCTTTATCCAAATTTACGGCAATATCAAATTCTTGATTTGCTAAAATAGAAACAGAAGACTCGTCCCATTTATAAATTACATCTACCTCATCTTTTGGGACTACTTGAGGACTATGGGTAATCCAAGTAAAATGGCAATTACCATATTCTTTTTTATATTTTTCTAATAAAGGTGTAGTTCTAATAACATCACCAATTGCTCCTAACTTAATAAATAATATTCTAGTTGTTTGTCCTTGTTTTATAAGTGATCTTTCTGTGCCATTATCCAAAACATCCTGTTGAGTAAAATTACAAATCTTAAAAATCTCTTGTAATAATGCTTTCTTGGTGTCTAAAAAAATAATAGAAGATGTATTCTTATCATAATGAGAACAATCATCACATTGCACATCAAATTGTTTGTTTGGTTTACAAGGACTATGTCCTTCAAAATGGTTGCAATCATATTTTACTGCTTCTTTCTTCATGCTTTCTTCTAGTTTTCCTGCAAATGTAAACAAAATGTATCATTTGTTATAAGAGACCAAACGCCTTAAAATTTGTAAGTTTGCAACTTAAATCTTTACAATGATAAACTATTCCATTTCTTACAACAACCCTCATAGGCATTATGTTGATTTTGAACTATCTGCTTCTACTTTAGGGAAAGATAGCATGCAATTTCAACTTTCTGCATGGAGGCCTGGAAGATACGAACTGGCAGATTTTGCTCAGAACATACAGAAATGGGGAGCTTTTGATGAAAATAACAATCCACTAGCATTTAAGAAAATAACAAAAGATTTATGGGAAGCGGAAACTAAAAGTGCAATGGAGATTACTATTGTTTATAATTTTTATGCTAATCAATTAAATGCAGGTTCTTGTTATTTAGATGAGCATCAACTGTATTTAAACCCTGTACACTGTATGTTCTATATTGTGGATAGAATGGAAGAAGAATATAAAATTGAATTAAATATTCCTAAAAATTATGAGATCGCCTCATCAATGGAGAGAAAGGAAAATACACTCAGCATAAAGGGATATGATGCTTTGTCAGAGTCACCAATTATTTGTTCAGATAACCTACAACACAATACCTATAATGTGGGGGATATTACTTTTCACCTATGGTTTCAAGGAGAGTGCTCACCAGATTGGGGGAAATTAAATAAAGACTTCACCGCTTTTACTCAAAGTCAAATAAAACATTTTGGAGGTTTTCCTGTGGATGAGTACCATTACTTCTTTCAAGTTACTCCTTTCAGAAGTTATCATGGAGTAGAACACACCAAAAATACCGTTTTACTTTTAGGTCCTGGAAACGAAATCATGGATAAAAGATATGAGGATTTATTGGGGGTTTGCTCCCATGAATTGTATCATACTTGGAATATAAAAGCAATCAGGCCAGTTGAGATGTATCCTTATGATTATACAAAAGAAAATTACTTTAGAACTGGTTTTGTAGCGGAAGGTGTTACCACTTATATGGGGGATATGATGCTTTACAATTCAGGAGTTTTCTCTTGGAAAGAATTTGTGAAAACCCAAAATCAGAACTTGGAAAGACACCTTACAAATTATGGAAGATTTAACCTTTCGGTTGCCGATAGTGGTTTTGACAATTGGTTAGATGGCTATAAATTAGGAGCACCTGATCGCAAAACTTCTATTTACCCAGATGCTGCACTTTGTATGCTAATGGTAGATTTGGAAATTATCAGAAATACGGAAGGAAAGAATAGTTTACACTCTGTAATGAAAGAACTTTATGAAGAGTTTGCGGTAAAAGATAAAGGATATTCTGAAGATGATTTTAGAAACATTTGTGTGAAATTTGGGGGGCTAAAAGTAGCTGAGATTTTTGAAAATCATATTTATGGAACTGAAGATTATATTCCTACTTTAAAAACGGCTTTGGAAGTTGTTGGTTTGGAATTAAAAGAAAAGAAAAATACTAATCTTTCTGCTCAATATTTTGGTTTTATTGCAGCACAAGAAAACCAAAAAGTAATTATCAAAAAAGTAGAACCGAATTCGGTTACTGATAAAAACGGAATTGCTCCCGAAGATGAAATAAGCAAAATAAATGGAAAGGGAATAGAAGGAAAACTTGCTGATATTTTAAAAGATTACAAAAAGGAAGTTACTTTTACAATTAAGAAAAAGTTTTCAGGAATAGTAATTACTTTACCTATTGGCAATCATTATCAGTTAATGGAGTTTGTAAAATCAAAAAACGCAACTAATGAGCAGTTAACGCTAAGAAAAGTTTGGTCTAATCATTAAATGAAAACCATAAAACTATATAAAGGGGGGAAATACAGCATTTGCTCTTGCGGATTGAGCAAGGCATTGCCTTTTTGTGATAATGCGCACCGAGAATTCAATGTAAAAAATGGTACTGATTATAAATCGGTAAAAATAACTGTAGAAGATACAGTAGAGGCAGAACTTAATTCAGCAAATTGGAAGCGCTAATGCAACAGATAAAACTACACGATAAAACTTTTGAAATTTACATTCCTGAAACTGAAATTTCAGCAATAGTGCATTCAATGGCTAATCAGATTAATAACAGTGGAGTAAAAGATCCACTTTTTATTGCTATAATGAATGGGGCTTTTTTGTTTGCTGCGGATGTAATGAGAAAGATTACAATTCCGAATGCGGAGATTTCTTTTATCAAACTTTCCTCATATTCAGGCACTGAAACTACAGGAACAGTAAATCAACTTATTGGAATAAGTAATGATATATCTAACAGAAACATTATAATTCTAGAGGACATTATTGACACTGGTATTACTTTGAATAAAATTATGTCATTACTTAAAAAAGAAAATGTAGCAGATATCAAGATTGCTACATTATTGTTTAAACAGGAATCTTACAAAAGCAATATTTCTATCGATTATATAGGAAAATCAATTCCTAATGATTTTGTTGTAGGTTATGGTTTAGATTATGATGAAATTGGCCGTAATTTGCCACATATTTATAAACTGAAAAACGAATAAAAACAATGTTAAACTTAGTATTATTTGGCCCTCCAGGTGCTGGAAAAGGAACGCAATCGAACCGATTAATTGATAAATACAATTTGGTGCATTTATCCACTGGCGATATCCTAAGGGGTGAAATAATTGCAGGAACAACTCTTGGAATGGAAGCAAAAGCATTAATGGATAGAGGAGATTTAGTTCCGGATGAAGTGGTAATTGCTATGATTTCTTCTAAATTAGATAACAACCCAGCTGCTAATGGTTTTATTTTTGATGGCTTCCCAAGAACTGCTGCGCAAGCCACTACTTTGGATAATTTGTTAGAAGAAAAAGGAACTTCCATTTCTGCTATGCTGTCCTTAAAAGTAGAGGATGCTGAATTAATAAAAAGATTACTTGCCAGAGGAGAGGATTCTGGCAGAGCTGATGATCAAAATAAAGACATTATTGCAAACAGAATTAACGAATACAATAATAAAACCGCACCGCTTAAAGAATTTTATGCAGCCCAAAATAAATTATCTGAAATTAAGGGCACAGGTTCAATTGAGGATATTGCTCTAAGATTAAACTCTGTTATTGACAATCTTTAAATGAGAGTTAAAAATTCAAATTTTGTCGATTATGTAAAAATCTTTTGCCGTTCAGGCAAAGGAGGTTCGGGGTCTTCTCATTTCTTAAGGGATAAAAATACTTCAAAAGGAGGTCCTGACGGAGGAGATGGTGGTTATGGTGGTAGTGTCATCATTAAGGGCAATAAACAAATGTGGACTCTACTCCACCTAAGATACAAAAGACATATTTTTGCAGAGCATGGAGGTAACGGAACTGGAAATCATAGTTTTGGCAAAGACGGGAAAAGCAGCTATATTGATGTACCCTTAGGTACGATAGGAAAGGATGCCGAAACAGGAGAAATATTATTTGAAATCACAGAAAATGAGCAAGAACATATAATCGTTAAAGGAGGAATGGGCGGCAGAGGAAACTCTCATTTCAAATCGCCAACTAATCAATCGCCAAGATACGCCCAGCCTGGTGGTGATGAAGTAGAAGGTTCATTTATTTTAGAATTAAAAGTATTAGCAGATATTGGTTTGGTAGGATTTCCGAATGCAGGGAAATCAACTTTGCTTTCTGTGGTATCAGCGGCAAAACCTGAGATTGCAAATTATCCGTTTACCACCTTAGTCCCTAACTTAGGTATTGTCTCTTACAGGGATCACAAATCCTTTATTATGGCTGATATTCCTGGGATTATTGAAGGGGCTTCTGAAGGCAAAGGATTAGGGTTACGATTTTTACGCCATATTGAACGGAACTCTACCTTACTATTTTTAGTGCCTGCTGATTCGGATGATATTAAAAAAGAATACGAAATTCTATTAGGAGAATTACGAAAATACAATCCAGAATTATTGGATAAGAACAGGATACTCGCCATCAGTAAATCGGATATGTTGGATGAGGAATTGATAGGAGAAATTAAAAAAGAATTGCCAACTGACCTTCCTTTTTTATTTATTTCCTCAGTAGCTCAGCAAGGTCTTACAGAACTAAAAGATTTAATCTGGAAAAAACTCAATGAATAATGGAAATCCTACAGAAAATAGATGAATATTTATTTAGAATAATTAATTCTTCAGGCTGGGAACAAATGGATCAGCTAATGATTCTTATTTCCTCAAAATGGTTTTGGATTCCACTTTATATTTATATTCTTTATTTAATTTACAAACAATTCTCAGATCAATTCATTAAAATATTATTAGCATTAGGATTACTAATTTTTATAGCTGATTTTGGAAGTGTTCATCTTTTTAAAGAAGTATTTGAAAGAGCCAGGCCATGTCATTTTTTAGAAAGCATAAGAGTTGTTGATGGATGTGGAGGCCCTTTCGGGTTTATTTCATCTCATGCCTCTAACTGTTTTGCTCTTGCATTTTTTATTGCTTTACTTTTTAGGAATTTTTGGGGATTTGCACATTTATTCTCTTGGGCGGTCCTTATAGGTTTTAGTAGAGTCTATTTAGGGGTTCATTATCCTTTTGATATTTTGGGAGGTATGTTTTGGGGACTATTTGTAAGTTTGCTAGTATATTATATTTATAAAATGAAGATTAAAGATTTTGACTTCTTGTGGTTTATCTGGCTTGTTCTGGTTTGTATTTGGAATTTTGTTTGGCCAAACGTACCTCCAATTGCAGATGTATTAGTTGCAGTTGTTTTATCACTTGGAGTCATTACAATTAAAAATAGGAAGAAATGAAAAAGATAATAATTTTATTATTCTTTCCTTTCTTAGGATTTGGACAAAATTGCCAATATAATGAAGTTGTTTTACAATTAACCACTGGCACATGGGCTTCAGAAGTTTCTTGGTCTATTACAGATTCAATAGGAAATTTGATTGATTCTACCTCTCAAACTTATGCAGATTCAACAACTTATTATGATACTATTTGCTTGCCAAACGGATGTTATAATTTTAATATGTACGATACTTATGGTGATGGATGGCAAGGAGGATCTTATCAATTAGTTGATTCATTAGGAGTCTTGATTTCTTCTGGAAACCTACAAGGATCATTTTCATTTGGTACAAATTTATTTAATCTAAACTCTCCCTTTTGTTCTACAGAGTGTCAATTCAATGAAGTTGTCTTACAATTAAATACTGGAGATTGGGCTTCAGAAGTTTCTTGGTCTATTACAGATTCAATAGGAAATTTGATTGATTCTACTTCTCAAACTTATGCAGATTCAACAACTTATTATGATACTATTTGCTTGCCAAACGGATGTTATAATTTTAATATGTACGATACTTATGGTAATGGATGGCAAGGCGGCTCATTTTATATCCTTGATTCAAATAATACTATTGTTTGTAATGGAGATTTACAAGGATCTTTTTCATTTGATTTTGTTCCATTTTGCGTGCCCTTAATTCCACCTCCACCATGTTATGATAACTTACTCACTTTACAGTTAACAACTGGAATATGGGCCTCAGAAGTATCATGGAGTGTTACGGATTCTGCAGGAAATGTAATAGATTCTACAAATCAACTATATCAGGATAATACATTATATTTAGTAGATATTTGTGTGCCAAATGGCTGTTATGATTTTAATATGTTTGATACTTATGGTGATGGATGGCAAGGGGGTTCATATATTTTAGTTGATTCTTTAAGTAATGTAATTTCTTCTGGGAATCTACAAGGGAGTTATACTTTTGGTAGTAATATATTTAGTATAAATTCTACAGCTTGTCCTGTATTAGGATGTACATTACCATTTGCAGTAAATTATAATCCATCTGCTACTATTGATGATACAAGCTGTACTTTCTTAAATGATAATGTCAATTTATTATACCATTGGTCAGATTCGACCTTGCCTATCAATGGACTTGGAGGAAGCTATACGGATGTATATGGAGTAGCAATTAATGGAGGAGAATATGCAGTAATTGGATCTACTATGGGAACTCATATTATTGATGTTACAAATCCTACTCAATGTTATGAGGCGGCATTTGTACCAGGAGCTCAACAATTTTCTGTTACACATAGAGATTATTTTTCAATGGATAATTACTTATATGGAGTTTGTGACCAAGGAACTTCTACACTTCAAATTATTGATTTAACTAATCTTCCTAATTCGGTTTCACTTGTTTATAATTCCAATTCTTTAATCTCCACATCACATAATATGTTTATCGATATTATAAACAAAAAACTCTATTCTACCAATGGTGATGTTTTGGATATTTCCAATCCTACTCAACCAACTTTTCTTTTTAATATGGGATTTTCTTGTCATGATTTATATGTAGAAAATGACACTGGTTATTTTAATTGCACTTCCAACGGCTTACAGATATATGAAATGAGTACAAACAATCCAGTATATATAGGAAGTTTAACATCATACCCACAACAAGGAACCAATCATTCAGGGTGGAAAAAAGATAACACTTATGTATTAGCGGATGAAAACCATGGTTTATCTTTAAAAGTAATTGATGTTTCAGATTTAAGTAATATGTCTGTTATTGCTCTTTTTAATTCTGGAGTAGATGCTAATTCAATCGCCCATAATTTAATTATCAGAGATAATTTTGTTTATGTTTCTTATTATCATGATGGCTTGCAAATCTTTGATATCTCTGACCCTAATAATCCGATAAAAGCAGGATATTATGACACCTACTTACCAGATAACCATAACGGGTTTGCAGGAAATTGGGGGGTTGACCCTTTGCTTCCTTCAGGTATTATTTTAGCTTCAGATGTGCAGTCGGGCTTATTTGTATTGGAGTTTGATTATAATCCGCAATCTATTTGTGAGGGAGATAGTTTGCTTTTTGACACTTCTTATCTAAACACTGACGGTTTTTATATTTCAAATACTCTTGATACATTAGGGTATTCTGATATTATTGTAATAGAACTTTCTACTGTACCTACAGCATCATCAACTCAATCTATCTCGATAGCTAATGGTGATAGTATTTTATTAGGAGGCATGTATCGAACAACTGCTGGAATTTTTATAGATACGCTTGTCAATCAATTTGGATGTGATTCTATTATTAATACAACATTGAGTATTCTACCTACAACAATAAATGAGGATTACCTCCAAAAGAAACTTATCAAAATAGTAGATTTTTTGGGAAGAAAAACTCCCTTTAAAGAAAATAAAACCCTTTTCTATATCTTTGATGACGGCACAGTAGAAAAGAAGATACTTATTAAATAAAAAATAAAATGAAAAAACTTATAACTACTACATTACTAAATTGTTTAATTGTCACCTTATCCTTTTCACAAGAAAAACCAAAATTAGTAGTTGGTGTTGTAGTGGATCAAATGCGTTACGATTATATTTATCGTTTTTGGAATGATTTTGGTAAAGATGGATTCAAACGATTAGTGAATGAAGGGCATTTTTTCAGAAATACTAATTTTGGTTATACACCTACTTTTACAGGTCCTGGACATGCCTCTATTTATACCGGCACCACCCCTTCTGTTCATGGAATAATTGCAAATGATTGGTATGACAAAACAAATGGAATATCTGTTTATTGCACTGGGGATAATACCACGATTACAATTGGAGATACTTCATCTGCAGGGAAAATGTCGCCACACAATATGCTTACCACTACTTTCTCTGATGAGTTGAAACTTTTTAATGACGGAAAAGTAATTGGGATTTCCTTAAAGGATAGAGGTGCAATTTTGCCTGCTGGGCATTCAGGGGATGCTGCCTATTGGATGGATGGAAATGGAAATTGGATTTCTTCTTCCTATTATATGGACGCATTACCTGAATGGTTGCAAGAGGTAAACACAAGCGATAAGGTGTCAAAATACATGAGTGGAATATGGAATGTAAAGAATGAATTTACCCACAATTTGGATACGCTTCTGAAAGTAAACGGAAGGGCTTCCATTAAAAAAACGCCTCTTGGAAATACTATTTTGAATGATTTAGCCATTCGGATTTTGAAAGAAGAAAAGTTGGGGAGAAACAAAACAACCGATTGCTTGTTTGTCAGTTATTCTTCTACCGATTATATCGGGCATCAATACGGTCCACATGCTCCTGAATTAGTGGATACTTACATGAAATTGGATAAAGACATTGCCCAACTTTTAAAAAGCATTGATAGCAAAGTAGGCTTTGAAAATGTGGTGCTTTTTCTCACGGCTGACCATGGAGTAGTTTCTGAGCCCAAGGAACTTTTGGAACGAAAAATTCCAGCAGGATATTTTGAAAGCACAGTGATGATTGATGGCTTAAAATTGCATTTAAACACAACTTTTGGTGAAGGAGAATGGGTAAAAAATTATTCCAATAATCAATTGTTTTTAAATCATGCTGTGATAACTGAAAAAGGATTAGACCTGGAAAAAGCACAACAAATATGTGCGGATTTCTTATTAAATATTGATGGAGTAAAAAACACTTTTACTGCTAAACAAATGCACAATAATGAATACCAAAATTCCTTTCACGCACTGATTCAAAGAGGATATAACCAAAAAAGATCTGGAGATGTAATGGTAGCGTTGCAAACGGGATGGATTAGTAAATATTGGGAAAATGGTGGTACTACTCACGGCTCGTCTTACAGTTATGATACCCATGTTCCCCTTATTTTTTGGGGAGGAAATATCAAGCAAGGGCAAACCGATAGAAAAATACACATCAAAGATATTGCACCAACAATCAGCACTATTTTAGGTACTGCATATCCGAATGGTTGCACAGGAAACCCTCTTGTAGAAATTACAGAATAATGATAATTCAGGCAAATAATTATCCAATTGTAATTGGAGAAAATTCGCTTTCAGAATTTAACTTTCAGGACTATTCGCAAATTGCAATTTTAGTTGATAAAAATACAAAAAGGGATTGCCTTCCTATTTTCTTAGGTGCTCACCCTCAACTCAATAATGCTTTAATTATTGAAATAAAATCAGGGGAAGAAAACAAGAATATTGTCACTTGCAATTTTATTTGGCAGCAACTCACCGAAAATAATTTTGATAGAAACGCACTACTGATAAATTTGGGTGGTGGAGTGATTGGCGATATGGGAGGTTTTTGTGCTTCTACCTACAAAAGAGGAATTGATTTTGTGCAAATCCCTACTACTTTATTGGCTATGGTAGATGCCTCAGTTGGAGGGAAATTAGGGATAGATTTTAAAGGATTGAAGAATCAAATTGGGATTTTTGCTAATCCAAAGGTGGTTTTAATCGCTCCTGAATTTCTAAAAACACTAGATGAAAACCAATTGGTATTTAGCTTTGCAGAAGTGGTAAAACATGCACTTATTGCTGATAAAGATTTTTGGGTAGAACTCACTAAAACAAACTTTCATGATTTGATTTGGAAGGAGGTGATTGTACATTCAATTACAATTAAAAACAAGATAGTATTGAATGACCCTAAAGAAAAAGGCGAACGAAAAAAACTCAATTTCGGACATACTTTCGGACATGCCATTGAGAGTTATTATCTGCAAAGAGGAACACCTGTATTTCATGGACAAGCCATTGCACTAGGTATGCTAATCGAAAGTAAAATGTCCAATTTAACTGAAATTGAGAAAGGAGAAATCACCACTTATATTTTGTCCAATTTTACATTACCATACAATCCTGCTAAAAATAAATTGATACAATTTTTGCTAAACGATAAAAAAAATAAAGTCGGAAAAATAAATTTTTCACTTTTGGAAGGCATAGGTAATTGCAGCATTGACAATTTATTTTCTACAAATGAATTATAAGGTTTCCCATCCTACAAAAGTGATAGAATGTGAGATTGATTTACCTTCCTCCAAAAGTATTTCTAACCGATTACTAATTATTAAGGCGCTTTGTAAAGAAGATTTTGAAATTAAAAATCTATCAGATTCTGATGATACAATTAGTTTACAAAAAGCATTAGTTAATAATACCGAAACTATTGATGTTGGTACAGCCGGTACTACTTTTCGTTTCTTAACTGCTTATCTTGCTATAAGAGAAGGAAAGGAATGTATTTTAACTGGAACTGATAGAATGAAAGAAAGACCCATTATAGAATTAATTGGGGCATTACAAAGTTTAGGTGCGGAAATAAAATATACAGAAAAAGAGGGGGTTCCTCCATTAAAGATAACAGGAAAAGATTTGAAAGGAGAAAAAATCACCATTGATGGGAGTGTTAGTTCTCAATTTATTTCGGCTTTACTACTGATTGCCCCAACTCTAGAAAATGGATTAAATCTTAAAATTGAGGGTGAAATTGTTTCGAAACCTTATATCAAAATGACTTTGAAACTCATGCAAGAATTTGGAGGAGAGAGTAGTTGGAATGGGAACACAATTGAAGTAAAACCTCAAAATTATATTGCTAAAAACTTTGAAGTAGAATCGGATTGGTCGGCAGCAACATTTTGGTTTGAGATAGCGGCTCTTTCTAAAAGTTGTAACATTAAACTAAACGGACTTTCTGAAAAATCTATTCAAGGAGATAAAAAAGCAACTGCTATTTTCAAGAAGTTGGGAGTCTCTTCTGTTTTTGAAAATAACACTTTAATCCTGACAAAAAACAAGAATATTAATTTTCCAAAACACATCAACTTATTAGCAATACCTGATTTATATCAACCCCTAAAATGCACGCTTTTTGCAGTAAATAATAATCCGGAAATAAGAGGAATACAAACCTTAAAGGATAAAGAAACAAATAGGATAGATGCAGTAGAAAAGGAACTAATAAAACTCACTTCTTCTAAAATAATTGAAACTTATAAGGACCATAGAATGGCTATGAGTTTTGCTCCTTTATC